>NZ_CADCWS010000238.1 GCF_902806475.1 Candidatus Frankia nodulisporulans
CAAGGAGCAGGCGCAACCAGAACTTTTGTTTTTCGTTCCGTTCTGGTGCTTCTTTAACTTACCGGCCTGTTCGTTCGGTGTCAAATCGCGGTTTTCGCTGCGATTTGACACCGGTTGAACCGGTTCCTGCCAGGAAGTACACACTCTGAAAGCTTTTTGAGAAGCTGTCGAGTGGTGCTTACCTTACGAGCTTCGGCGGGATTGTGTCAAACCGCTCCGGTCTATGCGGGTTTACCACCCGGCTAACCGGCGACTGCCACTTTCTCAACCATATCGCACCGTCCGCGGCCCGTTTCCTCGGGGGGTCTGTGCCCCCTCGGAGGAGATCTGGTCCTGCGCGACATCGAGCTCGTTGTGAAGCTCGGTGGGCGACGAAGGAGAACTCTACACGACGAAAGCCAGCGCGCACGGCTGCGCAGGCATAACTTTCTGACACCGCCCGTAGACAGTGCGCTATCTGCCTCAACGTGCGAGGCGTCCAGACGATTCCCGTCTATCCGGATCGACCGCGGTCCCGCAGGTCAGAGCCGCTCTGTAGCTCATCTACCCGCTGGAACGCAGGCCCAAACCGCCCTGGCGACCCGGATCCCGCGGCGTCGAGAGCTCGCCGGTCGCCTGGCTCCGACGGCCACCGCGGCGGGCTGTGGGCCGACTACCCGGCAGAGGCGTGCGTGGTGCGCTGCGGTCCGCTGGCGGGGCTGCGTCACGCCAGCGGGGCTGCGGTCACGCCGGCGGTGGCGTGGGTGCGCAGCACGGCACCTGGGGTGAGTCGCTGCCGCCTGGTCGATCCCTGCCCGGTCTCCCCGCTCCTGCTCCTTCGCTCCCCCGCACGGACGCACGGACGCACGGGACTGTCGGACTGTGCTGGGATGCTGCGCAGCGGCGGTGGCGAAGGGGGCACATGGTTCAGCTCGGTGAGGTGGCCTGGCCCGATCTTCGCGGTGGACGTCCGCTGCTGGTCCTGCCGGTCGGCAGCCTCGAGCAGCACGGTCCGCACCTTCCTCTGGACACGGACACCCGGATCGCGGTCGCGGTCGGCCTGGCCGACCGTCTACGCCCGTTGCTGGTCGCGCCGGCGCTCGCGTTCGGAGCCAGTGGCGAGCACGCCGGTTTCCCCGGCACCCTGTCGCTGGGGACCCAGGCCCTCGCCCATGCGGTGGTAGAGATCGTCCGCTCCGCGGATGCTCTGGCGGCCGGCGTGGTCCTGGTGAACGGGCACGGCGGCAACCTGGTGGGACTGCGCCAAGCCGTGGCGACGCTCGGTGCCGAGGGCCGGCGGGTACTGCTGTGGGCACCGACGGCCGCGCTCGCCCGGGTCGCCGGTGTGCCTGACACCGCCGCGGGCGGGGTGGGCGACCTGCACGCCGGTCGCAGTGAGACCTCGCTGCTGCTGCACCTGGCTCCCGAGCTCGTCCGGCTCGACCAGGCCTGCGCCGGTCCCACCCCGCCCCTGAGCGAGCTCATCGCCCGCGGCGTCGCACCGCTGAGCCCGTCCGGTGTCCTCGGTGATCCGGCCGGGGCGTCGGCGCGGGAGGGCGCCCGGCTGCTGGGCGCCTATATCGACCATGCGACCGATCTCCTGCTGGCCTGGGCCGAACGTCGCGGTATCGCGGCGCCCCGGCGAAGCCCACCGGCCACGTCGACCTGACGTCCGGCCGGGCGTGGCCCTGGGGGTTCGTCCGCGGCGGCTGGGTCAGGCGTGCGGTGGCGGCTGGTCGGGCCAGCCGCCGTACTGCTCAGGGGCGAGGACGAAGGCGGCGGCGCCCCACAGGGCGACGCGGTCCGGGTCGGCGCTGCGCAGGATGCGTAGCCGCCGGGAGAAGGCCAGGCCGGCATGGCGGTCGAAGCCAGCCCGCATCGCATCCCAGAAGATCGGGCCGGACTGGGCGAACCCGCCGGCCACCACCGCGGCGTCGAGATCCAGCAGGTTCGCCGCGGACGCGAGCCCAGTACCGACCGCGGCCCCCGAACGGACAAGTTCCCGTCGGGCGGTCTGGTCGCCGGCGGCCGCCGAGGTGGCCAGGGTCCGTCCGTCGGCGGGCTGCCCGGCCGGGGGAACCCAGCCGGCGGCCTGCGCCCGGCGCACCGTGTGCGGGCCGGCGGCCATGACCTCCAGGCACCCTCGGCCGCCGCAGGGGCACGGCGGTCCGTCGGCCGCGACGGTGACATGACCGATGTGCCCGGCGTTGCCCCATCCACCGTGGAGCAGCTGGCCGGCGAGGACCAGGCCGCCGCCGACGCCGGTGGACACCGTGACGGCCAACAGGTTGCGCACCCCGCGCCCGACGCCGGCCCAGTGCTCGCCGGCGGCCAGCGCGATCCCGTCGTTGTGGACGTACACCGGCGCACCGGCCACGAGGTCGCGCAGCCGTTCCCGCAGCGGGAACTCACGCCAGGCCGGGATGTTCAGCGGCGAGACGGCCCCCTCGGGCCAGCGCATCGGCCCGGCACAGCCGCAGCCGACACCGACCAGGTCGGACGGGTCGACTCCGGCGGTGGCCAGACTCTCGGCCACACAGTCGCGCACCGCACCGAACACCTCCTCGGCGCCGGTCGGGTCGGCGGCCGCCGGGACCGGCCGGCGGGCCGCACCGCGCAGGGTGCCGCCGGCATCCACCACCGCTGTCACGATCTTCGTGCCGCCGATGTCGACGGCCAGGGCCTGGGAGCGCACAACCCCGACCTCATCATCCGCGAGCCGGGTCTGGCCACTGTGTCCCGTCGGCGTGGGGTGTCGCGGCGCAGGCCAAGCGGTCCTGCGAGAGCAAGGTCTCCCCGGGCGGGGGCACCAGAGGACAGCGCGGGGGCGGCAGCGACAGCGACGGCCGGGCGCCGGGCCGCCCCGGTGGGGGGACCGACGCCCGGCCGTGGCCGGACAGGCGAGGGATCAGACCAGATCAGCCGGCCTTGCGCTGCTCGATCTCCGAGGTCAGCTGGGGCACGACGTTGAACAGGTCGCCGACCAGGCCGTAGTCGGCGAACTCGAAGATCGGCGCCTCGGGGTCCTTGTTGACGGCGACGATCGTCTTCGAGGTCTGCATACCGGCCCGGTGCTGGATCGCACCGGAGATGCCGACCGCGATGTAGAGCTGCGGCGACACGGTCTTGCCGGTCTGGCCGACCTGGTTCTGGTGCGGGTACCAGCCGGCGTCGGTGGCGGCACGGGACGCGCCGACCGCGGCACCGAGGGTGTCGGCGAGCTTCTCCACCAGGGCGAAGTGCTCGGCGGCACCGAGACCGCGGCCACCGGAGACGACGACCTGGGCCTCGGTGAGGTCCGGCCGACCCGACTTGGCCTCGACGACCCGGTCGACGATCTTCGCGCCCTTGGCGGCGTCGGAGATCACGACATCCACGATCTGCTCCGTGGGGGTGCCGGGAGCGGCCTCGGGAGCCGTGGCGTTCGGCCGCACGACGACGACCGGCACACCCTTGGTGACCTTGGAGGTCACGATCGTCGAACCACCGAAGATGCCCTGGGTGGCGACGAGCTCCGGGGTGAGGGCGGTGGCGTCCCAGATCAGACCGGAGTCGATCTTGGCGGCGATCCGGGCGGCGACCTCGCGGGAGTCCGCGGTCGCGGCCACCAGGACCGCGGCGGGCGAGGCGGTGCCGACGAGGCCGGCGACGATCTCGGCCGCCGGAGCCCCGACGTAACCGGCGATGTCGTCGGACTCCGCGACGTAGACCTTGGCGGCGCCGAACTGGGCGAGGTAGTCCTTCGCCTTGGCGTAGGTGCCGGGGGCGCCGAGGAAGACCGCGGCCGGCTCACCGAACGAGCGGGCCAGGGTCAGCAGCTCGGCGGTGACCTTCTTCGGCTCTCCGTCGGCGTGCTCGACGAGTACGAGTACTTCAGCCATCGAACAAACCTCTCAGATGAGCTTCTGCACGGCGAGGAACTCGGCGACCTTGGTTCCGCCGTCTCCCTCGTCCTTGACGATCGTGCCGCTGGAGCGCGGCGGGGCGGGCTCGGAGGTGACCACTGTGGAGGCGGCGCCAGCGAGCCCCACGGCGGCGGCGTCGAGGCCGGCGTCCGCGGCGGACAGGGTCGTCAGCGGCTTCTTCTTGGCCGCCATGATCCCCTTGAAGGAGGGGTACCGCGGCTGGTTGATCTTCTCGACCACACCGACGACCACGGGCAGGCTCGCCTCGACCAGCGCGTAGCCGTTGTCGGCGAGACGCTCGATCTGGACGGTGCTCGAAGCCGGGTCCACCGTCACCTTGCGGGCCTGGGTCAGCTGCGGCAGACCGAGCCGCTCCGCCAGCAGGGCACCGATGACGCCGCCACGGGCGTCGGAGGCCTCCGACGACGTGATGACGATGTCGGGAGACAGAGTCGAGATCACCTTGGCGAGCGCCGCGGAGGTGGCCAGCGCGTCCGACCCGTGCAGGGCGTCGTCGGACAGGTGCACGGCCTTGTCCGCACCCATCGACAGCGCCTTGCGGATCGTCTCGACCGCCTTGGCCGGCCCCATCGTGACGACGGTGACCTCACCGCCGTGCGCTTCCTTGATCTTCAGGGCCTCTTCGACCCCGTACTCGTCCATCTCGTTCATGACGTTGTCGACGCTCTGGCGGTCAACCGTCTTGTCCGCCGCGTCGAGCTTCTTCTCCGCCCAGGTATCGGGAACCTGCTTGACGGTAACGACGATGTTCACGCCTTGGGGCCTCCGTAGCCAACTTCCGATGTCACTGCTCTTGACATCGTCGCATCTGGGGCGCTCCCGCGCTCGATGATCGTAAGCGTGACGCGGGCCGCACCAGGCCTCTGACCTGGACCGCCGACGACATACCGATCACGGCTACACGCCGTCGTCGACGTTAGTCCGTACGCCTCTTCGGGGCCATCCCCAGTGATGGGGCTATCACGACACCAGGCCATCGACCACCGAGCGTGACCAGCCCTCGCATCTCAAGCTATGGGAACCCATCGGCCCCACCACATCCAGCGGCCCACGTCCGGACGATGTCCGGTACTGGCCCCCAGTCGTCCCCCGCCCTCGGATGGCCGCCCGCAGAGCGGTCATCCGGCCCATCGGCGGCCACTGGCGGGCGTTCGACCTGCATGTTCCCTGCACGGTCGCGGCGGAACAAATACGGATCATGTCGAGTTGACCAGAGGCTTCCGCCCCTGAACAGGCGTGCAATTCGGCCATCTTGTGCACGCCCCCTTCCCCCAAAAGTGAATGATCGACTACTTTCTGCCTCACGCTGTGCGCACAGCGCGACCGACTCGCACGACGGTCACCCACCACATCGACGGGGGAACTATGTCAAACAAACCTTCAGACGATTCCGTGGACACCTCGGCCTTCGCTCGACTGCTGCGCGAGACCGAGGTGTCCGACACCAGGTTCGCCGCCCAGGTCAACATCCGGGCCCGCCAGCAGCGCCAGATCGACCTGGGGCTGGCCCGCACGACGGTCGGTCACTGGCGGCGCGGCATGCGCCCCCGGGATCCCATGGTCGCCGAGCTCGCGGCGGCCGAACTCTCGGCCGGACTGGGTTACCCCGTCCTGCCCAGCGACCTTGGCTGGCGTGGCGAGTCCTACCGCCACGACGAGCTGGGGCTGACCGGCGCGGGGGCTCCGGTGGAGACCCTGCGCACGCTCGCCGGACTCTCGGGACGTGACATGCACCGACGTGACCTTCTGCAGGAAAGCACGGCCTTCATCGCCACCGCCTTCGCCGACCCCGTCCTGTCCAGCCTCACCGGTGTGATCGACCGCGTCACCGGCGCGCACGAGCCGGCGGCGGGCAGCGGCGCGCTCATCCGCGACGTGACCGAGACCTTCCGCCGGCTCGACGCCAAGTTCGGCGGCGGCGAGATCCGCCCCCAGGTCGTCAGTTTTCTGCACGACCAGACCCGGGCCGCCCGGGACCGGCGGCCCGACCGCGATCTGTTCAGCGCGCTGGCCGAACTCACCCAGTTCAGCGGCTGGCTCGCCCAGGACGGCAGACGTCATGGCCTGGCGCAGCGTTACTACATCCAGGCCCTGAGCCTCGCCGAGCACGCCGACGACACGATGCTCGCCGGACGGGTGCTCTCCGGTATGAGCGACCAGGCCGCCCAGCTGGGACATCTACGCCAGAGTCTGGCGCTGGCCCGAGCCGCGATGAACCGCTCGGCCGACGACTCGACATGGGCGGTGAAGGCGATGCTGTTCGACAAGCAGGCCTGGGCCCTGGCCCGCAACAAGGACGAGTACGGCTGCCGGACGGCGCTGGACAAACTCGACGACGCGATCTCCCGCGTCGGTGACGACGACGCGGAGTCCCCGTCCTGGGCCGGGCACTACAACCTCGGCGACGTCGCCGAATGCCGGGGGCACTGCCTGCGGCTGCTCGAGCGCCCCGAGGAGGCCGAGCGGCAGCTGGTCGGCGCACGGGCGCTGCAGGGGGCCGCCCGGGCCCGCACCCGCAGTTACGCCGAGGCCGATCTGG
>NZ_CADCWS010000239.1 GCF_902806475.1 Candidatus Frankia nodulisporulans
ATGTCGGAACAGGCGCCGGGGCCAGCGGAGGAGCCAGAGCTGGCGCCGATGAGCGGGCTGGAGTTCTGCCGGCAGGTCCGGGCGGGCGGCGACGTCGCGCTGGTCGTCGTGGCCGATCGCGCTGACCCGCAGGGCATCGTCGCGGGTCTTGAGGCCGGCGCCGACGACTTCATCACCGCTCCGCCGTTGTCCGCGGAGGCACTGGCCCGGCTACGCGCCCTGTTGCGCCGTACCCGCCCCGCCGGGCAGGGTCCGGGCCGGGCCTTCAGCGTCGGCGAACTGCAGATCCGGCCGGCTGAGGGGGTGGTGCGTCGCCACGGCGAGGACCAGGCTCTGACCCGCACCGAGTTCCGTCTGCTGTGCGAGCTGGCCGTGGCCGGCGGGCAGGCGGTCAGCCGTCGGCAGCTGATGGAACGGATCTGGGGCTACGACTACTTCGGCGGGGCGCGGATGCTCGACGTCCACGTCCGGCGGCTGCGCCGCAAGGTGGAGGTGGACCCCTCGGCGCCCACCCACATCCTCACCGTGCGCGGTATCGGCTACCGCGTCTGCGCTCCCTCCGGTGGCGACTGACCCCCGGCGAGCACAAGGGCACCCGTCCTTCGAGCGGACGTCCCTCGATCGGACGTCCGAGGTAAGGGCTCCCGGGAGAAGGGTTCGCGTCAGCTGTCGATCGTGGACATGTCGGGGTAGCGGTCGCCGGCGACGGACGCACCAAGGGTTCCCAGACGGTCCGCTTCGGCGTCGGTCAGGGTGATCTCGGTGGCGCTGGCGTTGTCCTCGAGGTAGCGACGGCGCTTGGTGCCGGGGATCGGCACGACGTCGTCGCCCTGATGCTGCACCCAGGCAAGCGCGAGCTGGGCCGGGGTCACCCCCTTGTCGGTGGCGATCTTCTCGATCTCGGCGACCAGCTGGAGGTTCGCCTCGAGGTTGTCACCCTGCAGTCGCGGGAGGCCGCGACGGAAGTCGTCAGCGGCGACGTCCGCCGTGGAACGCAGGGCGCCGGTGAGAAAACCCCGGCCCAGCGGGCTGTAGGCGACCAGGCCGATACCGAGCTCACGCAGGGTCGGCAGGATGTCCTGCTCAAGATCGCGGGTCCACAGGCTGTACTCGGTCTGCACCGCGCTGATCGGCGCGACGGCGTGGGCGCGACGGATCGTCGCCGCCGACGCCTCCGACAGGCCCAGGTAGCGGACCTTGCCCGCGGTGACCAGGTCGGCCATCGCCCCGACGGTCTCCTCGATCGGCACGGTCGGGTCGACGCGGTGCTGGTAGTAGAGGTCGATGTGGTCGACGCCGAGGCGGGCCAGCGAGCCCTCGACGCTGGCCCGGACGTAGTCAGGCCGGCCGTTGATCCCACGGGCCGCCGGGTTGGCCGGGTCCCGGATGACGCCGAACTTCGTGGCCAGCACGACCTCGTCGCGGCGGTCCGCGAGGGCGGTGCCGACGAGCCGCTCGTTGGTGTGCGGACCGTACATGTCCGCGGTGTCCAGGAAGGTGACGCCGAGGTCCAGGGCGCGGTGGATCGTCGCGATCGACTCGGTGTCGTCAGTCGCGCCGTAGAAGTCGGACATACCCATGCAGCCCAGGCCCTGCCGGGAAACCCGCAGGCCCGCGGAGCCGAGAGTGACGGTGCGCATCAACGGATGATCCTCTCATAGTGGGCGATCTTGTGGTCGATGGCGGCCAGGTTGCGCTGTTCCTCGTGCAACCGGTCGAGCACCCGACGGCGGTGCTCGGTGAGCAGGGCCAGCCGGTCCGTCTCGGTGCCGGCACCGGCGCGGGCCAGCCGTGCGTAGCGGGCCATCTCGCGGATCGGCATGCCCGTCAGCCGCAGCCTGGTCAGGAAACTCACCCAGGCGATGTCGGAGGCGGTGTAACGACGATGCGACGAGGCGGCCCGGGCGACCGGTTCCCGCATCAGCCCGGCCCGCTCGTAGTACCGCAGGGTGTGCACGCTCACCCCGGTGGCCTGGGCGGCCTGGGCGATCGTCCAGGTCGACTCGCCGTCACCGGCGTAGCCGTCGGTCGACGTGCCGACGTGGGTGGACGGCCGCACCGGCGGCGATACGGACGCTTCAAGCGTGGCCATGCCACAGACGCTAGGACCTGGAGTGCGCTCGAGGTCAACCATCCGAGGTCAGCGTGGTCAACCGCATGCGACCCGGCTGGCGCGGGTGGCGCGGGTGAGCGGACGTCAGCGCAGATGCCAGTGCTCGGGTTCGAGGCGCAGCCAACGGTCGACCTCGGCGCGCCACCAGATCCGGGTGCCGCCCCAGGTGGCGGTGCGGTTCACCACCGCGGCCGGTTTGGGTGCCGCCGGGTCGACGCGCATCCGATGGTCCACCGCCTGACGGGTCAGACCGAGCGCACGGGCGATGTCGCCGGAGCCGACAAGCAGCGGAAGCTGATCCACACCTGACGACGTTAGCCAATCACCCCTACCACGCGCCCGTGGAACGGACCGACCGCACCCCCATCGGTGCGGCTGTGGCCCGTGGTGGTACCAGTGCGTTCCACCGCGCCCGTATCCGGATGGCAGATGCGCAAGTATCCGCATTGCCCTGCCCCCAGCCGGCGGTATGTGCTTGGCTGATCACGCATCCCGCGTCCAACGTGGATCTTCGGTGAGCCGGGGGCGGGAACAGGCAGGCCGCAGGCGCAGGTAGGAAACGACGACAGTGAGTGTGGACAACAGTGGGCATTGATCTCGCCAAGGGTGCCAGCACCGCCCTCGTCGAAACCACGGGCGTCCTGACCCATATCAGGGTCGGTCTGGGCTGGGACCCGAACAGCCCGGGGGCGCAGGAGTTCGACTTGGACGCGAGCGCGATCGCCCTACAGGACAACGGCCTCGCCCCGAACCGGGGCTATTTCGTCTACTACAACAACCTGAGCACGCCGCGCGGGGAGATCGTGCATCGCGGCGACAGCCTCACCGGGGAGGGTCGCGGAGACGACGAACAGATCGACGTACGTCTCGATCTGCTTTCGCGCGCGATCACCCGGATCGTGTTCCCGGTGACCATCCACAACGCGGAGTATCGTCGGCAGAGTTTCGGTGACGTGCACAACGCCTACATTCGTGTCGTCAACACCGACACCGATGCCGAGCTGGTCCGTTACGATCTGTCCTCCTCCGCTGCCCGCGACACCTCCATGCTGTTCGGTGACCTGCTACGCGAGGGTGACGGCTGGCATTTCCGGGCGCTCGGCGAGGGTGGGGTGCAGGATCTGACCGCGATCGCCCGCTCCTACGGCCTCGACGTCTGATCGCCCTGGACGTCTGATCGCCCTGGACGTCTGATCGCCCTGGACGTCTGATCGCCCTGGACGTCTGATCGCCCTGGACGTCTGATCGCCCTGGACGTCTGATCGCGCCGGGCCGCTGATCAGCGTCGGCCGCGCTGGCCTCGGGTCAGCCGCGGCGGGGCGGGCTGGTGGGGCAGACCGCCGGACAGGCCGGGCGCGTTCCCGCCGCCGCGGCGGGACTGGATCAGTCCGTGCACGTACACGACGGCCCCGATGATCACCAGCAGGTCGTCGATGAGGCCGATCGGGCCGAGCGGGATCTCGGGGACGGCGTCCACGGGCGACACCACGTAGGCGAGGCTGCCCAACATCGCCACGATCCCGCGCACCGGCAGGTCGTAGCGCCGGATCACCACCAGCGCGGCGATCGCCAGCACAAGGCCGACCGCCACGAGCACACCGAGGCCAATCAGCAGCGCGGTTCCGAAGTCACCCATCGTCCACGTCCCCTCGCCCGAACCCGCGCACGTCGTCGACATCCCACGACGCAGCCATGATCTCCTGCGGCATGCCCCGCGGTGACCTGATTCGAACATCCACCGGCACCTCGGTGACGGCCACCCCGTGCCCACCGGCGACCCGCGGCGCCCACCGATGACCCGTAGCGACCACGGGTGGTTGTCGGCTGTCAGATCCGGCGACAGGCGGACAGAGGCGCGATGGCGCCGGTAGGCTTCATGGTGTGTCCTCCGCGGAGTCGCCGGTGCCCTCTGGCCGGCGCAGTGGCCAGTCCGCTGGCCAACCCACTGGCAGGTTGATGGCCGTCAGTGATGTTCACATCGGCTACGCGGAGAACCGCGGCCTGGTCGAGAGCATCGAGGCGGTTTCCCCCGAGGACTGGCTGATCCTCGGCAGCGACGTCGGCGAGATCGCCGCCGACATCATCGCCATCTGGCGGCTGATGCGCAGCCGTTTCGCCAAGGTCATCTGGGTGCCCGGAAACCACGAACTGTGGACGGCCAAACAGGACCCGCTGCGGCTACGGGGCGACGCCCGGTACCGCTATCTGGTCGCCGCCGCCCGCGACGTCGGCGTGCTCACCCCGGAGGATCCCTACCCGGTCTGGGTCGGCGAGGGCGGGCCGGTGGTCGTCGCCCCGCTGTTCGTCCCGTACGACTACACCTTCCGTCCGGCCGGAACCACCACCCGGGACGAAGCGCTCGACCTGGCTCGCAGCACAGGTGTGGTGTGCACGGACGAATGGCTGCTGCACGCCGATCCCTACCCGCGGATCGACGACTGGTCCCGCGCCCGCGTCACCTACACCGAGCAGCGGCTGGCGGCACTCGATCCGGCTGTTCCACCGGTGCTGGTCAACCACTGGCCGCTGGTCCGTCAGCCCTGCGACGTCCTGCGGTACCCGGAGTTCGCCCTGTGGTGCGGCACCACCGCCACCGCCGACTGGCATCTGCGTTTCCGCGCGGCGGCGGCCGTCTACGGTCACCTGCACATTCCCCGCACGACCTGGTACGACGATGTCCGCTTCGAGGAGGTCTCGATGGGGTATCCGCGGGAACGGGCCGCGTGGGAGGCGTACGGCCGGCCGTACATCGGGCCGCGTCAGATCCTGCCGTACGTACCGCGGCCCGAGCGTAAACGGGTGGGCACCGCGTCCGGCGACGCGTCGGCGACGGCGTCGGCGCGAGGCTGACGCCCGGTGCTCTCGAGCCTGCTACCCGCTGCGGCCATCGCGGTCGAGGCGTTCGAGGACGAGCCGGCCGCCGTGCTGTTCCCCGAGGAGTCGGCGTTGCTCGCCCGGGCGGTGGAGAAACGCCGACGCGAGTTCACCACCGCCCGCATCTGCGCGCACAAGGCGCTGCGCCAGCTCGGCCTGCCGCCGGCGCCGATCCTGCCCGGCCCGCGCGGCGCCCCCGGGTGGCCCGCCGGCGTGGTCGGCAGCATCACCCACTGTGCCGGTTACCGGGCGGCTGCCGTCGCCTGGTCCCGTGACGTTTACACCCTGGGTATCGACGCCGAGCCGAACGAGCCGAACCCGCCCGGTGTCACCCATGAGATCACCGTCGCGGACGAGGCGGACCGCCTCGCCGCGCTGACCGCGTCCCACCCGGCCGTCCGGTGGGACCGCCTGCTGTTCAGCGCCAAGGAATCGGTGTACAAGGCCTGGTTCCCGCTGGCTCAACGCTGGCTGGGTTTCGAGGACGCCCACCTGAGCCTCGAGCCCGGCACCGCGCCGCTCGCCCAGACCATCGACGCCCTCGACGGCCCGGTCGGTCCGGTCACGACGGCTGGCGCCGCGGTGACAGCGGCGGGGCACGCGGGCGGGAGCCACGGTGGCCTCACGGCCACGCAGAAGCTGGTGCGAGCCGAAGGAACGTTCAGCGCACGGCTGCTGGTCGCGGGTCCCGCGCTCGGGTCAGGCACCCTGACCGGCTTCGACGGACGTTGGCTCGTCGGCGAGGGCCTGCTGATCACCGCGATCACCGCCACACACATCGACGGTGTCCCAGCCTCGTCGGTCACCGCGTGATGCGCCGACGAGGACGTCGCCCCCGCCCGGCCGGCCGCTTCCGCCCCGCGGGTCGCACCGGCCCCGGCTCCCACCCCGCGGGCCGCCGCCCACGCACTCGCGGCGTCGAGGGCCGCAAGCCCCGATAGCGCCTGCGAGGAGGGAAGCATCGGGCTCAGAACGGAACGGGCCGCACCACCGTTACCGCGACCGGCAGACCGTCGTACCGCTGCTCGACAGCGGCCACCTCGACCAGGCTCTCGACGCCGATGTCCACGGCTTCGCCCCGCGCTCCGACGCCCAGCGACGTGAGGACAGTGCCGCGTCGCCGCCAGTAGTCCAGGTCAGCCGAGACACGATCGCGGATCTCGCTGAGATAGGCGTGGGAGTAGCGAGCCGATGCGACTCGGATATGACGTGCGTCAGATCTCCCGGCGATGACCGCGTCAATTCCAGCAGCGTGTTCCTCCGTCCGGTAGACGGTCACCACACCCCGGGCGGCGGAGACCACCACACCACCGTAACCCTGACCGTGGTGGGCACCGAGTATCAGCTGGAGTTCCAGTGCGATGTGGTCGATGATGTTCTGATCCGTCGGGCCGGGATCGGATACGCCCACTGGCTCGCGGGTAACTGGTCAGGTCTCGTAGATCGTTTGTTTTTT
>NZ_CADCWS010000240.1 GCF_902806475.1 Candidatus Frankia nodulisporulans
GTGCGGAAGACAGGACTAGGGGTGTGGTGTGCGTCAGGCGTCCGTCAGCATCGTGGTTCCCGCGTTCAACGAGGCGGCCCGGCTGCCACGATCACTGCCCGTCCTGGTGGGGGCGCTGCGCCGTCATCACCTGGCCGACGCCGAGGTGATCGTCGTCGACGACGGCAGTGTGGACGACACCGCCCGGCTGGCCGCGCGACTGCTCGGCGACGCACCGAACCGGCGGGTCCTGCGCCTGCCGGTCAACCAGGGCAAGGGCGCGGCGGTGCGTGCCGGGGTCGCCGCGGCCACCGGCGACGTGATCGCCTTCATGGACGCCGACCTCGCCTCGGACGTCGACGACCTGCCCCGATTACTGAACGCGTTAGGGAACGCCGAGGTGGCCCTCGGCTCCCGCCGGCTTGCGAACAGCGCCGAACGGGCCCCCGTCCGGCGCCTCGGCAGCTGGCTGTTCCACCTGGTCGTGCGGCTGCTGGTGCGGTTGGACGTCGCCGACACCCAGTGCGGTTTCAAGGCGTTCCGCCACGCCGAGGCGAAGCTCCTGTTCGCCCGCACCCGGCTCACCGGGTTCGCGTTCGACGTGGAGGTCCTGGCGCTCGCCCGCGCACTGGGCTACCGGATGGCCGAGGTCCCGGTGCGCTGGGTCGAGCAGCCCGGCGGCCGGTTCCACGCCCTGACACACACCCCGATGATGCTGGTCGAGCTGACCCGGGTCCGCCGCCACGTCCGGCGCGCGGGCCGCGAGATGCTCACCGCGGCCAGTGCCATCCGCACCTCGCCGGCCCCCGCGCGCTCCTTCGTCCCGGTCGCGCCGTCACGCACGTCCCGTCGGGCGTTGCTGTGGATCGCACTGGGGCATGTCCTGCTGTTCGTGTCGCAGGCGCCGGGACGGCTGACCGCGGACACGAAGCTTCCCCTGGCCGTCAGCCCGGCCCGGTTCCTGGCCGCGGCCACCCGGATGTGGGACTCCACCGCGGACTTCGGGGCCGTCCCCAACCAGGCCTACGGCTACCTGTTCCCGATGGGACCGTTCTTCCTCGCCGGTCATCTCACCGGACTGCCGGTGTGGCTGGTCCAACGTCTGTGGATGGCGCTGCTGCTGACCGTGGCCGCCTGGGGGGTGGTGCGGCTCGCGGACGCGCTGGGCATCGGCGCGCCGACCGGACGGATCCTCGGTGGGCTCGGCTACGCGCTGTCGCCGATGTTCCTCGGCAAGATCGGGGCGACGTCGGCCGCGGTCCTGGGGGCGGCGATGCTGCCGTGGATCGTGACACCGCTGGTCCGCGCGCTGTACGCGGAGTCGCCGGTGCGGACCGGACCCTGCGACGGGCAGCCCACGTCCCGCCGGGTCGCGGCGCACGCACTGACCTCGGATGGATGGCTCTCCCCTCGGCGCGCGGCCGCCCGGTCGGGCCTGGCGGTGCTGTGCGTCGGTGGCATCAACGCCAGCGTCGCGGTGGATGTGCTGGTGGTGCCGGCGATGCTGCTGCTGCTCGCCGGTGGGTCCCGGCGGGCCTGGGCGGTGCGCGGCTGGTGGGTCGCCGCGGTGGGCGCCGCGATCGCCTGGTGGGCGATGGGTCTGCTCGCGGTCGGCCGGTACGGGCTGAACTTCGTCCCGTTCACCGAGACCGCCGATCTGACCACCGCCTCGGCCTCACTGCCCGAAGCGCTGCGCGCGGCCACCGACTGGATGGCCTACCTGCGGGTTCCCAGCGTCTGGCTGCCCTCGGCCGCCGACTACGCCGGCTCCCGGGTGGTCATCGCCGGGACGTACGCGCTTACCGCGATCGGGGTGTGGGGGCTGTCCCGGCGTGACCTGCCCGCCCGGCGTTTTCTCGTGCTCTGCTTCGCGCTGGGCACCGTGGTGATCGTCGCGGGCTATCCGGGTGCGCTGGGCGGGCCGGCGTCCGCCGATGTGCGGGCGCTGCTCGACGGCCAGCTCAGCCCGCTGCGCAACATCGCGAAGTTCCAGGCCGTCACCCACCTCCCGATGGCCCTCGGTCTGACCCACGCCGCCGGCCTGACCACCGCCGCCGCCGGCCGCCGCCTGAGCTCCCGATCCCGCCGCGGCCCCCGACCCTGGTTCAGCCCCAGCCCCAGCCCCAGCCCCAGCATTAGTGCCAGTGCCAGTGCCAGTCCACGACCGGCCGCGGCGCTGCTTGTGCTGACGGTGACGGCGCTGGTGGCGAGCACGTTGCCGGTGTTACGCGGGCAGGTGTTGCAGCCGGGATCGTTTCGGGCCGTGCCCGCCTACTGGGAGCAGGCGGCCGACTGGCTGACGGACCATCCGGACAACGGCCGCACACTGCTGCTGCCGGGCGCGCCGTTCGCCCAGTACGACTGGGGTCGGCCCCTCGACGAGCCGATGCGCTGGCTGTCGTCCACCCCGTGGGGGGAACGCAGCCTCATCCCGCTCGGTGGCGTCGGCCTCACCCGCTGGTTGGACGCCGTCGAGACGTCCCTGTCCGGTGACGGCCGTGGCCTGGGCGTGGCACTGGCCCGGGCGGGGGTCGGGCAGGTCCTCGTCCGCAACGATCTCGCCGACAGCAACTGGGACGTCCCCCCGTCCACCGACGAGATCCACCAGGCGCTGATGGCCGGGGGGCTGCGTCCGGCGGCGACGTTCGGACCGCTGGTGGTCGGGCGGGCCGGGAACCGTGAGCGGGTGCTGCCGGTGAACCGGCGACGCCCGATCGGCCAGGCACCGGCGCTGGAGGTGTGGACGGTGCCCGGCGGGGCGCGTCAGGTGCAGGCCTATCCGGCCGGTGACGCGCTGGTCGTCGCCGGGGGTCCGGAGGCGGCGGTCACGCTCGCCGCGCACGGCCTGCTACCCCCCGACCGGGCCATGATCCTGGCCGAGGACCTCGGGGATCCGCGTGCCGCGAGCACCGGGAAGCCGGGCACGGTGGCCGCCTCCGCCCCGCTCACCCCGCCGACCACGGTCCTGTCCGCGACCACCGGCCTCGCCATCACCGACACGCTCACCCGCCGTGACCAGAGCTTCGGCGTGGTCCACAGCTCACCGTCCTACCTGCTCGGACCGGACGAGTGGGCCGCCGGCGCCACCCGGGCGCCCCGCGAGTGGACCGACCGTCCACCCGCCGGCCATCAGACCGTCGGTGGCTACCTCGACGGAAAATCCGTCACCGCGTCGTCGTACGGCTATCTGTTGCGGGCGGCCCCCGAACTCGGCCCGGCCAGCGCCGTCGACGGCCTGCCCCACACCTGGTGGACGGCCCGGCCGGACCTGCGCACCGGGTCGGAGGGCGCCTGGCTGCGCGTCGATGTCGGCACGCCGCTGCGCGTGCCCTACCTGGTGATCGCCCTGCTCGCCGAGACACCGCGCCGTCCGGTGGCCCGCACGATCACGGTGACCTCCGCCGCGGGCTCGGTGGACACGTCGGTGACCGCCACCGACCATCCGCAGTACCTGGCGGTGCCCGCCGGGCCGAGTTCCTGGTACCAGGTGACTCTGCGCGACGTGACCCGCGGTGATGGTGAGCTTCTGGGCGCCGGCATTCGCGAACTGGCCGTTCCCGGGCAGGGTTTCGTCCACTACGCGCAGGCGCCCACCGACGCCACCGCCCTGTTCGCGGCGGACCCCTCGACCGATCCCCCCGGCCGGACGGTTCCGGCTGGTCCCGTGCTGGTGGCCTTCGACCGGACCCGGGAGAACATCACCGAGCCGTTCAGCGTGTCAGAGGAGCAGCTGATCGTCCGACGCTTCACCGTGCCCCGGGCGATGTCGTTCACCCTGGACGGCACCGTCACCGCCCTGCCGGAGTCCGGCCACGGCGCCCAGACCCGCCGCCTGGCGTGGCTGGGAGTGCGGCCAGGGCCCGGCCCTGGACCTGGACGGCGTCCGCTACCCGCTGCGGGTCGAGGGCACCACCTCCGACGCCGCCGACGGCCGACCGCTGCGCTTCACCGCCTGCACCCCGGACGGAACCGTGCCGCTGACCGCCGGCGCCCACCTGCTGCGCGTGGTCCGCGACGACTCCCTGCCGCTGCTCGTCGACACGATCACCCTGGTCGGCGGTGCCAACCCCAACCCCAGCCCCGGGACCGTGGCCGGGACCGGGTCCAGGACCGGGTCCAGGACCGTGCCTGTGGCTGGGACCGCGGGGGCGGCTGGTGAGAAGGCGCGGTCGACGTCGGTCGGGCAGTGGACGGCGCAGCGGCGCACCGTCACGGTCGGCCCCGGCGGCCAGTCGTTCTTCGCCGTGCGCGAGAACGCGAACATCTCCTGGACAGCGTCGCTCAACGGCGTGGCCCTGGCCCCGGTCCGTCTGGACGGCTGGCAGCAGGGCTGGATCCTGCCGGCCGGCGCCGGCGGCACGATCGTCCTGACGAACCGGCCCGGCGAGTTCTACCGCACCTGCCTGCTCGTCGGCCTGGCGTGCGCACTGGCCCTGCTCGCCGGCGCGTTGGTTCCCGGACGGCGTCGACCGCGTCCATCCCCCATACCGATGGCCCGTTCGGACGGTGCCGGCTCCAGGCTCGACGGCCGGTTCGGTTGGCTTGGTTGGCTCGGTCGGTGTGGGTGGCTGCCTGACCGGTGGGGCGCGGTGGGACTGGCCACCCTGATCGTGGCCTTGGCGGCCGGGCCGTTGGCACTGATCGTCCCACTGCTGGCGGTGGTCGCCCGCCGTCGTCCGCTGGCGCCGCCGTGGATCGCCGCCTGTGGCATCGCCGTCGCGGGCATCGCCGTCATCGTGCAGCCCGGCCTGCCACCGCGATCAGGTGCTGGTGCGTTCGGGGGATGGGCCCAGGCGGCCGGCACGGTCGCGTTCGCGGCGGTCCTCGCCGCGCTGGCGGCCTCCCCGCCACATTCGCCGCCCACCCCGAACCCCACTTCGGACCTCTATCCGGACCTCTATCCGGACCTCAACCCGGACCTCTATCCGGATCTCGACCCGGATCTCGACCCGGATCTCACCTCGGATCTGACATCGGCGGCGGCCGGCCTGGTCAGTCGTCCGTTGAGCCTGGCCGAACAGGTGCTGCTGGCCTCCGACCGCGCCGACACACCGATCGTCATCGCTCTGCTCGGGCGCACCGACGGCCACGTGGACGCCCACCGCCTGGCCGCCGCGACCGTCGACGTGTTCGCCCGCCATCCGATCACCCGGTCGGAACTCGTCGACCCGGCCGGACATGGCGGATGGCGGATTCGCCCGCTGCCCCGACCCGCACCGGTCCACGAGACCGAGGCGGCCACCAGCGGCGAGGCCTGGCAGGCACTGACCCGGCTGATGGGCGGCGGCATCGACCTGAGCCGCGCCCCCCTGGCCCGCCTGCTCGTCGTCCACCATCCCGGCGGCGACTGGATCGGCCTGGTCGGGCACCACCTCGCCCTGGACGGCCGAAGCCTGCTGGCCATCCTGACCGAGACCCTGGCCGGCTACCCCGCTGCCCACCCGACGCGCCTGCCCGGCCCACCCGCCGAGCTCACCGCCGACCACCCCCAGGCCATCCACGATCCGCCCGCGATGGTCCCGGCCCAGACCCCGCCCCAAACCCAGACCCCGGAGTCGGCCCCGCTTTCGGTGCCGCCTGGATCGGTGGAAGCCACGGTGAGCGGACTCGGCTCACCGCAGGCGCGGCGGCGGTGGCGGCGACGGTCACGGTTCGTCGAGCCGGTGGGCAGGCCGGGGCAACACGGCTTCGGCCTGGTACCGCAGGTGATCCCGGTACCCCGGCCGCCTCGCCTGCCCGACGGGCGGCTACCGACCGTCAACGACGTGCTGATCGCCGCCGCCCATCTGGCCATCGGACGCTGGAACGCCGGCCGGGGCCGCACCGACGACGTCCTGCGCGTCCGGATGGCACTGACCTCGGGCACCCCGACCGCGCTGGGCGGCCTGTCCAGCCGCTTCACGATCATCTCCAGTGACGCCGACGCCCGCGCCACACCGACGCGGCTGCTCGCCACCGTGATCGACCGGACCTCGACCGCCAAGACCCGGGTCGCGAGCACCTCCACGTCGGCGCCGCCCGGCTCCGGTGCCGCCCTGGTCGGCGGGGCCACCCGTCCCGCCGTCGCGTCGTTGACCATGGCACTGTCGAACGCGCTGTCCGCCGTGTTGCCCCACCGGGGGCGGCCGGCCCTGCTGCGGCTGGCCGTCTCGGCGTCACGAGCGGCGCTGATGCCCAGCGCCGCGGTCAGCAACATCGGACGTGTCGGCACCGACCTCACCGTCGGCCCGGACGGCCCACGACTGCTCGACCTGCACCTGGCCGCCCCCGCCCGGATGCCCCAGGGCCTGGCCATCCACGTCGTGCGCATGGGCGACCAGATCCATCTGACGTTCAGCCATGCCCGCGAACTGTGGGACGACACCGCCGCCCGCACCTTCGCC
>NZ_CADCWS010000241.1 GCF_902806475.1 Candidatus Frankia nodulisporulans
CGGCGTCGGACATTCCCTCGGCATCCACCTCGCGACCCTCGAGGTCGGACGCAGCGTGTGGACCTTCCGCCCGTCCCCCGCCGCGGCGAACGCCATGCTCACGGTGCACGGCGGTGTCATCGCCATCCTGATGGACACCGCTATGGGAAGTGCGGTGTACACCAGGATTCCAGCCGACAGCTATTACACGACCCTCGAGCTCAAAGTGAACTTCGTTCGTCCACTGAGCCTGACGGCGGATCAGGTCACCTGTGAGGCCAGAACCATCCACGTCGGGCGCCGCACCGCCACCGCCGAATCCTCCGTCATCAACGCGGACGGCAAACTCATCGCCCACGGCACCTGCACCTGTCTCCTCACCACCGCCTGATTCCCACCCCACCTGATTCCCACCCCACCCGCACCCGCACCTCTCGGCGCGACCAGCATCCCGGTACACAGGAGAACACCGAGAGCCATCGGACAGTTGCGCCGCGAGCCATCCGATCAGATGCCGAAGACCATCGGACCACAGGCCGAGGATTGTTCGGCGACATGCCGAGGGTCGCTCGGATTTTCGAGGCCGAAATCCCAGAAAAGACCTCGGCATCTCGTGATCCCGACCGCAATCCGGCCACGGTCGAGCGCACCGACCGGAGAGCGGGCCACAGAAAGTAGGTCATCACGGACTGTCCACCATCTGCCCGGACGGGCGGGACGCGGGCAAGGCGTCGAAGGTGGCGGGGACGAGAGTCACACGCCCCGCCGGCAACTCGCCCGCCTGCGGGTACCCGACCAGCAGAGCCGCAGGTCACAGCCTTGCCGACACGACGGCGACCCTGGCAGGGGGACCACCGGTGGGCGGTCACAGCGCCAATGGCCATGGGTGGCGGTCCTAAGGTCCCGCGAGATCGCCCCAACGGTCCCGGCTAAATAGTCACTCTGGGCGACGAGAGTCGGTAGGGACGATCCGTCGGTGAGCGACCCTGAGGAGCCAGCGTGCCCATATGGCACATTCGTCCCTACGAGACCGTCGACTACGCTGCCACCGTCCGCCTGCTCGAGGAGGTACGCAGCACACCCGGCGGTCCGCCGATCAACCTGACCGACACGGTACTGGCCCTGCGTCACGAGGGGCCGGACGCGGAGAGCCCGGCGGTCGTGGCCGTCGCCGGTGAGCACATCGTGGGCGCTGCCGTCGGACGCAAGGAGGGCGGTCAGGGTCGCGTCCTCACCGTCGCGATCGCACCGGCCTGGCGCCATCACGGGATCGGCTCGGGGCTGTTGCAGTCGGTGGAGAACCAGCTGCTGCACGCGGGCTGCCGGCGCATCACCACCCTGATCACCCCAGGTCAGACCGATGAGGAGGCGTTCCTGCACCGCGGGTTCGCCGCCACCGGTCAGGTGCTCTACGACAAGGAGATCCCGCTGCGCCCGGCGGACGTGTCGACCGTCGAGCGGTGGGGTGGGGCGCTGCTGAGCACATCCGAGTGGTCGAACCTGGCCGGGATGACCGAGGAGCGGGCGCTCATCGAGCAGCGGCTGCTGCTGCCGGTGCGTGAACGTGAACTCGCCGAGGCCTACGGCGTGGTCATTCCCACGGCGATGCTGCTGTTCGGGCCGCCCGGGACGGGCAAGACGTCGTTCGCCCGGGCGGTGGCCGCCCGGTTGGAATGGCCGTTCGTCGAGCTGCTGCCGTCGCGGCTGGCTTCCGGCGCGACCGGGCTGGCCTCGGAGCTGCGTTCGGCGATCCACGACCTGATGGGTGTCGAGCGGGTCGTGGTGTTCATCGACGAGGTCGATGAGATCGCGCAGTCTCGGGAGACCCGACCGGAGAACCAGTCGGTCGTCAACGAACTGCTCAAGGCCATCCCGGCGTTCCGTGGGGTGGCTGGACGGCTGCTGATCTGCGCGACGAACGCGGTGTCCGCGCTGGACCCGGCGTTCGTCCGGCCCGGCCGGTTCGACCTGGTGCTGCCGGTCGGCCCGCCGGACGCGACCGGACGGCGGGTGCTGCTCGCCGGCCTGTTGGAGCGGGTCGCCAACAAGGAGGAGATCGACCTGGACGCGGTGGTCGCCGCGACCGACCTGTTCACCCCGGCGGACCTGTCCGCGGTCGTGCAGCGTTCCGCCGCGGCGGCCTTCCACCGGGCGGCCGACAGCACCCGGGCCGCCCTCACCAGCGGGTCGGGGTTGGCGTCGCTGAGCCTGGCCGGCACGAGCGGGGCGGACGAGGCCGGTAAGCCCGACTCGGACGCGGCCGGACCGCACGGTGGCACGCCGGCCACCCCGACCACGCCGCTGCGCACCGAGGACCTCCTCGAGGCCGCCCGTGCCGCCCGTCCGACGATCAGCCTCACCGAACTCGACCGTTTCCGCCGCGACGCCCAGGCCTTCACCCGCATCTGAGGCCACCCTTACCCGCGGCGGCCGCATCGGACTCGTAGCCCGGCTGGCCGGGCCATCGTGACCGGTCCGGACGGGACCTTCGCTCAGAACATCGGCGGCGTTTGCGGATTCGGCCGAAATCTCGCGGATCCGGGCGGACGATGTACCCCGGCCCAGATCGCACGACCGGTCCCACGGTTCACGACCGGTGTTTCACGGTTCACGTCCACCGGGCGGCGGCCCACCACGGCCGCCCTCCCAGGCTCACGTCCGCAAGGCCGTCCTCGGGCTCCGAGGGGCGCACGGCCTCGAGATAGGTGCATGCCATGACTGTTGACACGCGCGCGCTCTACATCGTTGTCTGCGGCGGCGGTTACCCCGCCGACGACGTGCCCGACTTCGTCTCGCAGGCGAAGGCCGCCGGGTGGGACACCCGGATCGTCGCCACGCCGGCCTCGTTGAAGTTCCTCGACACCGGCGCGCTCGCCGAGCTCACCGGCTACGCCGTACGCAGCGAGTACGTCCTGGTCGAGGACGACGAGGAGGAACGCCCGATCCCCGACGCCGTCGTCGTCGCCCCGGCCACCT
Organism: Candidatus Frankia nodulisporulans; assembly: GCF_902806475.1. Lineage (GTDB taxonomy): Bacteria > Actinomycetota > Actinomycetes > Frankiales > Frankiaceae > Frankia > Frankia umida. The sequence goes on from NZ_CADCWS010000241.1 coordinate 2,956, forward strand.
TCAACACCGTGAACAAGTTCGCCGGCGGCATCTCCGACACCCTGGCGCTGAGCCTGCTCAACGAGACCATCGGCTCCGGCATCCCGATCATCATCGCCCTGCCGCCGAACCCCACTCACGCCAAGCACCCGGCGTTCCTGGCCAACATCGCCACCCTGCGTTCCTGGGGCGTCCAGGTCATCTTCGACTATGAGGACGTCGTCCTCGAGGACGTCCCGGACATCGACGCCTGGAAGGCCATGTTCCCCTGGAAGAAGACCTTCGAGGCCCTCGAGGCCTCCAAGGGCGCCTGACCGCCGGGGCCCGTGTCCTGCCCGGGCAGGTAACGGGCCAGGGCACGTGACCCGCCGGGCAGGCCCGCAGCCGCACCTGGCCTGCTGCGACACCCCACCCGCAGCGGCACCTGGCCTGCCGGGCCGGCGCGGACGCGGGACTCCCCTTCCGGACCGGGAGTCCCGCGACATCCCTCACCGGGCGAGTGCCGCAGGGCGGGTGACCCCGGTGACCTTCTCGTAGTGGTCGAGGGTGACGATCTTGACGACGTCGCCGGTGTGCGGCGCGTGCAGCACCTCGTTGTTGCCAAGGTAGATGCCGACGTGACCGGGGTTGGTGGGCGAGCCGTCGGAGCCGGCGGCGAACAGCAGGTCGCCCGGCTGCCAGGCCGACACCGGGGTGAGCGCGATGACCGGGCCGGACGCGTCCACCTGGTCGAAGGTGGTGCGGGGCAGGGACACCCCGGCCGCCTCGTACGCGGCCTGCACCAGCGAGGAACAGTCCCAGGTGTCGGGACCGTTCGCGCCGAGCGTGTACGGCTTGCCGAGCTGGGCCCGGGCGAACGCGAGTGCGGTCTGCATCACCTTGTTCGTGACACCCACCGGCGTCGACTCGGCGGTGAGTGCCGCGGCCAGAGTCGGAGCGCGGGCCAGAATGCGCGCGACGTAGCTCTGGGTTTCGGCATAGGGGGGTACGCCGTGGTTCGTCAGGACCGCTCCGGGGCCGGCGTTGTACGCGGCGAGCATCAGTTTGGCGGGATCACCCGGGATGGCAGCGACGGCTGCGGCGAGGGCGCAGTCGTAGGCGGCCGCGGCGGGGATGGCGTCGGCGGGATTGTCGACGTCCGCGCGGCCGTCGCCGTCGCCGTCGCGGCCATGGGTGGCCCAGGTCGCGGGCATGAACTGCGCGATGCCCTGGGCCCCGACCGGTGACCGGGCCGTCGGGTCGAATCCCGACTCGGCCTCGAGCTGCGCCGCGAGGATGCCCGGCGTGAGCGTGGCGCACGCCCGCCCGGCGCTCAGGATCCCGCCGACGTAGACAGCCGGGACGGCTCCGGCACCCAGCCCGCCCTGACCGGCCTGCCCGTCGTCGTCCTGGCCGTCCCCGGACAGCGCACCGCCGAAGATCGCGAGTGCGCCGGCTATGACGGTGCAGACGGCAACCAGCGCGACGGCGGCCAGCGCCAGGACAGGCGAGCCGCGGCCAGGCGTCGACGCCATCGCCATCGGTACCGCAACCGCCTCTCCCCCGGCACCTCACGTCCCCCGGTACTGCACGTCCTCCCGCACGTCGCCGCTACCGGTACTTCGCGCACCACGGTCGGGAGCTACGCAGGACAGCAGATGGCCGGTCGCGCATGGTGCGCCCGAACCGCGCCCTGGCGGATAGATCGTGGCAACCCTAACAAAAAGGTTGATTGATCGTAATTTCGTTACTACTCTCTGGCATCGTCCTGATTCTCCAGGTCAGAGTCCTGGTGCAGAGTGTCTGCATGGATCCGCCGCCGGAGGGAGCACCGAGATGTCCACCGCGCCCGACGGCGGGTGGGTCCCCAGCGGCATGCTCCCTACACTCCCCGCGACGGTGCCCGGCCAGATGCCCGCGCAGCCACCAGCACCGCCCTACGGGTGTCCGCCCGATTCGCTGCGCGTCTCCGCGCCGATGCCCCCGCCGGCCCGCCAGGTGGCCGATCTGGTGGTCGTCGTCGCGGCGGGTGGCGGGGCCGGCCGCTCCACGGCCGCGGATCTGTTAGCCCGTGAGCTCTGCCCGGACGGCGCGCTGATGCTCATCGACGAGGCACCGGGCCTGTTCAGCCAGCGCCGCCTACTCCCGCGCGGTCACGACGGCCTGGCCCGACTCGATGACCGCGGGGCGGCCTACTGGGTGCTGGCCCCGGACGCTCCGATGCACCGCATCGACGCGGTCACCGCCGTGGCCGAGTACGAGGCCTGGCGAACGGTCATCGTGGACACCTGGGATCCCGCCCTGTACCTGCTGCACAACCCGCGCTGGCACCGGCTGCTCACCGAGTACGGCGTGCGCGTCCTGCTGGTGGCGAACTCCGCGACCGGCCCACTCGAGCACGCGCTCACCGCGGCGCGGGCGCTGCGCCAGGCGGGTGTCGCCGGAGTGGACCTGGTCGCCGCCGTGGTGGACACCGGCGAGGGCCGGGTGCCACGCCGGACCCTCGCCCGGATCACGGCTCTGGAGGGCGAGTGCGCCGCGGTGACACGGGTGCCCTTCCTTCCCCCGGTCCGCACGCACGGCCGGCTCGCCCCGGGCCAAGGCGGCCGGGCGGCGCAGCGGGCCGCCATCGCCATCGCCGACAGTCTGGCACTGAAGGAGGCAGCATGATCACGCGTCTCGCCGCAGCGAGAATCATCCTTGCCGGTGATCCGCTCCCGGAGGACACCAAGCCCGACACCAAGGATCTTCCGCCGGCGGTCGAGAACGCGCTGCACCAGATTCTGGGCTGGACGCTGTGGGGCGCCCTGTTCGTCTGTGGCGTCACGGCCATCATCTCCGTCGGCTTCGCCGCCGTGGGCCGGGTCAGCGGCCGGCCGGGCCAGTTCGACCGGGGGCTGTCGGTCTTCATGTTCGCGGTGGCCTGCGGCTTTCTCGTCGGCATCGCCATCCCGCTGGTCAACTCGGTCTACGGCCTGGCCTTCTGAGCCGCCGACCGCCACCCGCCGTACCTGACCCCGGGGACAACCGCGCATGAGCCTGACCGAGCAGATGTCACCACACGGCCGCCCGCGCCGAGCCGGCCCACTGCTCATCGGCGTGGGCCTGGTCGCCCTCATCGCGGTCACCGTCGTCATCACGGTCCTGGTGACCCGGTCCGGCTCCGGCGGGCACGGCACGACCGCCGCCACGCCCGTGAGCACCCCGAAGACGAACCGGTTCGGCATCCCCTCACCGCAGCCCTCCACCTCAGGCGGATCGACCACCAGCGCGGGCCAGGAAACTCTTGTGCTTCCGCACCCGGCCCGATACGACGCGGGCGGGATCGCGCTCGGGTTTCCGCACACCACCGCCGGAGCGGTGTCAGCCGCCGTGCGTTGGCTGCCCCACATGGTTCCGGGTGACAAGGACCGGCAGCTCGCCGCGCTCCGCGCCATAGGTACTGAAC
>NZ_CADCWS010000242.1 GCF_902806475.1 Candidatus Frankia nodulisporulans
AAAAAACAAACGATCTACGAGACCTGACCAGTTACCTTCAGATGAGGGAGTTCTTCCTCATCTACGTGATCTTCTGGTGCGTGCCGGTGCGCCTGAGGCCCAAGGAACGGTGCGCCCTGAGCGTCCGCCCGTGACTCGTCAGCTCTCGGCGGTAGCGGCAGAGGAGGATCGACCAAACATGATCTTTGTTCACCGGGATGCGGACCGAGAAGGAGCCTCCGCGCGCCGCGCCGAAATAGCGGCAGCCGCAGCTGGGAGCGGCTTGCTGGAACCGGTCGTTCCCGTCATCCCAGTCCGGCATCTGGAGGCTTGGCTGCTGCTAAGTGAAGGCGAGATTCGCCGCGCTGTCGGGCGGCCCAAGGGGTCGGCTCCGCTGTCCTTGCCCAGTCTGCGCGAAGTAGAGAAGAAAGACTGCAAGGCCATTCTTCGGCGGGCGCTGGTGGAGGCTGGAGAAACCTCCGGCCGTCGACGTCAGAAGGCGGATACCGAGGCGGCCTTCAGCGCGTACCGGAAAATTCTTCTTGAACGGCTCGACATCGATGGGCCGGTGCGTGAGCTGCCGTCATGGCGTGCGCTCGAGGCCGACATCAGGACTGCCGTTTCTCGCCTGATGTCGGCCCGATCCGAGGGTGGCTGAGCGCGTCCATCCGGCTGGTCACAGGGGAGAGTGGATGCCGTGAATCTGCAGGGCGCCGCGGGTGAGGGCGAGGGCGGCGGGTGAGGAGCCGATGTTGTCCTGGTCCATGAAACTGAAGGCGAACAGGCCGGCGGCGCTGAGCTGGCGGACCTCGTCACCGGTCAGCAGCGCCTGCATGTCGGACTGCCAGGCGCTCTGCGACTCGGACTTGTAGTGGGCCAGCATGACGGGGCCGAACCTGCCGAGGGCGGCGGTCATGCTCTGGACGTCGGGGGCGCTGGGATCGCCACCCATCGCCTGGAAGCTCTGGAAGTCCGAGGCCCGCATCACGTCGGCGAAATAGGGCAGCAGGGATTTGCCGCCGCCGATGAGCGGATCGTCCCAGCGCTCCTGCCAACCACCCCAGCCCAGCGACACCCGGGCGTTCGGCGCCCCGGCGTGAAAGATCTGCATGGCGGCGAGGTACTGGTCCTTGAGAGTCAGGTAGTAGTTGGTCGTCTCGGCGCTGGCCGCCCAGGCATTGGTCTGGCAGGGGTAGGTCTGGAACTCGGTGAACAGCGTGACGTACAGGGCCGGACCGTTCGCGGCGCCGGCGAAGATCGAGGCGAGTTAGCGGGCGTCCGAGAGGAAGGCGCTCGACAGCGGGTACTCGCGGCCGCAGGCCTGGCCGTGCGCGGTGGAGAAGGTGCCGGTCGAGCCGGTGCCGTCCAGCCAGACGATGAGATGAATACCGTGGCCCGAGCGGTACACCTGGGGAATCAGATCGAGCTTCCACTTGCGCAGGAAGCCGAGGTCGTTCGGGCCGTTGAACCAGGTGCTGTAGAAGTCGAGATCGCCGGCCAGCGGCGAGGACTGGGCGCTGTCGAGGCCTGGGCCCAGCCCGAACCGGAGCTTTCCCGCCGGTGTGGCCGGTACCGGGCGAATACTGTCCGAGAGGGCCTCCCGCTGGGCGTCGGTCGCGGCGGGAAGGCCGGTCATCCCGTGTTCCGACGTGCGCTTGTCGCCACCAAGCCCGCCCGTCAGATGACCGACGAGCACGACCGCGACGGCTGTTACCGCCAGCAGCGCGATGAGGGGTACCGCCAGATGTCGAAACCTCCGGCTACGCATCGAAACATTTCCTCTCGTGACGACCTTCCTATGTGGCGAGACAGTAACTGATCCGATACTTTGCGGAGCTGTATGGGCGGGATGGTCCGACGGGGACGGCGTGTCGCCGTGCCGTCCCCGTCGCGGGGTGGGGTTGTCGGGGGGTCGCGTCGAGCCGACCGTGTTGTGCCATCGTTGTCACCTTCGTGGTTATCCGAGGGTGGTATTCGGTGATCAGGGGGTACGTCCGGCGGCACCATGAACCGTCGTGATCGCACTACGAGACTCCTGGCCACCTGGCTTCGCATCCGGCGCCGTGGCGGCCCGGGCGCGTCCGAGCATGGCGGCGAGGCCGCCGTCGACAACCCGGCTGACCATGTCACCGACGGGGAGCACGCTCCCGGGGGAGCGGGCCGCGGTGCTGGAGAACGCGCTGACAGCGGGGAGAACGCCGCCGGCGGCGGGGCCTTCGCGGATGAAGGGGATGCGGGGGATGGGCAGGACGAGGTCGGTGACCTGATTCGGATGGTGGCCCGGGAGGGGTTCGGCTTCGAGGGGCTGCGGGATGGGCAGCTGGAGGCGATGCGGGCGGTGCTCGCGGGGCGGGACACGCTGTGCGTGCTGCCGACCGGTGGGGGAAAGTCGGCGGTCTACCAGATCCCGGCGCTGGTGCTGGCGGGGCCGGCGGTGGTCGTCTCGCCGCTGATCGCCCTGCAACGGGACCAGGTGCGACGGATCACCGAGCGGATGTCCACGCTGATCGGCCCGACGGAGCCCACGTCGGCCGCGGCGGTGGTGGCGAACTCGGACGCGGGCGCGGCGGCACGCCGGGCGGCGTTCGACGCGGTTCGGCAGGGGCGGACCGAGTTCCTGTTCCTGGCACCCGAACAGCTGGCGCGCCCCGATGTTCGGGCGGCGCTGCGCGAGGCGAAACCGTCCCTGTTCGTCGTGGACGAGGCGCACTGCGTGGCGTCCTGGGGGTATGGGTTTCGGCCGGACTACCTGCGCCTTGGGCAGGTGATCGAGGAGCTGGGGCATCCGACGGTGGTGGCGCTGACGGCGACCGCCGCGCCACCGGTGCGCCGGGAGATCCGTGAACGACTGCGGATGCGGGAGTGCGCCGAGGTGGTGAGCGGGTTCGACCGGCCCGAGATCAGCCTGTCGGTGGTGTCGTTCACCAGCGAGGAGGACAAACGGGCGAGCCTCATCGAACGGATCGCCGCCGAGGCGAAGCCGACCCTAGTCTACGCCGCCACCCGGCGGGCCACCGAGGAACTGGCCGCGGAGGTCAGCGCGCTCGGCCTGACCGCCCACGCCTACCACGCCGGCCTGCGGGCGGCGCGGCGCCGGGAGGTCGAGGCGGCGTTCATCGGTGATCGGTGTGACGTGGTCATCGCGACCACGGCGTTCGGGATGGGAATCGACAAGCCGAACGTCCGGACGGTCATTCACGCCGAGGTCGCCGATTCGCTCGATTCCTACTACCAGGAGATCGGACGGGCCGGCCGGGATGGGCAGCCGGCGCTGGCCTGCCTGTTCTACCGACCGCAGGACCTCGGGCTGCGCCGTTTCCAGGCGTCCGGCCAGGTCGACGAGACCGCGCTGCGGCGCGTGGCAGTCCTGCTCGGCCACGCCGAGGAAGCGGTGACGGCACGTGAACTCGCGCAGGCCGCCCAGCTGCGCGCCCCGACGCTGAGCCGTCTGGTGGACCTGCTCGTGGACGCCGAGGCGGTCGTCGTCCACGATGACGGACGGATCGCCACCCACCCGGATGCCCCCGAACCGCGGGAGGCGGCCCGGCGTGCGCTCGCCGTCGCCGAGAGCCGGGCCGAGATCGACCGCTCACGGGTCGAGATGATCCGCGCCTACGCCGAGACCCGCACCTGCCGGCGTTCCTTCCTGCTCGCCTACTTCGGCGAGTCGGCCGGTCCGTGTGGGAACTGCGACATCTGCGGCGCCGACCGGCCCGGTGGACGAACCGCCTCCGCGCTCGAGGGACGGGCCGTCGATCCACCGGGCAACGGTGCCAACGGCGGGGGTGCCAACGGCGGGGGTGCCAACGGCGAGGGTGTCAACGGCGAGGCGGAGACGGCGGCCCAGGAGCAGCCGTTTCCAGCGGGCTGCGCGGTGCGGCACGTGGCCTTCGGGGACGGGCAGGTGGTGCGGGTGGAGGGTGACCAGGTCACCGTGCTGTTCGACGGCGCCGGTTACCGCACCCTGTCGGCCGAGACCGTCCAACAGCGATCGCTGCTTGCCCGCGCCTGAAAGCACCGACGAGGGGCGGCCCCGGACGGGGGTCGCCGGTGGGGGGCGGGTGTCAGGGGGTGCGACCTTCTGGCTACCTTCGCCCGGTCGGCACCCTCGGGCCTGCACCTTGCGGTATCGGCGATTCAACAGTCAGTATCCGTCCTGTCCAGAAAATCCGGATAATTGATATTTCGGACATGTCGCGGATCGTGCGCTCGACCGAGGTGCCAGAGCGCTGCTGCGCACCGGCGTGGTCGCGCGCGCGGTCAAGCAGGGAGGACCATGGCCGCACACGCGGAGCTGCAGATGAGTACCGCCCTGATCACCGGGGCGTCGTCGGGAATCGGGGCGGCCTTCGCCGAGGCCTACGCGGCGCGGGGAGCACGGCTCGTCCTCGCCGCGCCCGGCGAACCCCGGCTGCGCGAGGTCGCCGAGCGGCTGCGCCGGGAGCACGGCGTCGACGTGCGCACCGTCGCCGTCGACCTGGCCGAGGAAAGCGGTCCGGACACGCTGGCGAAGGCCGTCGCCGAGATCGGCCTGGACATCGACATCCTGGTCAACAACGCCGGGTTCGGGAGCCGCGGCCCGTACCACGAGATCGCCGCCGAACGCGATCACCGGCAGGTCATGCTCAACGTGGTCGCGGTGGAGCGGGTCGCCCACCTGTTCCTGCCCGGCATGGTCGCCCGGGGCGGCGGAACCATCATCAACACGTCGTCGACGTCGGGCTTCCAGGCCGTCCCGTACATGGCGGTGTACGGCGGTTCGAAGGCGTTCGTGCTGCACTTCTCGATCGCGCTGTGGGCGGAGTACCGCCGCTACGGTGTGCGGGTGCTCGCGTTGTGCCCGGGGCCCACGGACACGGGCTTCTTCGAGGCGCTCGGCTCCCGGATGTCCGCCGGTGGCCGGGTGCGCACCACCGACGAGGTGGTCGCCGCCGCGTTCCGTGCCCTGGATCGAGGGCAGGCCTATGTGATCGACGGACGGCTCAACTACCTCACGTCCAACGCCTCCCGGCTGCTGCCACGCGGGTTCGTCGCCCAGATCACCGAACGGGTGCTGCGCCGTGGCTCGATGGCGATGGTCCGCTCGGCGCGGGCCCCGCGGTCCCGCCGTCTCCTCGGCCGCCGCACCGCCAGCTGAGTCACCCCACCGGTGGGCACCGGCCTCCGGGTACCCGCGCACCGTCGCCCGGGCCGCCTCCGGATCGGCGCGCCTCGGCCGCGGGATCGATCACCGTGGCCGAGGCGCCGCCGTCGGGGTCCCTGTCAGCGGGCAGCGGCCGGGGTGGCGGTGCCGGCCGGGGTGAGGCCGCCCAGCTCGGCGACGAGTTCGAGGCAGCGGATGCGGTCGGACGGCTCCTGCGTGTTCGTCACCACCATGATCTCGTCAGCTCCGGTGGCGTCGAGCAGCGCGTCCAGGCCGGCGCCGACGGTCAGCGGCGAGCCGACGATGTGCGACGCCGTGAGGTTGTCGGCGGCCGCCCGCTCCTGCGGCGTCCACGGGTGCTCGGCGGCCTCCCGCGGCGACGGGAACGCCACCGGACGCCCACCGCGCAGGCGCAGCATCGCCAGCCGGACCGAGTTGTGCAGCCACTCGGCCCGCTCGTCGTCGTCGGCGCACAGCACCGCGGCCGCGACGATCGCGTACGGCCGTTCCCGTCCCGGCGACGGCTGGAACGACCGCCGGTACAGCTCCAACGCCGGGATGGTGTTCGCCGAACTGAAATGATGCGCGAACGCGAACGGAAGCCCGAGCATCCCGGCGGCCTGGGCGCTGTAACCGCTGGACCCGAGCAACCAGATCGGCGGCACCGGTGCCTGCGGAAACGCGTACACCCCCCGCATCGGATGCCCCTCGGGGAACTCCCCGCCGGCGAGGAAGGTCGTCAGTTCCGAGAGCTGCTGGGGAAAGTCGTCCACCGCCAGGGGCCCCGCCGTGCGTCGCAGCGCCCGCGCGGTCGCCGGATCCGTGCCCGGCGCCCGGCCGAGGCCCAGATCGATGCGCCCCGGGAACAACGTGCCGAGGGTGCCGAACGCCTCGGCCACCGCCAGCGGCGCGTGGTTGGGCAGCATCACCCCACCCGACCCCACCCGAATGGTGCTGGTCGCCGCCGCGATCTGACCGATCAGAACCGCCGTCGCCGAGCTCGCGATCCCCGGCATCCCATGATGCTCCGCCAGCCAGTACCTGGCGTACCCCAGCCGTTCCGCCTGTCGGGCCAGTTCCAGCGACCCCTGCAACGCCTCGCCCGCCGGTACTCCGGAACCGACCGGAACAAGATCCAGAACTGACAGTGGTACCCGCCGAGTCAAAGACACGCCACGGTGCAACACCGCCCCCGCCGCCTCTC
>NZ_CADCWS010000243.1 GCF_902806475.1 Candidatus Frankia nodulisporulans
CAAACCCGCACACGCCAAAGGGTCGGGCACGCAACCACCGTGCCCGACCCATCACCCCACCACGGAAAACCCGACAACAGCACCCCCACGCCCACAGGCGCGACAGCACTCAGGCGCTACGACGCCCCTCGCCGGTACCCCGCAGCACCGCCAACCGCTCCGCCAGCACCTCCTCCAGATCATCAGTCGTACGACGCTCCATCAACATGTCCCAATGCGTCCGCGGCGGCTTCGCCTTCTTCGGCTCCGGCCGCTCACCATCCACAATCACCGACGCCCCACCACACACCCGGCACTCCCACGTCGACGGCACCTCCGCCTCCGCGGCGAACGGCATCGTGAACTGGTGCCCGTTCGGACAGTCGTAGGACGCCGACTGGCGCGGAGCAAGCTCGGTACTGCGGTCCGTCTCATACGACACCGCACCAAGACGGCTTCCCCGCAGGATGCGCTCGCCCATATAACTCCTCCGAGCGTCGAGTCGTCAGCAACTACCACCCGACAACGATCCAGCCAGCCAAGACGTTCCCGCCCCGGAAGGACACCTACCACAATCATGAACCCCACCCGCCGACACCCCCCCACCAGCCCCCCACACACCCTGCACACCCTCACCCTCGGTGTCCTCCGCACCGCCGTCGGACTCGCCGCCCTCACCCGCGCCGTCGACATCCTGCGCCTCACCGGCATCGACCGCACCACCGCCACCCACCTCGCCTGGACCGCCCGCCTCGCCGGCATCCGCGACATCGCCCTCGGCGCCGGACTCCTCACCGCCCACACCACCGGCCGCGACACCCACCTGTGGATCACCGCCGGAATGCTCGCCGACACCGCCGACGTTTCCGTCTTCGCCACCGCCACCTCCCACCCGCCCTCGGCACCGCCATGACCACCGCCGCCCTCGGCGGCGCCGCCGCCGCACTACCCCTGCTCCGCCGCCACCAGCCCACAACCAACACAGGGGAGTAGCAGCCGAAACACCCCCACCAACCACCACCCGTCACCACCCGAAAGGACCCCACACCATGACCACCAGCAACACCCCCGACCAGCAGCCCACCAGCAACGACACCACCAGCAAAATCGTCAAAACCGACGAGCAGTGGCGCGCCGAACTCGACCCCGACCGCTACGCCATCCTCCGCCAGGCCGCCACCGAACGCGCCTTCACCGGCACCTACACCTACAACAAGGACACCGGCACCTACCGCTGCGGCGCCTGCGGCGCACCCCTGTTCACCTCCGACACCAAATACGACTCCGGCTCCGGCTGGCCCAGCTTCACCGAACCCACCGTCCGCGACGCCGTCACCCTCATCGACGACCACTCCCACGGCATGACCCGCACCGAAGTCCGCTGCGCCCGCTGCGACAGCCACCTCGGCCACGTCTTCCCCGACGGCCCCGGCCCCACCGGCGAGCGCTACTGCATGAACAGCCTCGCCCTCGACCTCGACCCCCACTAGACCACCCATCCACCCACCTCACGAACGACCCCGACCAACACGCGACACGTGGTCGCTGAGCACGGCACCAGCCGAACTCAGCGACCACGGTCCGACCTCCGAAACACCCCACAAACCAGCCCCACACCCACACCCACACCAACCCACACACGCCGATAATGCACATTATGTCAAGTAGGGTAGTGGGCGAGAAAACGATCATCGCGTCGCGCCGTCCATAAGGATCTTCCGGGGATGCTGGCCGCGCTGCGCGCGGTCGGCATCACGACGGGGCGACGCCACGCGTTCTCTCCCGCCCCCGGCCGGCCAGCAGCGCCATATGTCGCGTTCCATCTGGAAAGTGCCGAGCGGGAACCTCTCCCCCAGATGCCTGTTGATGATCTTAGTAGTTGATCAGTAGGCTGCGTGGATGTCAACACTGTTGATTATCTTGGTGAGGGACGGCGGGGTGCGGAGGTCGATCGTGGGCTGACCTTCGGGGGATGCTGGACGGGTTCGGACAGTGACCCCGGTGGGCGCCGTCGCATCCCGCTACCCCGTAGGAGAGTCAGGTCATGGCGTCCCCCCGTGCCTTTCCGTTGGAGCCCGCCCCGATCCGGGTGTCCGATGAGGTCCTCGAGGATCTGCGGGTTCGGCTCGCGTTGACCCGGGAGCCGGTGGACGAGGGGAACGAGGACGGGTCCTACGGGGTCCCGGTCGGTGATCTGCGCGCGCTGGTCGACTACTGGCGGGACGGCTACGACTGGCGCCGGGCGGAGGCGCGGATCAACGCCTACGAGCACTACCAGGTGACGGTCGCCGGGGTGCCGGTGCACTTCCTGCGCCGGGCCGGGCGGGGTGTCCGGCCGATCCCGCTGATCCTGACGCACGGCTGGCCGTGGACGTTCTGGCACTGGTCGAAGGTGATCGACCCGCTCGCCGATCCGGCGGCGTTCGGCGGTGACCCGACCGACGCGTTCGACGTGATCGTGCCGTCCCTGCCCGGCTTCGGGTTTCCCGGTCCGCTGACGGGTTTCCCCGACGTCAACTTCTGGAAGGTCGCCGACCTCTGGCATCTGCTGATGACCGAGACCCTCGGCCATCCGAGGTACGCCGCGGGTGGCTGCGACATCGGTGCTCTGGTCACCAGCCAGCTCGGCCACCGTTACGCCGACGAGCTGTACGGCATCCACATCGGTTCCGGTCTGCCGCTGGACTTCTTCAACGGCCCCCGTTCCTGGGATTTCGCCCGGGGCCGGCCCCTGCCGGACGACCAGCCCGCCGACGTACGCGCCCGCATCCTGGCCCTGGACCACCGGTGGGCGTCCCACCTGGCGGTGCACACCCTCGATGGTGCGACCGTCGCGCACGGCCTGGCCGACTCCCCCGCCGGGCTGCTCGCCTGGCTGCTGCGACGCTGGACGGCGTGGAGTGACAACGGCGGTGACCTCGAGCGGGTGTTCAGCCGGGACGACCTGCTCACCCACGCCACGATCTACTGGGTGAACAACTCCATCGCCACGTCGATGCGGTACTACGCCAACGCCAACCGGTATCCCTGGGTTCCTTCCCACGAGCGCACCCCGGTGGTGGGGGCCCCGGTCGGGCTGACCTTCGTCGGCTACGAGAACCCGCCCGGTGTCCACACCGCCGAGCAGCGGATCCGCGCGTTCACCAGCGGCCCGCAGGCCGCCTGGTTCAACCATGTCAACGTCAACGCCCATGACCACGGCGGCCACTTCATCCCCTGGGAGAACCCCGACGCCTGGGTGAGCGACCTGCGCCGCACCTTCCACGACCGCCGACCCTGAACCCCCACCCCGGGCCGGGTCAGTGCGGCGCGTCGGACCAGCGGTGCAGGATCGAGACGTCGGCGACGAGGCGCACGCCGCTGCCGGCCGTCCAGTAGGCGGCGGTCGCGGCCAGGGTGCGGTGCAGTAGCCCGGCGGCCTGCTCGGCATGCCGCCGGGGGACGTGGACCAGCAGCTCGTCGTGCAGGCACAGCACGATGTCGCCGTCGAGTGCGGCCAGTTCGATGCGGACCGTCGCCGCCCAGGCCTTGAACAGCTCCGCGGCGGCTCCCTGCACGACCGCGTTGCGGGCGAACCTCCCGCGGGCGATCAGGGCCTGCGGGGTCGGCTCGGCGTCGCCCTGCGCGTCGGGCGGAGGCGGGTCCGTCAGTCCCCGGGCCGCCCCTGGCCCGGCACCGGCGGCCGCGGTGGGGGCCAGGGGGATCCGCCGGCCACCGAAGGTACGCAGGTCACGGCCCTCACGGCCGGCTCTGTCGGCGGCGTCGAGGAAGGCCAACGCCGTGGGGTAGGCGCGCCGCATCCGGCGCAGCGCCTCGCCGGCCGAGCCGGTGGTCTGCCCGTACATCGCGGCGAGCATCGCGATCTTCGCGTCGGCGCGCGGGCGACCCAGGTGCGCGGCGACGGGGGCGTACATGTCGTCGGCGTGGGTGGCACGGGCCAGCGCGGTGTCACCGGAGACGACGGCGAGCACCCGCGGTTCGATCTGGCCGAGGTCGGCGCGGACGAACACCCGGCCCGGTTCGGCGACGATCGCGATCCGCAGGTCGGCGGGCAGGTTGTGCAGGCCGGCCTGGGCGGTCATCCGACCGGCACCGCCGTCGCTGCCGTGCCAGGCGCCGCGTAGCCGGCCGTCGACGCCGACGTGTTCGTCCAGCCAGCGGTGGCCGTAGGTGGTGACGATCCGTTCGGCGCGCCGCCAGGCGAGCAGGGCGCCGACGACGGGATGCGCGCCCCGCAGCGGTTCGAGGCGACCCGAGCGGGTGTCGGGGACGTCGATACCGACGGTACGCAGACCCGCCCGGACCGCCGCCGGGTTGCGCAGGTCGACCGGTGCGGGCAGGTGGGCGAGCACGGGCGCGTCGCGGCGGCGGCGGGCCGTGTGCTCGTCAGCGGGGGTGTGCGGGCGGGGGCCGATCAGCTCGTCGAGCAGTGCCTCGGCGACGGGCCTGGCCAGGGGCAGCCCGTCGCGTTCGAGTTCACGGGCGAGCAGTTCGGCGGCGGACTCCGACCAGGCGGTGAGCACGGACAGGGGGGTGCGGCCCGGCTGGGGACGGCCATCGGCCAGACGCCGCAGCGCCGCCGTCTGGTGCTCGTGCACCGTCAGGGCGAGCTGGGCCAGCCGGGCGGCGCGACGCAGCGACTGGGCGGCGGACGGGGCCCGGGCGAGCCAGTCGGCGTCGAGCTGACCGTCACCGCGTAGTGCGTCACCGTCGATCCCGATCTCACCGCCGACACCGGCGTCGGCGGTGTCGGCGTGGTCCGCCCCGGCCGAGACCGGCGCACGCAGGACGGCGTCGGCCCCGGTGTCGTCGCCGGAGGCCATCGTGGTGCCATCCCAGAGATCAAGCTGCCCCGCGACGGCCCGCAGGGGACGGGTGGATCCCCGCGGTGGCGGTGGCGGCAGACCCACGGCAGCCGCCCAGACGGCCGGTTCGTCGCCGCGGCGGCCCCCGTGCAGCAGACGGTGCACGGCGGACAGATCCCAGCAGGCGGCCAGGCGCACCCGGGCCGCGAGCGCCAGCTGCGTCGCGGGCCGCGACGACCACCACACCCAGCGGGGCCCGAGACGACGTTCGATCTCGGCGAGGTGGCGCCCGACCTCGCCCGGGCCCGCGACGAGACCGAGCACCACCGGCCCGGGCGCCAGGCCTGCTGGCCAGGCCAGCGCGAACCCAACGCCGGGCACGGCGACGATGGCCAGGGGATGGCGGGCGGGAAGCTCGGCCGCCCACAGCGCGGCGCACGGGTCAGCTTCCGATTCGGACAGGACACGGGCCGGCGCCGAGGGCATGGGTCGATTCTGACCGGTGGGTCCGACAGTTCTCCCCCACCCCGCTCGCCCTGGTAACCGATGGGCGCGAACAATTCCCTTCCACAGGTGACGAGCAGGCGCGACCGGGATCCGTGGGGAGAAGCACACTCCACCCGTCGGGTGCGGCCGGGTTTGCCATGCTGGGCCGGTGAGTGAGGTCAGCACGGGGCATGCGGATTCCCGACCATATGGCCGCCTGGCCGACACACCGGAGCCGGCCGGCGGCGCGGACTACGAGCGGCTTGCCGCGAACCTGCGTCATCTGTTGGATGCCGTGGGGGGCGCGCGGCTGCCGGACCCTCTGGTCAGCCGGGTAGCCGACCAGCTGGCCGAGCTCGGCGCGCAGCTCGCCCCGTTCGCTGTCGCGGAGAGCGAACGGGTCGCGGGGCGGCGCTTCGACCTGCCGGGGCGGGGCCAGACGATGGTGCCCGCGCTGCACTGGGACGAGGCCGACGCCCACCATGGCCGGTGCCGGCTGACATTCGGTCGCCATTACCTCGGTGGCGGTGGCGCGGCGCATGGTGGTGCGGTGCCCCTGGTGTTCGACGAGGCGCTCAGCGCGGTGGCCAACCGGGACCGGCCGATGGCCCGTACCGCGTATCTGCACGTCGACTATCGTGCGATCGTGCCGATCGACACCGAGCTGTGGATCGAAGTGGAGGTCGACCGCGTCCAGGGCCGCAAGTGCTATCTGCGCGGCGGACTGCACCATGGCGATGTCCTGTGCGCGCAGGCCGAGGCGCTGTTCGTCGAACTGAGGCCCGGCCAGCCCTGACACCGGCCTCACCCCTGCTGTCCGTGTCTCCCCTCCCCCAGGTGCGCTCCTCCCGGGCGGGCTTCGCCACCATGATCGTTTTCCTGTCACTGGGACAGCGTCAACACCGTTGATTATCTTGGTCGGGGATGGTCTGGGCGGTGGAGTACCGTCGGGCGCGCCCGGGTGCACCGCTGGACGTGGTCTACCGCTGGACGTGGTCTGCGGCGACGCGACAGGCGAAATGCCGGCGTTCGAAACGTGAACCGGTGAGAATCCC
>NZ_CADCWS010000244.1 GCF_902806475.1 Candidatus Frankia nodulisporulans
GCCCGCGCGGCGGCGGCCACGCGCGGGTCGAGCAGCGTGTACAGCAGATCGACAAGCAGGTTGACCAGGACGAAGCCGGCGGCGGCGATCAGCACGATGGCCTGCACGAGCGGCACGTCCTGGCCGAGGACCGCCCGTTCGGCGAGCTGGCCCAGGCCGTCCCGGGAGAAGATCGACTCGATGACCACCGCGTTGGTCACCGTGTAGCCGAGCAGGATGCCCAGCAGGGTCAGCGCCGGCAGGGCGGCGTTGCGCAGCACGTGGCGCTGCTGCACCCTGGCCCGGGACAGGCCCTTGGCCCGGGCGGTGGTGATGTAGGGCTCGCGCCAGGTGTCGGAGAAGCTGCGGATGAGCAGCTGGGCGAGCATCGACGCGCCGAGCAGGCTCAGCGTCACCGCCGGCAGCACGAGGCTGCGCCAGCTGTCCTCGCCGGTGGCGGGAAACCAGTGCAGCGAGAAGGAGAAGGCCTGGATGAGCAGCAGGCCGATGAAGAACTGCGGCAGCGACACGCCGATGGCGGGCAGCCGGGCCAGCAGGGTGCGCGCCGGGCGCCACTGGACGTAGCTGGTCAGGTAGGCGAGCCCGACGCCGCCGATGACCATCAGCGGGACGGAGACCAGCGTCAGTTCCAACGTGGACGCGATCTTGTCGGTGATCAGGGAGCCGACGGTGACGTTCTGCGTCAGCGACATGCCGAAGTCCAGGTGCAGGGCGTTCCACAGGCCGTGGAGGTACTGCGCGAGGATCGGGTCGTTGAGGTCGTAACGGTCCTTGAGGATGTGCAGCTGCTCGGGGGTGAGCTGGCTGATGTCGGCGCCGCCGGCGGACAGCTGCAAGGTGATCGGGTCGCTCGGCAACACGTGCAGGATGACGAAGACGACCGTGTAGGCGGCCCAGAGCACGGCCAGCGCCTGGGCGAGCCGTCCGGCGAGGTAGCGAGGCATCAGGTTCCCGGTCCTGTTCGGTTCCGGTCGGGTGCGGTGCGGGTGGACGGGCCGGCCGGCCCCGGTGACGCGAACCGGCCGGCCCAGACGAAGCGGGTGAAGCGGGTGAAGCGGGTGCTGCCTACTTGAGGAAGATGTCGTTGGCCCGCAGGAAGGCCTCCGAGGTGAACGCGAAGCCGTGCACCTTCTTGGACACCCCGACGGTCTGCAGCCGGTCGTAGAGCGGGACCGTGACCACGTTGTCGATCAGGTAGTCCTGCAGCTCCTTGTAGGCGGCGGCACGCTTTTCCGGGTCGACGGTGGACTGGCCGGTGGCGAACAGCGCGCTGACCTTCGCCGCGGTCGCCGCGTCCTGGCTGTACTTCGCGGAGTACTGCTTGGTCGCGGCCTGGTCGATGGAGGAGCCGAGCACGCTCGGGTCGGCCCGGGTCAGGTAGGTGCCGGCCAGGTCGTACTCGCCGGCGTTGGCCAGCGGGGTGTACTGCGCCTGGGTGACGACCTTGATCTGCAGGTCGACGCCGACCTTCTTGAGCTGGTCCTGGATGAGCTGGTCACCGGGGCTCGGCGCCGGGCTGAGGTAGGTCAGGCTCAGCTTCTTGCCGTCCTTGTGCCGGTAGCCGTCGGAGCCGAGCGTCCAGCCGGCACCGTCGAGCAGCTTCGCCGCGCCGGACGGGTCGTGGGTGAGCTTGGCGGACTCGTCGGTGAAGTAGGGGGTGCTCGAGGTCAGCGGGCTCTTGGCCGCCGGGTAGTCGTCCCAGAACAGGGTCTTGGCGTAGCTGGACAGGTCCAGGGCCTTCAGGACGGCCTTGCGCACGGCGAGGTCGGCCAGCGGCCGCCCGCCGGTGATGTTCGGGGTGAGCAGGCCGGAGATACCGGGCAGGGCGCGGGTCTCGATGGTGGCGCCGGAGGCCTTGATGACCTGCTGGTCGGCCTCGGAGATCGGCTGGCGCGGCCAGGCGATGTCGATGCTGCCGCCGGTGAGGCTGCCGACCCGGACGCTGTCCTCACTGATGTAGGAGACGTCGATGCCCTGCAGGTGGGCCTCGCCCTTGTTGGCGACCAGCGAACTCGGCCAGGCGTAGCCGGCCCGGCGGGTCAGCTTCGCCGACTTGGCCGTGGTGTAACTGTCGAGGGTGAACGCGCCCGAACCGATGACCTTGCCGGCGCAGCGGGCCTCCGGCGTCTCCTTGTAGGTCGCCGGCGACAGGATCGCCAGCGTCGTCGTGGAGGTGGCCTGCAGGAACGCGGCGTTGGGCTTGGCGAAGTCGACCTTGACGGTGGCCGGGTCGACCACGGTCGTCGAGGTGTAGCCGGCCAGGTAGGTGACGCCGAGGATGGAGCGGGGGCCGAGTTCCTTCAGACCGTCGAAGGTGGTCTTCACGGCGGCGGCGTCCAGCTTGGTGCCGTCACTGAAAGTCGCGTCGGTGCGCAGCTTGAAGGTGAACTCGGTGGCCTGCGGGTTGACCGTCCAGCTGGTGGCGAGCCACGGGACGATCTTGCCGGTCTTCGGGTCCTGGTCGGTCAGCGAGTCGGCGATGTTGCGGTCCAGGCTGCGCGACTCGATCCAGTACACCTGGTTCGGGTCGATGCAGCCCTGCAGGTCGTTCCAGAAGGCGAGCTTGAGTCGCCCACCCGAGACGGGTTTGTCCCCCTGTGATCCGCCGCTGCCGGCGGCGTCCGACCCGGATCCACCACCGCTCCCGCAGGCCGCGAGGGTCACGGCCGCGGGGACGGAAACGGCGGCAGCGGTCAGCCGCCGTCTCGTTCGGTGACGGTGTGTCGTGCTCATGTGATGGTGCTCCTTGCGCGCGGTAGGACGACAGCGGGACGAACGGTGGTGCGCCGGACGGGCGCTTCGGGGGCAGGTCCGTCCGGGTGGGCTCAGGGGGTGGGGGTCTCGGGTGCCGCGGCGGCCAGCGTGCGCCGGCCGGCGGCGAGCAGCGCGCTGTCCTCCTGCGGCGGGTGCACCCGCACGCAGTGGACGTCGCGCAGGTGGCGCTCGAGCGGGTTGTGTCGGGTCAGGGCCGGGTTGCCGAGGGCGGCGACCGCGGTCTGCACGGCGCTGATCGCCGCGCGGGCGATCAGCGGCTTGGCGACGACGACCCGCCCGAGACCGCTCGGGTCACCTGTCTCGAGCCGGCGGGCGACCCCGAAGGCGATCTCCTCGGCGGCGGTGAGCTGCGCCTCGATCTCCCCGGCGATCGTCTGGATGCTTTCGGTGGTGGCGATGGGACGGCCCAGCGCCGTGGGGACCCGCTCGTGGGCGAAACGCAGGAAGAAGTCCTGCGCGGCCCGGGCCACCCCGATGTACAGGGCGGTCGCGCCGAGTCCGACCGCGGCGAAGGTGGAGTCCGGCGGGACCTGCGCCGACAGCCGCTCACCGCGGAAGTACGACTCGGGCACCACCACGTCGTGGTAGAGCACGTCGTGGGTGCTGCTGGCGCGCAGACCGAAGTGGTCCCAGGTGCGGACGATCTCGATGCCCTCGGCCTCCGCCGGGACGATGACGTGGCCGATCAGCGGGTCGTCCTCCTCGGTGGCGACCCAGACCAGGTGGTAGCTCAGGCCTTCGGAGCTGGTCGCGAAGCCCTTGTGGCCCCGCACCACCCAGCCGTCCGCGGTGCGTCGGATCTTCGTCGCGGGCAGGCCGCCGCGCACGGGCGCGCCCAGCTCCGGCTCGGCGCGGATCGCGTTGAGCAGCACCGGGCGGGTCAGGGAGTCGGCGACGACCCGGCGGTAGAGCTCGTCCGGCCAGAACGGCGCCCGGCCCTGCATGACGTGCTGGAACACCGTCATCGACGAGATCAGCGCGACGGACGGGTCGCCCTTGCCGAGCGCTTCGAAGACCCGCACGCTGTCGGTGGCCGACAGGCCCTGACCGCCGTAGCGCGGGCGTCGATACCCAGCCGCAGCAGACCCGCGTCGTGCACCGCCTGGACACCGGCCCACGGGAACTCGCCGCTGCGGTCGTACTTCTCGGCGGTGCTGGCCAGGGTCGCGCCGACCCTGGCCAGGGCCTCGTCGGAGATGTCGATCGCCGGCAGCGGCTCGACCCCCGCGGGCCCGGCGGGCGCGGTGGGCTGCGGGATGGACGTGGCCAGCTCGGTCGGGGCGGTCATGCCGAGGCACCGGTGGCGCCGACGGCCACGAGTTCACGCTGGTCGAGACCGGCGTCGAGGGAGACGACCTCACCGCGGCGGCCGGTGGCCTCCCGGTGGGCGAGCTCCTGGCGGATCAGCGGCAGGACATAGCGGCCGTAGTCGACCAGGTCGTTGTAGTTGTCGTAGCCGCGGATCGAGATCAGGTCGGCGCCGAGATCGATGTAGTCGAGGATCGCGGCGGCCACCGTCTCGGGTGTGCCGACCAGCGCGGTCGAGGCACCCCCGGCGTTGGTGGCCTTCGCCGGTGCCGTCCACAGCGCCCGGTCGTGGACCTCGCCGCGTTCGGCGGCGGCCAGCAGCCGCTGGGAGCCGACGTTGGCCGGTGGGAGACCCTTGCGGCGCAGGAACTGGGCGGCCGCGCCGGCGGTCTGCGTCAGCACGCCCAGGGTGCGGTGGGCCTTCTCCCAGGCCAGTTCCTCGGTCTCGGCGATGATCGGACGGAAGGTGACCCAGATCCGCGGCCGGTCGGTGCGACCGGCCAGGCGGGCCTGCTCGTAGACGGCGTCGATCTGCTCCCGCGTCTCGCGCAGCGGCTCGCCCCACAGGCCGAAGATGTCCCCGAGCGCGCCGCCGACCCGGTAGGCGTCCGCGGACGACCCGCCCACCGACACCGGGATGGTGCCGTTGACCGGCCGGACCAGCGAGACGAAGTCCTCGAAGGAGTAGTAGGTGCCGGCGTGGTCGAACGGGGTGGTCGACGTCCACACCCGGCGCAGGATGTCGATGTACTCGGCCTGGCGGGCGTAACGCTGCTCCTTGGGCAGCCGGTCGCCCTCGCGGGCCTGCTCGTGGTCGTCGCCACCGGCGATGAAGTGCACCACGGCCCGTCCGCCGGAGAGCTGGTCGAGGGTTGCCAGCTGCTTGGCGGCGACCGTCGGGAACATCGTGTTCGGGCGCAGCGCGACGATCGGACGCACCCGCTCGGTGTGCTGGGTGAGGGCCGCGGCCACGGTGAACGGGTCATGCCCGGGCGAGCCGTAGGGCACCAGGGTGTAGTCAAAGCCGTACTCGTCGAGCGTGCGGGCGTAGCGCCGGAAGAACGGCAGGTCGACGGCGGTCAGACCCAGCCGGTTGACCTCGTTGGACGGATTGACGTTGACGGCGCTGATGAACTCGACAGGCATGGTTCCTCCGTGCGTGCGGGTGCTGGGAGCGGATACCGGGGGCCGACGGCCGCGGGTGCGGGCGGGTGGGGTCAGGCCCAGCGGGCGATCGTCGGCAGGTCCGCGCCCAGCCGCAGCCGCTCGAGGAACAGCACGATCGCGGCGGCGGCGCTGCGGTGGGTGGCGTCGTTGAGCGCGTCGTGGCGGCCACCTTCGATGGTCACCAGCTCCGCCCGCGGCGCGGCGGCGTAGCGGACTGACCAGGTCGGCCGTGCCGTGCACCCCGAGGACCGGGACCGTCACCGCGGCCAGGTCACCGTCGGCGAGCCAGGCCGCGGGCACCGGCCGCTCCAGCGCGCCGCGACGCACCTCGGGGTCGGCGTCCAGACGGGCTTGGTGGGCCGGGCACGCCGTGCGCACCTCGAGTTCCGCCGTCCAGCCCGGTGCGCCCTGGCCGTCCGGCGCCGCCGCGCCCCGCTCCTGGGCCCGGGCCTGGTCGGACGGGGCCGAGTCGGCTGGGTCGGCCGAGTCGGCGGTGGGCAGGCCGACGAGCAGCAGCGCGTCGATGTCGACCGCGCCGGTCGCGGTCAGCGCGGCGGCGAAGGCGGCGCCGGCGTCCGAACCGGCGAGGACCCGCGGCGCCGGCAGGTCGGGGTCGGCGAGCAACGAGCGGACGTCCGCGGTGACCGTCGCGGCCGCCTCCTCACCCCGCGAGGGGTCACCGACCACGCGCACCCGGTAGCCGTCGGCCGCGATCCGGGTGCCGAACCGCTCGTAGACGCCGGGATGCTCCCCCCGGCCCGCGACGACGATCACCGTTCCGCGCGCCGCGACCTGCGGCGGGTTGTCGAAGGCCCGCAGCGTCGGTGTCGCCTCGCCGGTGGTGTCGCCCCTGGTCACCACCGACGCGCCCGACGGCCGCGGCGCCGCCGCGGTGGCCGCCGACGAGGTCGCGGTGGTGGGGATGAGCGGAGTGGAGGTCATCTCGGTGTCCTTCGTCCGGCGTGTTGACGGTCAGCGCAAACAGGAATGGCAGATATGCACATAACGGACTAGCCCAGGGC
>NZ_CADCWS010000245.1 GCF_902806475.1 Candidatus Frankia nodulisporulans
CTAACCCACGATCAAAGCGCTACCTGACCAAGTTACCGCGCTCCTTCCCCTTCGCGCCGCCTGTGACATGCGGGGCCGCCATGGGAAAAAGGGACGCCGAAATGGATTTTTTCGGGCTTCTCATTCTGTTTCCGCTCTGTCCTGGCCGTCCATGATGAAGGGGGCGGAAAGGGTGTGCGAACCACGGCTGACGTGGTGGCGCGTCGCCGTACCGACCGGGGGTGGCAGCCGCCACCGGTGGGGGTCCCGGTGACCCCGGGGGAGGGCCCCCGTCCTGGTCGGATGGCCGTGCGTGGGAGGGTCGGTCGAGCCGTGGCGGTGGGCGAAGTGCGCCTGATCGGTCGGATCGTGGCCCCGCCAGGCCGCGGTCACGGCGGGTGGACGACAATCCTGGCGTGAGCGAGACCGCTGGCCTGCGCCGTGGCCTCCGGGTGCTGACGTTGGTCGCCAGCGTCGCCATTGTGGTGATGCTTGTGCTTGCCGTGATCTCTGGCTGGGGGTCGAGGCAGGCCGCGACCGACCGCAGTCGCCATCTGGACCCGGCCGCCACCACCACCGCGCTGTTGCTCGCCGGCTACGTCGACCAGGAAAGCGCGTTGCGTGGCTATATCGTCACGCGCGACCGTGGCTTCCTGGCGCCGTTCACGACCTCCAACCGGTCCGTCCCCAGGCTCACCGCGACCCTGGAGGAGCTGCTCGCCGACTTCCCGGAGCTGCGCGCGCAGCTCGCCGAGGTCCGCACCGCCTACGACCTGTGGCGACGCGAGGTGGTGCGGCCCGAGCTCGCGGCGATGGCCCGTGGTGACGTCGCCGCCGCCACCGACATCGTGCGCGAGAGCGCCCGGCGTGACTTCGACTCCCTGCGCACCGGCGTGGCCCGCCTGGGCGCCGGGATCGACCGCGAGCAGAACGAGGCGTCCGAGCAGCTGGAGACGGCCGCCGTCCTGCTGCTCAGCTCGCTGGCCAGCGCCGTGCTGATCATCCTGATCGTGTTGGCGACGGTGCTGACCGCGTCCCGGCGCTGGCTGCTGCGGCCGATCGGAGCCCTGCAACGAGCGGTGAACGCGGTGGCCGCCGGGCGCTACGACACCCGCATCCCGTCGGTGGGTCCCGCGGAGATCGTGGCGCTGGCCGCGGACGTCGAGACGATGCGCGCCCAGCTCGTCCGTCTGGTCCGCCAGAACCAGCGGTCCTTCGAGGCACTGGCACAGCAGGGACCCGCCGTCATCGCCCTGCGCGACGCGCTCACCCCCTCGCTGCTGCGGGCCCGTGACGTCGTCCTGCACGGACGGGTGGAGCCGGCACAGGGCGAGCTGGCCGGGGACTGGTACGACGCCCTCGACCTACCCGACGGCCGGGTCGCGGTGGTGGTCGGCGACGTCTCCGGGCACGGTGCCGCCGCCGGTGTCTTCGCCCTGCGGCTCAAACAGCTCCTGGACGCGGCGCTGACGAACGGGGGCCCACCCGCCGCCGTCCTCGAATGGGTGGTGGACAACCTCGGTGACACCGACGAGATGTTCGCTACCGCGATCATTCTCCTGATCGACCCGCGGACCGGTGAACTGCAGTACGTCAACGCCGGCCATCCCGACACCTTGTTGCTGCGCCGTCCCGTGACCCTGACCACGGCCCGCACCATCCCCTCACCCTCGGCGGCCCTGGCCGCCACGGCGCCCCACGCGGCACTGGCGGCCCTGGTCGCTCCGGCGCCCCCGGACACCGCCGAGTCCTCGAGCGCCCCGACGGTCGGCGCGACGGCGTCCAGCGGTGCGGTCTCGGACACGGTGGTCTCGGACGCGGTGGCTTCGGGCGCCGTGACGGGAGGCGCCGCGGGCTCGGCTGTGGTGACGGCCGGCGCGCCGCGTCCGAAGGTCTCCCTCACCCGGGCCACCTCCACCGGGGCGCCGCCGCGAGCCGCGCACCCGGCCCGATCCGCGCCGCCCAGGGACCGCGGACCAGCGCAGATCGTCCGGCTGCCACCGACCGGGCCGCTGCTGTCGAGCCTGCTCGCCGCCCCCGACGCCTGGCAGAGCGGGACGCTCCAGCTGGAGCCCGGCGACGTGCTGATCGCCTACACCGACGGCCTGGTCGAGGCCCGCGACGGCGCCGGCCGCCAGTTCGGGGTGCACCGACTGATCGCCGAGATCCTGCGCGATCCCACCCGCGACCCGGTGGGGCTACTCGACGGCGCCTTCGACGCGGTCCGACGGCACGCCTCGGGGCAGCGCGACGACGACCGGACCGCCATCATCCTGGCCTGGTCCAACCAGCATGACCAGGAGGTCGACAGTGGGTCGTGATGATGACGACGAGCGTGGCCGGGGTGATTTCGGGGTACATCAACAACTATGAACGACGAGTCCGGTACGGACCGGCCCCAGACCGCCCCGCGGTCCGCTCGTATCCCTCGACCGCCCTTCAGCCCGCTGCGGCTGATCGCTGTCGCGCTGCTCGCCGTCCTCGTCGCTGGCCTCATCGCCGTGGCGGTCGGCTGGCGACCCAGCCTCAACCCGTTCAAGGAACGCACGATCGACCGCAGCTCCCCGGCGGTGCTGCGCTCCCTGGAGGATCTCAGCGAATACCACGCGGCCGGAGCCCACTTCGAGGTCGTCGTCGACCTCGAGGAGGACACCAAGTGGATCCCGTCGGCGCTCAAGGGTGAGCGCACCCTGTTCGTCGGGGTGGGCACGGTCGACTCGATGGTCGACTTCAGCCACCTCGGCAGCGGCGACGTGGTCGTCTCACCGGACCGGCGCTCGGTCACGATCAACCTGCCGAACCCGACGCTGTCGTCGGCGCAGCTCGACCTGAACCGCAGCTACGTCGTCGCCCGCCAGCGCGGCGTGCTGGACCGGGTGGGTGGCCTGGTCGGCGGGATCAGCAGCGACAAGGGGCTCTACCAGGAGGCATCCACGAAGATGACCGACGCGGCCAAGCAGGACGGTCAGGTCATCGAACTCGGCAAGAAGAACACGACCGCGATGCTGCGCGGTCTGCTCGGCGCGCTGGGCTTCACCGACGTCAAGGTGAACTACACCGCCGACAAGCGGTGACCCGCGGCCCCTCGGGGCCAGTGGGTACCGCCCGCCGACGTGGGTGAGCAGGCGGGCGGTACCCGGGGGTCATCCCCGGGTGGCCTGCTCGGCGACGACCCGGTCGATCTCGGCCCGGAAATGCTCGGAAATCCTGATGACATGCGGTTCGCGCAGCAGGTAGAAATGCTCACACGGGACGTAGTAGGTCTCGTGGCTGCCGGTCAGGTAGGTTGACCAGGCATTTTCCGGGTCCGGGTTCTCGGCTGAGCGGTAGACGAGCGTGCGACCCGCCCAGGGGCCCGGGCGGTAGAAACGTTCCAGCAGCCGGCCGTGGTTGAAGAACACATCAAACTGTTCCGTTCCGCCGAACTGCACCACCCCGGTCAGCGGTATCTGCACCATCTTCTTCAACGTGGCCATGTTCGCGAGATTGGTCCGCTGCTCGGGCAGCAGTCGCTGGGTGAACCGGGCCAGCCGACGGCGGTAGGAGCTGGCATGCGCCTGCGCGTCCGCACTCGTCGGCCCGTCACTGATGGCGCTGGGAGTACCGGTGGCGCTGGGAGTACCGGTGCCGCCGCCGGCGGCGGCCAGGCGCGGCGGACCGTCGGGTGTGTCGCCCGGTTCGATCCGCAGCGAGGACGGGAGATAGGTGTCCATGATGGACAGGAATCCGACCTCCTCGCCGGCCGCGGTGAGCTGCTGGGCGACCTCCAGTGCGATCAGGCCGCCCAGCGAGTGCCCGGCAAGCAGATACGGGCCGCGCGGCGCCAGCAGCCGGATCACCTCGAGATGGCGTCGCGCGGTCTTGACGACGCTCCAGTCCGGGAAGCCGCGCCGTTCCAGCCCGTGCGCCTGGAAGGCGTAGACCGGCTGGTCGTCGCCGAGCCGGCGGGCCAGCGAGTGAAAGCCGAGCGCGAGGGCACCGGCGCCAGCGAAGCAGAACAGCGGGGGGCGTGAGCCGACGGTCCGCAGCGGCACGACGGTGGGATGACGCGGCCCGGACTGCTGGGCCAGCGACAGCGCGTGCGCGAAGGCACCGAGGGTCGGCGAGTCGACCAGGGTGGACGACGACATGGACACCCCGAGCCGCTCCTGCACGAGCGTGAGCAGCTCGTTGGCGGCAAGCGAGTCGCCGCCAAGCTCCATGAAGTCGTCGCCGATGCCGACCTCCTCGAGGTCGAGCACCCGCGTCCAGATGTCGGCGACGACGATCTCCCACTGCGTCCGGGGACGCTTGAACACCGCCGCCGGCTGGGGCGGTGGGGGCAGGGCGCCGCGGTCGACCTTGCCACGTTCGTTGCGGGGCAGCTCGGCGATCGGCACGATCGTCGCCGGCACCATCCAGACCGGCAGACGTTCGCGCAGCGCCCGGCGGACCCGGGCGGGGGAAAGCGTGTTGCCGTGCACCGCGGGCACGACATAGGCGATCAGACGGTTCGGCCCGTCGGGGCTGGCCACCGCGGTGACGATGGCCTCGGCGATCTCGGGGGAGCGCAGCAGCGCGGCCTCCACCTCGCTCGGCTCGACCAGATAGCCGCGGATCTTCACGGCGGCGTCACGTCGACCCAGCAGCACCAGCGTGCCGTCCGGCTCCCACCGCCCGAGGTCGCCGGTGCGACAGGTGGCGCGCCCATCGGGCAGCGGGGTGAACTTCTCGGCGGTCAACGCCGGGTTCTGCCAGTAGCCGGCGGACAGGTACGCCGAGGTCACCTCGACCTCGCCGACCTCGCCCAGCGGGGCGAGCGAGCCGTCCTCACGGCGCAGGACGACCTCCTTGCCGGGAGCGGGCCGCCCACCGGGGATCGTCCCGGTCGGCAGCACCGCCGTGGCCGGGATCTCGTGGAAGCCCAGCGAGGCGATCTCCGAGGCGCCCGTCCAGTTCACATAGGTGCAGGCCGCGGGCAGATGCGTGCGCAGCGCGGCGATGTCCCGCCCGTACGAGGCCTCCCCGCAGGTGATCACGATGCGCAGGTCGGGCAGCGGCTCGTCCACCTCGAGGGTGCCCAGCAACGCCCGCAACAGCGACGGGGTCGTCGCCAACGCGCTCAGCTGCTGGGTGACCAGCCAGTCGGCCAGCCCGCGCACACCCGCCGACCGCGGATCGTAGGCGTACAGACCGCCCCCGTTGAGCAGCCCGAACACCACCACGGTGACGCCGGCCGCGAACGAGTACGGCAGCACCAGCGCCACCCGGTCGCCCGGGGCGAACCCGAGCCGCGTGGCACCGGCGCAGGCCTCGCTCAGGAAGGTCCCATGCGTCCAGACGACGCCCTTGGGCGCCCCGGTGGAGCCGGAGGTGAACACGATGCAGGCCGGCTCGTCGAGGCGGGGTTCGGGCCACCAGACCGCGTCCGAACCGTTCGCGGTGATCCATTCCGAGCCGTCGCTGGCCGCGGCGGCCACGTCCAGGATCAGCTGGGGACCGGCCCCACCGAGCAGGTCGAGCAGCGGTCCCGCGTTGACGCGGGTGGCCGCCGGCGCCTCGGACCAGCCGGTGTCGAGCGGGGGCAGGCCCACCGTCGAGCGTTCCACGGTGCTGTCGGCGAGGTCGGTGAGCAGGACGGCGCAGCCGGCCTGACGCACGATCTGGGCCATCCGCTCCGGCGGGACCATCGGGTCGAGCGGGACGACGGCCCGCCCGGTCTTCATCGCCGCGAGCAGGCCGAGCAGGCCGGTCACACCATGCGGGAGCAGGGTGGCGACCGGACCGACCTCGCTCGCGTCGAGTCGACCGAGGATGGCGACCGCGATGTCATCGGTGCGCCGGTCGACCTCGGCGAACGTCATCGACACGCCCGGCGAGACCAGCGCGGGTGTATCGGGTAGCCGAGCAGCGACCTCGCGGAACCGGCTGACCACCGAGTCGGGGAGCATGTCGAGGTCCAACCTCGGGAGGAAAGCGCTCCCGAGCTGGGCGACCGCCAGGGCCGCGCGCCGATCACCTTCGTTCACTGCCGCTCCCTCGTCCTGTGCCGCCCGCGACATCCGCGTCGCCAGCCTGCCGCGCACTGCCCGCCGGTTCCTGCCACCACCGGCGGCCCACCCACACCGACCCGGCGGATGCCCACCACCATGCCGCCCTCATCGACTGATCCACCTTCGCCGACTGATCCACCTTCGCCGACCGATTCAACCTCGCCGGGTGAACCGGCCGCACCGAATGATTCAACCTCGCCG
>NZ_CADCWS010000246.1 GCF_902806475.1 Candidatus Frankia nodulisporulans
AGAATTAACAATTACGGAACGGTTCGGTAACCAGGCCCGACGAAACTCCGACCGAACCCTCCGTCACCGCGGCCTGGGTCGGCCTCCCCCAGACCGATCACAAAGTCGCTCCGTCAGGTGCAGGATCAACAGCGGGGAGTAGTTGAGTGAGTTATCAGGCCGAGTACATCTGGATCGACGGCACCGAGCCCGACCCCCTGATGCGCAGCAAGACGCGCATCGTCAAGGACGGCCAGGAGCCGGACATCTGGGGCTTCGACGGCTCGAGCACCAACCAGGCGCCGGGATCGAACTCGGACTGCGTGCTGCGTCCCGTCTTCGTGACGTCCGACCCCCTGCGGGGCGGTGACAACCGGCTGGTGCTGTGTGAGGTCGAACTGACCGACTTCACGCCCCACCCGACCAACACCCGGGCGTTCAGCCGCAGTGTCGCCGAGAAGTACGCCGACATGTCGCCGATGTTCGGTATCGAGCAGGAGTACACCTTCTTCAAGGACGGCCGTCCCTACGGCTGGCCCGAGGTCGGCTTCCCCGCGCCGCAGGGCCCGTACTACTGCGGCGTCGGCGGCTCGAAGATGCCGGGCCGCGAGATCGTGGAGCGTCACACCCAGGCGTGCCTCGACGCCGGCCTCGCCATCGAGGGCACCAACGCCGAGGTCATGATGGGCCAGTGGGAGTTCCAGATCGGCGTGCTTCCGACGCCCGAGATCGGCGACCAGATCTGGCTGGGCCGGTGGCTGCTGCACCGCATCTCCGAGGACTACGGCGTCGAGGTGTCCTTCGCCGCCAAGCCGATCCTCGGCGACTGGAACGGTGCCGGCGCGCACACCAACTTCTCCACCAAGCAGACGATGGCCGGCTGGGACGCCATCGTCACCTGCTGCGAGGCGCTGGGCACCCGCGTTCTGGAGCATGTCACCCACTACGGGACCGGCATCCAGGACCGGCTGACCGGCAAGCACGAGACCGCCCCCTGGAACAAGTTCTCCTGGGGCGCCTCGGACCGCGGCGCGTCCGTCCGTATCCCGTGGGCGGTCGAGAAGGCGAAGAAGGGCTGGCTGGAGGACCGTCGTCCGAACGCCAACATGGACCCGTACCTGGTCTCCGCCCTGATGGTCGACACCTGCTGCAGCGCGCTGGCCGGTGACAAGCCGACCCTGTTCGTGCCGGAACAGGGCACCCCGACCCTCGTGGGTGTCACCGCCGGCGCGAGCGTCTGACCTTCCTCTCCGCTCCACTCGGCCCGATCCGGACCTGATCTGCGATCTGATCTGATCTGGCCAGCCGGACTCAAACCGGGGCGCTCGTGCGGGGGAGCACGTCGCCCCGGCTTCTCGATGTACTCCGCGGCGCCGCGACGGTGTGTACCGCGACGTGAGGCGACAGCCGAAGGCCGGCCGTCCGGGACTCCTGCCCTCGGACAGCCGGCCTTCGGCGATCCTGGACGGCACTGACCCTGGACGGCACTGGCTCAGCCGAAACCCGCGGTCTGCTCGCGGGCGAAGATGGCCTGCACCACCCGGTCGGCGCGCCCGGTAAGCCGCTGGTGTTCGGCGAACAGGTCCGCGCCTCCCCCGGCGGGCCACCCCGCGGCCCGGGCCGTGCGTTCGGCTTCCCGCGGGTCGGTCGGGACGAGATCGGGGTCGCGTCGCCCGGCCAGGGTGCCCGCACCGCGGATGCGTGCGGCCGAGAGCCAGGCCGCCTGCAGATCACCGGCGTCCCCCTCGCCGAGCAGACCGGTACGGACCGCCGCGCGCAGCCCGTCCAGGGTCGAGGTGGTCCGCAGCGACGGCAGCGCGCGGGCATGCCGCAGCTGCAGGACCTGGACGGCCCACTCCACGTCGGTGAGGCCGCCGGGCCCGAACTTCAGGTGCCGCCGCGGGTCGACGCCACGGGGCACCCGTTCGCGTCGCATCCGACCACGCAGCCGGACGATCTCGGCGAGCGCCGTCGCCGGCAGTGCCTGCGGGTAGCGCACCGCGTCGATGAGGCGGCAGAACCCGTAGGCCAGCTGCGGATCGCCGGCCAGCGGCCTGGCCCGCAGCAGGGCCTGCGACTCCCAGTCCCGTGACCATCGCCGGTAGTAGGCCTCGTAGGCCTCGAGTGTGCGTGTGAGCGGACCGCTGCGGCCCTCCGGACGCAGCGCCGTGTCCAGGCGCAGCGCCGGATCCGGTCCGGGCAGCGACAGCAGCCGGTGCAGCTCGCCGACGACCGCGGCGGCGGCCCGTCCCGCCTCCTGCTCGCCGTGTCCGTCCCGGGGCGCGTGGACGAAGACCACATCGGCGTCGCTGACATAGGACATCTCGTCCCCGCCGAGGCGTCCCATCGCGATGACGGCCATCCGCACGGGCAGCCGCTCGGGGTCGCCCCCGGCGACCCCGCGCTGCGCGATGAGCAGGCTGGCCGTGATGGTGGCCGCCGCGGCGTCGCTGAGCGCCCGGCCGACCGCGACGACGTCGAGCAGGCCCAGCAGATCGGCGCAGGCGACCCGGACCAGTTCCACCCGACGCACCGCCCGTCCGCGTCCGACCGCGTCCGCCGAATCCGGGTTGCGGTGCACGATGGCCAGCAGCGTGCGCGACAGCGCCTCGCGGGACACCGGCACCAGATCGGCCTCGGTCCGCAGCAGCCGCACCGACTCCGGCGCCTGCGCCATCAGATCGGCGACGTACGGACTGGTCGCGAGGACCCTGGCCAGCCGGTCGGCGGCGCCGACCGAGTCACGCAGCAACCGCAGGTACCACGGCACCCGGCCAAGCGCCTCGCTGACCTGACGGTAGGCCAGCAGCCCCGCGTCCGGGGCCGGTCCGTCCGCGAAGGTCGGCAGCAGGGTGGGGAGCAGATGCCGTTGGATCGCCGCGGTCCGGCTGACCCCGCTGGTCAGCGCCTCGATGTGGCGCAGCGACCGTTGCGGTGTGACGAATCCCAGCGCGGTCAGCCACTGCGCCGCCTCGGCGTGGGAAAGCCGGATCTCCTCGGTGGACAGCCGGGCCACCGCCTCCAGCAGCGGCTGGTAGAACAACCGCTCGTGCATCGAGCGGACCGTGTGCGCGATCCTGGTCCGGGCGGCCTCGAACTCCGCCGCCGTGCGCATCCCCATCGACCGGGCGAGCCAGCGCAGCTCGGGCTCGCCCCCGGGCAGGGTGTGGACGCGGCGCAGGTTACGCAGCTGCAACTGGTGTTCGGCGGTGCGCAGGAAGCGATAGGCGTCGGCGAGCGCGGCGGCGTCGCGGCGCCCGACGTACCCGCCGCGGACGAGGCCGTCGAGCGCGGCCAGCGTGGCGTTCTCCCGCAGCTTCGGGTCCGCCCGGCCATGGACGAGTTGCAGCAGCTGCACCGCGAACTCGACATCACGCAGCCCCCCGGGGCCGAGCTTGAGGTTACGGTCGGCCTCCGTCCGGGACAGCGTGGACTCGACCCGACGGCGCATCGCCTGGACGTCGGCGACGAAGTTCGGCCGGGCGGACGCGGTCCAGACCAGCGGGGCGACCCGCGCGCAGAACTGGTCGCCGAGGTCGCGGTCGCCGGCGATCGGCCTGGCCTTCAGCAGCGCCTGGAACTCCCAGGTCCGCGCCCAGCGGCGGTAGTAGGTCAGATGGCTCTCGAGCGTGCGTACCAGGGCTCCGTCGCGTCCCTCCGGGCGCAGGTTGGTGTCGACCTGGAACAGCGCCCCCACCGACGTCACCAGCCCCGCCGCCCGCACCAACCCCTCGGCCAGCCGCGCCGCCGTCCGCAACGTCGCCTCGAGACCATCCCCGGCCCCGGCCCCGGCATCGGTTTTGGCGTCGGCGTCGGCATCGGGGCCAGCCCCGGTGTCAGCCTCGACGTTCGGCGGCTCGGCGACGAACACGACGTCCACGTCGCTGACGTAGTTGAGCTCGCGGCCGCCGCACTTGCCCATCCCGATCACGGCCAGGCGCACCGGCGCGGACTCGGCCGGCAGACCCGCCCGGGCGATGGCCAGGGCCGCGTCGACGGCCGCGCCGGCGAGATCGGCGAGTTCGGCGGTCGCGTCGTCCAGGGCGACCGCGCCGGTCAGGTCCCGGGCGGCGACGGTCAGCAGTTCACGGCGGTAGGCCAGCCGTAGCTCGTCGAGGATCTCGGTGGTGTCGGCCGCGGCCCGAGGAGTCGGCGCGTCCGGGTCGGCGCCGACCGCCCGCAGCAGCATGGCGCGGGTCCGGGCCGCGTCGGGCCGTCCGGTCGCCAGGTCGTCCGCGTCCAGTACCTGCCAGTCCCCCGGACGGCGCGCCAGATGATCACCCAGGGCCCGGCTGGCGCCGAGCACCGCGCACAGCCGTTCCCGCAGGCCCCGCCGCGCCGCGAGCCCGGCGAGCAGCCCCGGTCCGTCCACCGGACCCAGCGCGTCGATCAGCCGTTCCAGCCCACCGAGCGCCAGATCAGGATCGGCCGAGGCCGCGAGGGCGGCGACCACCGGGTGGCTGAACCCGCCAGCTCCGGCGTCAGTTCCGCCGCCGCCAGCTCCGGTTCCGCCGCCAGTTCCGGCTCCGCCGCTGGCTCCAGCTCCGGTTCCGGTTCCGTCCGCGGGCAGCAGCGCCAGCCGTCGCATGGCGGCGGCCACCCGGTCGACGTCGGTGAAGCCGAGGCGGGCGAGCCGCGCGCCGACCGAACTTCCCCGTGGATGGTCGATCCCACCGGCCGCGGCGCCGTGCCGTTGCGAGATCACAGCACGGGCAGGTACCGGTCGATCTCGAACGGTGTGACCTGCCGCCGGTAGTCCTGCCATTCGGCCCGCTTGTTGCGCAGGAAGAACGCGAACAGTTCGTCGCCGAGGGTCTCTCGCACCAGCGCCGAACCCTCCATCACCGTGATGGCGTCCGAAAGCGATCCGGGCAGGGCGGCGATCCCCCGCTCGCGACGCTCCTCGTCGGTGAGCATCCAGACGTCGTCCGCGGCCGGTGCGGGCAGGTCATACCCACCCTGGATGCCACGCAGCCCGGCGGCCAGCACCAGGGCGAAGGTCAGGTACGGGTTGCAGGCGCTGTCCGGCAGCCGGAACTCGACCCGGGTCGCCTGCGTCTTGTGCAGCTTGTACAGCGGGACGCGGACCAGCGCGGAACGGTTGTTGTGCCCCCAGCACACGTACGCGGGCGCCTCCAGCACCTCACCGGCCTGCTGGTCGCCGATCAGCCGCTTGTAGGAGTTCACCCACTGGTTGGTGACCGCGGTGATCTCCGCGGCGTGGGTGAGCAGCCCGGCGATGAACGACTTCGCCACCTTGGACAGCTGGTATTCGTCGGTCGGGTCGTGAAAGGCGTTGCGGTCACCTTCGAACAGGCTCAGATGCGTGTGCATCCCGGAGCCCGCCTGGTCGCCGAACGGCTTGGGCATGAACGTGGCGTAGATGCCCTGGCGCAGCGCGACCTCCTTCACCACCTGCCGGAACGTCATGATGTTGTCCGCGATGGTGAGCGCGTCCGCGTATCGCAGGTCGATCTCCTGCTGCCCCGGCGCGACCTCGTGGTGGCTGAACTCCACCGAGATACCGAGCCGTTCCAGCATGCTGATCGCCTGCTGGCGGAAGTCGTGGCTGATGTCGTTCGGGGTCAGGTCGAAATATCCCGACTCGTCGACCGGCGGGGGCATCGGCCCGCCGCGCTTGGGCGGCTCCTTGAGCAGGAAGAACTCGATCTCCGGATGGGTGTAGAAGGTGAATCCGGCATCGGCTGCCCGCGCCAGCGTGCGCCGCAGCACCCAGCGTGAGTCGGTGGCCGCCGGCCCCCCGTCCGGCATGACCAGGTCGCAGAACATCCGGGCGGTCAGCGGGTGCTCGCCCCGCCAGGGCAGCACCTGGAACGTGGACGGGTCGGGCCGGGCGAGCATGTCCGCCTCGTGCACCCGGGCGAAACCCTCGATCGCCGAACCGTCGAACCCGATGCCCTCGGACAGTGCCCCCTCAAGTTCGGCCGGGGAGATCTCCACGGATTTCAGGTACCCGAGGACGTCGGTGAACCAGAGCCGCACAAAGCGGATGTCCCGCTCTTCGAGAGTTCGCAGCACGAACTCCTGCTGTTTGTCCATGACGCCTCCGCACTGAGGTGAGGACTCGACGATACGGGCCCGTCCGACCTGAACCGACCATAGCGAGCGGTCCACCC
>NZ_CADCWS010000247.1 GCF_902806475.1 Candidatus Frankia nodulisporulans
CGCCCAGCCCGACCACTTCGCGCAGCCCAGCCACGTCGGCTGGCGCGGTCACGTCGGCTGGTGGGGCGTCGGCATGACCGGATCCGGCTCCGTGCCGGCGCCGCGGTCGGGAGGCGGGCCCGGCGCCGCTTTCGGGCCGCGGCCCGGCACCGGGCCTGGTGATCCGTCCGACGTGCACGCTGTGGTGGTCGCCGGGGCACGGCCGAACTTCGTCAAGGCCAAACCGGTGCTGGACGCGCTTGAGAGCACGGGGATGCGTACCAGCTTCGTCCACACCGGGCAGCACTACGACGAGGCGATGAGCGGGGTGTTCTTCGCCGACCTCGATCTGCGGGCGCCCGACCATCATCTGGCGGCGGGATCCGGCTCGCACGCCGTGCAGACGGCCGCGGTGATGACCTCGTTCGAGACGCTGCTGGGCCGGCTGCGCCCCGACCTCGTCGTCGTGTTCGGTGACGTGAACTCGACGCTGGCCTGCGCACTGGTCGCCGCGAAGGCGGGGGTGCGGGCCGCGCATGTCGAGGCCGGGCTGCGCAGCGGGGACCGGTCGATGCCCGAGGAGATCAACCGGATCGTCACCGACCGGCTGTGCGACGACCTGTTCGCGACATCACCCGAGGCAGTGGAGCATCTGCTGCGCGAGGGGGTGCCGTCCGAGCAGGTTCATCTGGTCGGCAACGTCATGGTGGACACGTTGCTGGCCCGCCGCGAGGACGCCCTCGCCCGACCGATCCTGGCCGACCTTGGCCTGCGCCCCGGCGGTTACGGTCTGCTCACACTGCACCGGCCGGCGAACGTCGACGACCCGGCCACGCTCACCGGCCTGCTCGGCGCCCTCGGCGAGATCGCCACCCGCTGCCCACTGGTCTTCCCGGCCCATCCGCGCACCGCCGCGCAGCTGGCCGACCGGCTACCCGCGGGAATCCGCCTCCTTGGACCGGTCGGCTACCTCGACTCGATCGCGTTGCAGGCCGGCGCCCGCCTGGTGCTCACCGACTCCGGCGGCATCCAGGAGGAGAGCACCGTCCTCGGGGTGCCCTGCCTGACCCTGCGAGACACCACCGAACGTCCACTCACTGTCACCGAGGGCACGAACCGGGTTGTCGGCCGGGACCCCGCGGTGGTCATCGCCGCCGCCCGCGAAGCCCTCGAGCATCCCCCGCCGCCGCGCCGCCCCGCCCTGTGGGACGGCCACGCCGCCGAACGCATCGCCGCCGTCCTCGCCCGCACCCTGCCCGTCTCCGCACCACCCGCCGGTAACAGCGGCGAAAGCGGCCCGATCTCCCCCCTCACGCGGACGCGGTGAGAGGATTACCCGCAGTGCCCGTCTTGCGGAGGGATCGACATGTCGCAGGCTCCGTCCGACCCTGACCCCGAGGACTCGCCCAACGCGGAGTCCACGTCGCACGGTTCCGCGGAACCGCCGGCGCCGCCCTCGACGGACCGTCCGCCACTGCCACCCGTGGACTGGAACGCGACGCCGGCCGAACGCGAGCCGCTGCCACCCGTGAACTGGAACGCGGCGCCGGGTGAACGTCCACCGCTGCGCCCCGTGGACTGGGACGGCTCCTTCACCCGCACCTGGGCCAGCCGTGACGACCAGGAACTCACGAACCGCCTGTCCGCCCGGTACGACCTCGAGTCGGCCCAGCGGGAACTGGCGGAGCTGATGCGCAAACAAACCGATGAGGCAAACGCGCAGGCGGATGCGCGGGCACAGGAAGCGCGGGAGCGGGCAGCCGAGCAGGCTCGGGCGGAGGCCGATCCGCGGCAGCGCCTGTTCGACCGGATGGGAAAACTCGGACGTGTCTTCGATGAAGAGGACAACGGGAACGGCGCTGATCCGGGCGATTCATCTGGGCAGAGCTGATACCCTCTTCGAGGGTCTCATCAGCCGGGGGATTCGAAGTTGAACCGCGTGGTCCGGTGTTCGGGAGTCAGTGAGTAATCTGTCCTGTCCGGCCGTTCCAAGGCCGGCCGGCTGGCCGATTCGGCGAGAATTCTTCGGGCGCCGATGGTATCCGGATGAAACGGGCCATGTTCGCGCATGGCGTCGGTGAAGGTGGCGCGGTCCAACGGTGCCGCATCGGAGTGTCTTCCGGCCTGGCGATAGGTGTCGGCGAGCGCACTGCGTCCGGCTTTGGTGTCGGGATGGTCGGCACCGAAGATCTGGCCGCGAGTGGCGTAGACGCGTTCCGCGAGATCGACAGCCTCGGGTAGGCGGCCGGTTTCACGGCATACCTTGGCGAGGTCGGCAGCGGTACGCAACGTACGGGCATCGGCAGCGCCATCGGTCCGAGCATGGGCGACCAACTGCCGCTCCAGATGGTGGTAGGCCGCATCAGGACGGCCGGTATCACGGTAGTGCGATGCCAGCCGTTCTCGGGCGTCGAGCGCCTGGGGATGCATCGGGCCGAGGACGCGTTCGTGTCGGTCCAGAATGTGCTCCAGCTGCGGCGTTGCTTCTGTTTTTCTGCCATCGGCGATGTAGGCGGCGGCAAGCTGGCCGCGGCTTTGTATCGTCTCGGGATGGTCGGGGCCAAGAATACGGTCGCGTCCAGCCGCGCCTCGGTCAAACAGGGGAATGGCACGATCTGGTCGGCCGCCGGCAAGGTGCGCACGTCCGAGGAAGTCGGCACTCTCCAAGGAATTTGGATGGTCGGGGCCGAGAACGCGGTCGCGGCCAGTGAGCGCGCTCTCGAGTTCGCGGGTGGCTTCGTCACGCCGGCCTGCCTGAAGGTAGACAGCGCCGAGGTTGTGGTGGCTGTCGAGGGTGGCGGGGTGGTCTGGACCGAGGACGCGTTCGCGGGCCGCCAGGGTGGGTTCGGCGTGGGCGAGGGCGTCGTTGGTGGCGCCCATGCCTCGGTAGGTGACGGCGAGCTGGTGACGGGTGTCGAGGGTCTGGGGATGGTCGGGGCCGAGGATGCGGTCGCGGTCGATGATGGTGGGCCGTAGCAGGCGGACGGCGGCGTCGCTACGGCCGGCGTCGTCGAGAGCGGCGTCGAGGCGGTGGCGGCTTTCCAGGGTGTCGGGGTGGTAGCGGCCGAGGACACGGGTGCGGTCGGCCAGGTTCTGGGTGAGCAGGCTGTGCGCGTGCTCGTGCTCGTGGTAGCCGGCGCGCTGGTAGGTGCGGGCCAGGGTTTCCCGGCTGGTGAGG
Source organism: Candidatus Frankia nodulisporulans (assembly GCF_902806475.1). Taxonomy (GTDB): domain Bacteria; phylum Actinomycetota; class Actinomycetes; order Frankiales; family Frankiaceae; genus Frankia; species Frankia umida. Next base: position 3,158 of record NZ_CADCWS010000247.1, read on the forward strand.
GTGTCGGGGTGATCCGGGCCGAGGACGCGGGCGCGGTCGGCGGCGTTGCGTTCGGCGAGGGGGCCGGCGACCCGGGGATCGTCGGCGTTGAGGGCGGCGCGCAGGTGGGTTTCGCGGGCGGCCAGGGTGTCGGGGTGATCCGGGCCGTCGAGGCGTTCGTAGGCGGAGACGGCGCGGGCGGCCAGGGGTTCGGCCTGGTGGGGCTGGCCCTGTTCGGTGAGGTAGGCGGCGCTGTGCTCGGCGAGCCAGGCGGTGTGCGCGGTGTCGGCCGCGGGCGGGGCGGCGTCCAGGGTGGCCAGTGCGTGGGGGAGCAGTGTGCGCCACGCGGGCCAGGCCTCGGGGGTCGCGGCGACGCGTTCGGGTAGCGCCGCGTGCAGCATCCGGCCCAGTGAGTCGACGATCTGGGCGGCCTGCTCGGGGCTGGTGTCGGCGCGGACGGCCGCGCGGACGAGGGTGTGCAGGCCGACCCCGGCCCGGTCGGAGTGGGCGAGGCCCACGCGTTGGAGGTCGGCGGCGAGATCGGCGAGTTCCAACGGGCCGCGGGCGCTCGTGCGCAGGTCGCCGCCGGCGATCGTCTCCGGGGCGAGCGCGGGCAGCCAGCTGGGCATCGGCACGGACGCGTCGGCGTGGGCGGCGTAGCGCAGCAGTTCACCGGCGGCGGGATGGTCGGCGTGCAACGTCCGTAGGGTCTCGTCCCACAGGGTGGCGACGGTGAGCCCGGGTCGTCCGGGGACCTCGCCCTGGCCGAGCAGGACCGCCGGGCGTGCCTCCAACGCCGCGAGGTAGACGGCGAGGGGAGCCTGACTCTCGCGGAGTCGGTGCGCGGCCTGGTCCAACGCCAGCGGATGATCCCCCAGCCGTTCGGCGATCCGTTCGGCCACCGCCACCTCGGCGGCGTCACCCCACCCGGCATCACCCCGATCGGCGTTGTCTCGGCCTGCGTCGCCCCGGCCGAGGCCGACGACGCGGTCGGAGAGCAGCGCCACCGACTCGGCGCGCGGCATCGGTCCGACCGGCAGCACGGCGCCCGCGTCATCCCAGGCGTCGGTGCGGGAGGTGACGAGGATGCGCCCCTCGCTGGACGACGGTCGCAGCCAGCCGGGCAGTGCGTCCGGGTCGGCGGCGTCGTCGAGGATGAGCAGCCACCGTCCGTCGGCGGCGTCCAACCGGTCCAGCACAGCCGAGGGGTCCGCGTGCGCGGGCAGACCGAGCGCCGGGGCGAGGCCGCGGATGCGGTCACCTACGCGGTCCGCGCGGCCGGCGGGCACCCACCAGACGGCGTCGAAATCCATCCGCTGCTGGCGGACGTACTCGACGGCCAGACTGGTCTTGCCGATCCCGGCGAGTCCGGTCACCGCGACCAGCCGGTTGCGCGCCATCGACTCGCCGAGGTGGCCCAGTTCCCGGGTGCGTCCGACGAAACGGGCCGCCGGCCGCGGCACATTCCAGACGGCGGGCAACTCGCCGGGGAACAGCACCTCGGCGCGGAACCGGGCCGTCCGGTCGATGGTCCTGGCCGATTCGGGATGACCGGTGGATGTGGAATCGCCGGTGGATTCGGTGGATTCGGGGTTTCCGGTGGTTTCGGGATTGTTCAGGGCCGTGAGGAGCAGGGCTCGGGCGGCCAGGGGGGTGCGTCCGACCAGGTCGAGGGGGACCTGCTGGCCGAGCAGGCCGGGAATCGGGCGGTCGCTGACCCGTGCGACGAGCAGTCTGCGTTCGCCACCGGCGATCCGCGGCGACCAGGCCGAACCCCATTCGGCCAATGCCTGCGGTGATTCCAGATAACCGTCGGAGACGACCGCGATGGTGTGCCGGGAATGCTGGAGGGAGTCGTTCAGCCAGGCGATCCGGTTCATTCCCGGAACCACGTCCCAGCTGTCCAGCCGCACCCGATGCCCGGCCTCCTCCAGGGTGTGGGCGATCCACTGCCCCCAGTCGTCCCCGTCCGGTGCGCAGGACACGAAGACGTCGAAAGCACGCCCATCGCCCCCGACTGTCACCCGAACAGGATGGCATAGTCACCCAAACCGGATCTCACCTCGCGGCCAGCGCCCCGTAGGGGTTGCCGTAGTAGCCGCCGAAAATCGGGCGGATATGGCTGACCGGCTCTGATCCGCGGACTGTCCGGCGTCTCCGGCACCCCTGTGCACTCCGCGTCAGGGGCCGGATCGGTGGATGCCAGGTGGGTGTGCTGTTGCGGGGTCCGCGGCCGCGAGACGCGGGCGGGTTCCGACGGTGTGGCCGCCCCGCCTGTTTCTGCTCCTGCCGGTCTGTGTCGGCGTGGGGAGGGGTGTAGCGGGGTGGCGGCCGGGGCCTGTTCGCTGTGCGGCGGGTTTGTGACGTTTCGTGGCGGTGGTGGTGGCAGGGTGGGTGGTTATGAGCGTGGGGGATCAGACGGCCGGCCACACCACACCACCACCACCGGCGGGTGGGGTGGATTTCTTCGTCTCGTACACGGGGGCGGATGAGGGGTGGGCGACGTGGGTCGCCGAGGTGCTGGAAGCCGCGGGTCAGGTGGTGCGGATCCAGGTGTGGGACTCCCCGGCGGGGGAGAACTTCGTGGTGTGGATCAGCGAGCAGATGGACGCTGCGGCGCGGACGGTCGCGGTCTGCTCACCGGCGTATTTCGTGTCGCACTGGTGCACCCAGGAATGGACCGGGGCGCTGGCCGGCCGGAAACTGACCCCGCTACGAGTCGCCGACTGTGCGATCCCGACGGTGCTGGGCATGATCGGCTACCGGGATCTGCACGGCGTCGACGAGCCCACCGCACGACGCCGGCTCCTCGAAGCGGTCGGGTTGGCCGCCCCGAACCGGGTCTCGGCCGGTTTCCCCGGCGGGGTACCAGGACAGGCCCCGGCGGTGGAGGTGCCGTTTCCCGGCCGGCTGCCCGCGGTGTGGGGGTCGGTGCCGGCGCGGAACCTGCTGTTCACCGGCCGCGGCCCTCTC
>NZ_CADCWS010000248.1 GCF_902806475.1 Candidatus Frankia nodulisporulans
CTGCAGCCGGGGCGGGGTCAGCGGGGTGTGCGCGTCCGCCGGGTCGACGAACCGGCCGCTGGCCTGGTCGAGCACGGAGATGCGGGCATCGGCGATGTCGAAGTACATGCCGACCAGGCGTAGCGAGCCGGCTTCCAGGGCGCGGCGCACGGTCGGCTGCTCGCGCAGGTTCTCCAACTGCTGGGCGACGTTGGCCCGGCCGAGCCGTTCGACGGGCGCCAGGTGTTCGGTGCCGGGCGGCGGGGTGCGTGTCAGCGACGCCGCGGCGTGCGCCAGCCAGCCGGCGAGCGCGGAGTCGAGCGGACCGGACCCGGCCAGCAGCGCCTTCATCGCGCCGCAGGACGAGTGCCCGCACACGACGATCGCCGGTACCTGCAGTACCTCCACGGCGTAGTCCACCGCCGCGGTGACGGACAGTTCGGTGGAGAACGGCACGCTGGGCAGTGGCCCGGTCGCGGCGCCGATGCCCACCCCGGCGGCCATGCCGCGCCCACGGGCCATGCCCGTCCCGTGCCCGGCGGGCCGTCCGATGATGAGGTGCGAGGCTGCGCCGGACGACGCGGCCGCGCTGCGCGGCACGATGTTGCCGACGTTACGCACCGTGAACAGGTCACCTGGGCCGCTGCTGGTGAGAATGTTCGGCACGATCCGCGAGTCGGCGCAGGTCAGGAACAGCGCACCGGGCTGTTGCGCGGCGGCGAGACCGTCGAAGGTGTCCCGCAGCAGGGGGGCCGCCCGGCGGTGGAACTCCCGAACCCCGACCATGATCGTCCCGACGTGGTCGAGTTCGGCCTGCGCCTGGGCACCGGAGGGCACCTGGTCCTCGGCAGGCAGCGCGTCGGTCGTGCCCGCGGCGGCTCCCGCCGCGTCGGTCTCCGACGTGGTTCGGGTACCGGTCGGGCTGGTGGACGAGGCGGTGGTCACCGACCCGGCCGACGTACCGCTCACCGCCGGGTCGTCCGCGGAGGAGGAGCTGTTCTGGGCGGACGAGCTGTTCTGGGCGGAGGGGGCGTCCTGGGTGGAGGGGCTGTCCTGCCACTGTGACCAGGGGGCGAACCAGCGGGGCAGGTGGGGGACGACCGAACGACGGCGCTGGCTCAGGTCGGCGCGACCCAGCCAGACCCGACCGATCTCGTCGATCTGGACGGAGCCACCGGATGCCTCGTGGTTGGCGCACCAGCCGCGAAGGTGGTCGTAGACGGCGTGGTCAAGGTAGTCGACGATGAGCTCGATCGACACCGGGGTACCGGCGGGAATCCGGGCGAGGACCCGGGCCAGGCGTGGCAGTGCGAGGAAGCTGAGGGTCCCCTTGACCTCCACCTGCCACAGCTCACCGTCACGGCGCAGGTGCACGCTGGACCACAGCACCCGGCGCAGCACCAGCACGAGCGCGGTGAGCAGACCGAGACCCACCCCCTTGAGCAGGTCCAGGCCGACGACACCGACCAGGGTCACCGCGTAGACCGGCAGTTCCCCGTGGCGGCGGACGTGGCGCAGGTGGGAGATGTCGACCAGCCGCACGCCGACGACCACCAGCAGCCCGGCGAGAGCCGCCAGCGGAATCCACTCGACGGCGAAACCGAGGAACAGCGCGAAGCCGAGCATCCAGACGCCGTGCAGGATCGCCGAGGCGCGGGTGCGGGCACCGGCGGCGACGTTCGTCGAGCTGCGCACGATGACGCCGGTGACCGGCAGGCCACCGATGACACCGGAGAGCAGGTTGGCCGAACCCTGGCCGATGAGTTCGCGATCAAGGTTGACCCGGGGGCCACGCCAGCCGCGGGAGGTGGCCAGCTGATCCACGGCCACCGCGGACAGCAACGACTCGACGCTGGCCACGATCGCGACGGTGACGATCCCGAGGATCACCCCGGACCAGTCGTGATCGGGCAGCTCGGGCAGGGCGACCGCGTCGAACAGCGAGGCGGGAAGGTCGACGCGGGGCACGTCGAAACCGGCGATCCCGGCGAAGGCGGTACCCACGACGACCGCGACCAGGTAGGCGGGCATCCGCCGCAGGGCGCCGGGCACCGCCTCCGGCAGCCGTGGCCAGAGCAGGATCACGGCGATGGTCACCAGGCCGACCGCGGTCGCGCCACTGTGCGGATCGAGGATCGCCCGCGGGATGTCCTTGATGTTCTCCCAGGCGTGGCTCTCGGCCGTCCCGCCGAGCACCACGTGGATCTGGCCGAGCACGATCGTCAGACCGATACCGCCGAGCATGCCGTGCACGATCGCGGGCGACACGGCCAGGGATGCTCGCGCGACCCGGCCGAGACCGAGCAGAATCTGCAGCAGGCCCGCGGCGGCCGTGATCAGGCAGGTGGTCCGCCAGCCGTAGCTGTTGATCAGGTTGGCGACGATGACGGTCAGGCCCGCGGCCGGGCCGCTGACCTGCAACGGGGCACCGCCGAGCACACCGGCGACGATGCCGCCGACCACCGCGGCCAGCAGGCCGGCGGCCACGGGTGCGCCCGAGGCCACCGCGATACCGAGGGAAAGCGGCAGCGCGACGACGAACACGACCAGCGAAGCCTGAAGATCAGGGCGCCAGGACGCGCGTACGCCCGGCGGCGAGTGGTTCTGCCGCGCTGGGTTCGACGCGGGCAGGGGTTTCCCGGGCGGCGTCGCCGGTGGGATGGGTGAACTCACGTCATCTCCTCGCGATCGGGGCTCAAGGAAGCGAATCGGTGGGATGGCCTGGAACGGCGCCGATCAGGCGGTCATGGTCTGATCAACGGTGACACCGCTGATCGACCTCTGGTCGCCCGCCTCGTCTCCACCTTTCCGCCACCTGCGGTGACGGATGTCGCACCCTGTTGAACGAACCGATCGGCCAACAAGTTTCGATGCGTGAGGACCAGTGGTCGCCGCGTAATCATTCGACCGCATCGGCCAGCTTCGTCCCAGAACCCATCCGGCCGGAAATACCGGACAAAAACGACTATAACCGCAGAAACCATCGTCTCCCTGGTGTGGGCCGATGGACCCGTGTGCGCGCGGCCGCCATGACGGTTCTGTCGGAGTCGGGTCGTACCGTCCACGAAGGTGCGGGATAGCCCGATGTTCCGCATATCCTGATGCCCGTCCTACTTTGCGTAGCATCACGATCGCCCAGCCACGACTCCGCGGCCACGATCACCCAGCCACGTTCGCGTGGTCAGCCGGCGCGGAGCCCCTCTGCCTCGGGGGAGACGCACTGTCCCGCATGCATCGGCGCGCCCGACCGGCGTCGCGCCGCGCGCCCGGTGGCCGCCTGGTCCTGGCGTTGCTGATGGCCGGTTTCTCCCTGCTGTTGTCCGCCTGGGTGGGCAGCAACGCGCCGGGGTTCGGACCGGACGAACCGGCCAACTTCATCAAGGAGGTCGGCGCCGGCACCGGCCAGTGGACGGGTGTCGCGGGCCGGCTGGCGCATCCGGCGTTCGGCGACCAGCCCGGTGCGCCGGAGCGCATCGCCTGGATCAACCGCAACAGTCGGGTGTTCGAGCTACCGGCCGGCGTCGACCCGGGCGCCGCCCACTTCTCCTGCGACCTGTTCCACAACGACCGTTCCGTCCGCTGCCTGGACCGGCCGCCCACCCGGGCGCCAGCCACCCGGGCGTTGAGCTACGTCGGCACCTACGAGCCGTATGTGTATGCCGTCCCCGGGGCGGCGATGGCGCGCACCCACACCGCGCGTGCCGCGCTCTACACCGGACGGGCGGTGACGGCCGCCCTCGTCGCCCTGCTGCTCGCGGTCGCGCTCGGCGCCGCCTGGGACCGCCGGGCCGGGCCGGTGTCGCTGTCCGGTGTGCTGCTGGCCGCGTCCCCGATGGTGCTGTTCCTCGGCTCGGTGCTCGGCACGAACGGCCTCGAGATCGCCGGCACGCTCGCCCTGTGTTCCCTCGCGCTGCGGATGGGTCGGGCGGGCGCCGCGCCCCTGTGGACATGGCCGGCGGCGGGTCTCGTCGGGGCGCTGTCGCGGCCCACCGGCCCCGCCTAGGTGCTGCTCGCCGCCGTGGTCGGCGGTGTGCTCGCCGCCGGCCGCCCCCAGCACCGGGCGGGCCGGGAGAGCCGGGAGAGCCGGCACGCCCGACCCGCGGTGGGCTGGGCCGCGGCCTGGCCGGTGCTCTGGCGCTCGCTCGCGCTCGCGCCGGCGGCCGTGGGCATCGTGGCGACGCTGCTGTGGGAACGCGCCGTGCAGCCGCATCCGGGCATCCACCGTCCGGTGGTCATCGAAGGACTGCACCGGCTCGGTTTCGACGCCCAGGCCTGGGTGCGCCAGTGGGTGGGGGTGTTCGGCTGGGCGAGCCTGCCGATGCCCGACTTCGCCTACTGGATGTGGTGGGTCGGCGCGCTCGTCCTCGTCGGGCTGGCCGTCGCGCTCGGGTCGCGGCGGACCCGGGTGGGGCTGGCGCTGGTCCTGGTCGGCGCGGCGGCGGTGGCCGTCGGCCTGGACGTGCTCGTCCTGCGTCAGACCCGTTTCCCGGTGTACGGGCGCTATCTGCTGCCGCTGGCGCTGCTGGTTCCGCTGGTCGCCGGGGAGATCGTCACCCGCCGCGCCGACCGGCTGGCGCCCTGGGCCCGCCAGAGCCTGCGGATCACGGTGCCCTCGCTGGTCACCGCGGTGCACCTGGTGGCGCTGTGGGCCAATGGACGTCGCTATGCCGTCGGTGTCAACGGCCCACGGTGGTACTTCGACTCCGCCCAGTGGACGCCGCCAGGTGGCTGGTCACTGTGGGGCGCGCTGGCCGGCGCCGGCGCCGCCTGCATCCTCGGTGCCGTCCTGGCCCCGGTTCCCTGACCGGGCGGTCACCCACACCTCATCCACCGGCCCGTCCGGGTGAGCCCCCTGCGCAGGGGGCTCACCCGGACGGAGCCGCGCGCGTCAGCGGACCTGTTCGGTAGGCCGGATCAGCAGTTCGTTGATGGCCACCCGGCGTGGCCGGGTCACGATGTAGGCGACGCCGTCCGCGATGTCCTCGGCCACCAGACTCTCCACCCCGGCGAACGCCGAGCGGGCGTACTCACGGATCTCGGGACGCAGGTGGTCGGTGAGTTCGGTGGTGACCGCGCCCGGCTCGACGACACTGACCCGCACATGCCGGGCGGTGATCTCCTGGCGCAACGCCTCGGTGAACGCGTTCACGCCGAACTTGGTCAGGTTGTAGATGCCGCTCATCGACATCGCCCGCCGGCCCGCGACCGAGCTGATGTTGACCAGGTCCGCGACCTCCCGGGGGCCCGTCTCGGCCGCGGCGACCAGATGCGGCAACGCCGCGTGCGAGACGTACAGCAACCCCTGCAGGTTCAGGGAGATCATCCGGTCCCACTCGCTGGTGGGCGCGTCGAGGATCGGCCCAAGCAGCATCACCCCCGCGTTGTTGACGACCGTGTCAAGCCGGCCGAGTTCGGCCACGGCCCGTTCGACCGCGCCGATCGCCTGCTCCTGCTCGGTGAGGTCGGCGGCGAGCGCGATCGCCCGCCCGCCGTCCGCCTCGATCTCGCCGACAAGCCGCTCAAGCCGGTCCTCACGCCGGGCGACCAGCGCGACGGCCGCCCCCTGCCGTGCCAGCTCCCGCCCGGTCGCGGCTCCGATACCGCTGCTCGCGCCGGTCACCAACGCCACGGTCCCGCTCAGCGTCCCCGCCGAGCCGGTTCCCGTCGCACTGGCCCCCACCGCGCTGGCCCCCACCGTGTTGGCGCGAGCCGGATGTGCCTCTGTCATGGTGCGCCCTTTCGCTGTAACGAGAGATCGGACGGCGACGGGCCCACTCGTCCGCCCTGTCCGCTCGCCGCACGCTATGACTTCGAGCGCACACGAGGTCAAAGAAGATCGTGCTCCAACGACGCGGCCGCGTTCGCGGTGCGCGGCCCTATGCCGCACCGGTTCCGTCGTCCGCGGCTGCCCCGTCGGCCGAGCCCTGCCATTCACGCAGGTTCTGCACGACCTCTTCGTAGAACCGCTCGAGCGTTTCGATGACAGAGGTCACGAATGTTCCCTTGCCCACGCCTCGTTTGGTTCCCAGCGGCGCGCTCAGCGAGACCCG
>NZ_CADCWS010000249.1 GCF_902806475.1 Candidatus Frankia nodulisporulans
TCGCGGACGGCCGGGACGGTGCCGTGTCACGCATCAACTTCCGGCCACCGGAACAGCTGAAGCTGCGCATCGAGGCCGCCGCCGCGCAGGAAGGGCTGTCGGTCAACGCCTGGCTTGTCCGCGTGGCCAGCGCGGCTCTTGCCGATCCCGGGACCGAACCGGATGCCGGCCGGCGCCGGGCCCGCCGAGACCCGGGTGGCGGCGGACGCTTTGTCGGCTGGGTCGGCTGACCCTGGGGCCGGCCCGCGATCCCAGCGGGACATCGTGCGGAAGGCATCGAAAAGCTGACCGGACAAGAGCGAACGAGGAGGAGCTCGCGTGGCCACATTCAGTACACCCGAACCCATCACCGTCGACCTGAAGCTGGGAGACGGCCAGGTGCAGATCATTGCCAGTGACCGTCAGGACACTGTGGTCCAGGTCGAAACGGAAGGTCCGGGCCCGGCATCGGGACGCGTCCGGGTCAATTTCACCGGCAACAAGCTCGAGATCAGGTCGACAAAACCCGCGGGTGGACGCGCCGGCAACCGTGGCCCGGTCGGCGTGACGGTCGAGGTACCGAGCCGGTCCAGTCTGGTGACGAGGACCGCCAACACCGACATTCGCGCCCGGGGGATTCTCGGTGCCTGCCGGCTGAACGGCGCCACCGGTTTCGTCGAACTGGACCGGACAGACGAGGTGCAGGTGAACCTCGCCGACGGTGACCTGCGGATCGGCTGTGTGAACGGGGATGTCGTGGTGCGCAGCGGGCGAAGCTCGGTGCATATCGACGAGATCCGTGGCGCGGCGACCGTCAAGGCCGCGACCGGCCCGGTTGTCATCGGGATGGCCGGGGGCGACCTGGTGGTGGCCACCGCCGGCGGCGACGTCGCCGTCGATCACGCCGCCGCGAACGTCACTGTCCGCACCGCATGGGGCAACCTGCGGGTCGGAGAGGTGGTCGGCGGGCGGGTCGACCTCGCCACCGGAACCGGCGACGTCGAGGTCGGTATCCGCGCGGGTCTGGCCGCCTGGGTGGACGCGCTCAGCAAGAACGGTGAGGTCCGCACCCTGCTGCCCCCGCGCAGCGGCCCTTCCTCGGCCGAGGACAAGACCGAGGTCCGTGCCCGCACCCAGAACGGCACCATCCTCATCCGCCCCGCCACCGACCCCGCCACGCCTGCCGACCCGACCGGCAACGTCGATCCCGTTGCCCCCTCCAACCCCCCGTCGGCCCGCCAGCCAGCCGCCAAATCCCTGTAGCGGGGCGGCCTGCCGCGACCACCGAGGAATCACCGTTCGATGAAAACCGAGCCGGATGTCGTCGTGTGGTTCGGTCCGCTTCGGACCGCTGCGGACGACGCCAGCGGGTGAAGGCGTCAGGCGGGGACGGCGGGAAGATCCCAGGTGTCGAGGCGGGTGGCGATGCCGGTCATCCCGTGATGGTGGCCGACGCGGCGGCGGGCGTCGGCGAGAAAGCGCCTCGCCCGGCGGGTCATCACCGCGTTGGGCCGGTGAGCGGAGATGTCCAGGGCCTCGTTGACCAGTGCCTCGGCCCGGTCCGCGTCACCTTGGTGCAGCTCGGCGGTGGCGGCCGCGATCCGGGCCATCGACCGTAGCCCGGTCGCCCCGGCCTGGTCGAGGCGGTGCAGGGCGGCATCGGTGTAGACTCGGGCGGCACGGGTCGCACCGAGTTCCACGTAGGCGGCGGCCGACAGTTCCGCGAGCGTGAGCGGGTTCAACGTGTCGATCGAGAAGCCGGGAACGCCACGCTGCTCCGCGGTGAGCGTGCCTTCGACCCGCCAGGCCCGGTCGATCGCCAGGTGCACACCGGGCCGATCACCCATCGCGGCCAGCACCCGGGCCTCGATCGCGGCCGCCCGGCCAGCCACCGGTGCCCGGGTGCCGACGTGGGCCGAGGCATCCCGGGCCAGCTGCAGCGCATCGTCAAGGCGACCGGCCTTGCGGGCGAGCGACGACTGCCACAGCCGAACCCATGCCTGCAGCGACCGGTCCCGGGCCAGGTCCGCGTGCTCGAAGGCCTCCGCGAACGAGACCCGGGCACACGTGGAGTCGCCGACGTCATGACGGGTGGTCGCCCACAGCGCGGCCAGCCGGCCGGCGGCCCGGTGTAGGCGGGCGTCAACGGCGGTGGAACGTCCGCCCTCGACCAGCATCGCGCGTACCACCGGTTGATGTCGCCGCAGGTACAGCGCGGTCGCGCCGATCGGGTTCCGTTCGTAACCGGCGGTGAGCTGACAGATGCGGGACTCGACGTGCCCAAGAACGTCCTGTGACGGGATCATGCCGACGCCCCGCAGCAGCAGCAGCAGGCCGGCGGGAAACGCCGTCCCTGCGTCTGCGGACAGCCGGAAGAACCGCCGCCTGCTGATCTCATGCATAGTGCACCTGTGCCCTGGTAGGTCTCCCGCCGCGCGGGAACATCGTCCGTTTGCGGACGGACCTGGACCGGACCCACTTCCATGTGCGCCCCCGTACTTTGCCCGACCACGTACAACGCGGACGCTAGTTGCGCGCGGACGTCAGCGGAGGGCCAGGACGGGTGGCTGCGAGTGGTCTCCCGCCGTGGCCGACCAGGACGGTCCGGGCACAGGCAGCCGGGTACACCGGCGGTGTGACACTTCCGCCGACGAGGCGCGTGGCGTCAGTCGTGCCTCCGGCGCCGGGCGACAAGATCGCGAGCTGCCTCCGGCCAGTCGGGAAAGTCGAAGGTGAAGCCCGCGTCCAGCAGCCGCCCGGGAACCACCCGGCGGCTCTTGAGGAGCAACTCGGTGTCGGTGCGCAGGGCAAACGCGCCGATTTCGGCCATCCAGGCGGTGGCGGGCAGGCCGGCCCGGACGCCGGCCGCCCGGCGTAGCGCCGCCATGAACTCCCGGTACGGCAGCGGGCTCGGTGACGCGAGATTCACCGGGCCGTCCACATCGCCGCGGTGCAACAGAAACTCGATCGCCCGCACCAGGTCGACGCCGTGAATCCAGGACATGTACTGCCGCCCCCCGGCGATCGGCCCGCCAAGACCGCACCGGGTCAGGCGCGTCATCATCTCGAAGGCACCGCCCGCGCCGGAAGCCATCACGATGCTCGTTCGCAGTGCGACCTTCCGTGTACTCGGGGTCTGCGCATCGGCCTGTGCGCGTTCCCAGTCCCGTGCGATCCTCACGCTGTAGGCCCAGTAGGCGGGGACACCTTCCTCCGAACCTCCGAGAACGCCGGTCGCCTCGTCGTTGGCCCGGTCGACACTGTGCGCGTAGATCGTGGCCGTACTCATCTGGAGCCAGACCGACGGCGGGCGGGCCGCCTGGGCGATCGCCGCGCCCACGACCGTGGCCGAATCCACCCGCGAATCCAGCATCTCCCGCAGATGACGTTTGGAGTAACGGCAGTTCACGCTTCGCCCGGCCAGATTGAGCACAGCGTCGGCACCGTCGATCTCCGCCAGCCACGTTCCTGTGTTGCGACCATCCCACCAGACCACCCGCGCGCCGGGTATACGGGCGTCCTCCCGTCGGCTCAGGACGACCACCTCGTTCCCGGCGCGGTCCAGTGCGTGCGCGAGGAGAAGACCGAGATGTCCGGTGCCACCGGGAATGACGATCTTCATCGTGCCCGGCTTCCGCGACGCGGTGTTGCCTGTGTTGCCTGGGGCGTGGGCTGCCGCATCTCGACCAGCAGAGCATGGATATCGGCGGTCACCGAGCGAAGCCCCGGAAGCCGACTCAACGGCAGGAGCCGGCTGATCAGTCGAGTGGTCGTGTCAACCAGCCGGCGGGTGCGTATCTGGTCGGGTGAGCGGTCACCGACCCAGAACAGCGTGATACCGAGATAGGCGAGCCAGAGAAGCTCCGGCAGATCCCGGGCCAGCGTTTCGCTGATTCCTCCGGCAGAGTCCTCGACTACCTCCCGGAAAAGGCCGATGGCGGCCTCGCGAGCAGCGGTGGATTCCCCACTGAACGGACTGGCTGGCGACGATGGCAAGATCGCCATCTTGATGAAAGATCCGGCGAAGGCATGGTAGGGCGCCATCTCGTCGATACCGGCGTGGAGCACTCCGCGGAGCCGGTCGGCGAACGCGGCGTACTGTAGTGCCTCGGCGGCCCGCCGTCGATGCCCCTCCTGGATGGTGGCGTAGAACTCCTGGACAAGAACTTCCTTCGAATCGAAATAATAGTAGGCGTTTCCCAGTGAGACGTGGGCCGACTGGGCGATCCCGCGCATCGTCGTGCGGTCATATCCGCGCTCCCGAAACGATGCCAGGGCCGCGTCCAGAATCAGCGCCCGGGTCGCGCCGCCGCCAGCGCCGCCCTCGGTGGTAACCGGATCATCGGCAGCGCGCCGGCCGGCCGCATCGCTGCCCGCTGTGCCCGACCCGCTGACGGCGTCGTGGCCATCCATGCCCCTGACGGTCATGCCGAGCTCCTCTGGTCGACCGGATTTTCGTACCGTAAGCTGTCAGTTGAACATGTTCAACCGATGGCTCGCAGGTGCGGGCTCTGGCTTCTTTGGCCGGCATGGGAAGCGCCGACCGCGCGGGATATCGCCGCAGGTCGGCGGGCATGGGGCGGATGAGGTGGCCTGTAAGCCGGGTTCTGTGGCCGGGGGAGCCTTACGGCGCCCCGGTGACGGCCATCTCTCTAGGGCCGTCGTTGCCGACGGCCTCAAGCGGTCTACCCGCAGGCTCGGGCGGGCAGCCCTCAGACGCCTGCGCGGCCCGCGACCGATACCGGCCGCGAACCTTATTGACCTTGCTCCGGGCGGGGTTTACCGAGCCGCCCAGGTCACCCTGGGCGCTGGTGCGCTCTTACCGCACCGTTTCACCCTTACCGGCGCCGCATGCGACACCGGCGGTCTGTTCTCTGTGGCACTGTCCCGCGGGTTACCCCGGGTGGGTGTTACCCACCGCCCTGCCCTGCGGAGCCCGGACTTTCCTCGGCGGCACCGGGACAGGCCCGACACCGACGCGGCCGTCCGGCCACCTCATCCGCTTCCTTCAGCATAGGGCATCCCGCGGCCTAGACTTCCAGTCAGGGGATGGAACCTGGACGGCTCGGGGCGCGCGCCGACGGGTGACCATGGGCGACGTACACGATGGGGCGGGACGATGGCGGGACCTGAGCAGCCGGGCAAGCGGATCGACCCCACCCGTCCACCGCAGTCCGCGCCACCCACCGGCGTCGGCACCGGGGCCGCCGGCTCGCCGGCCTCCGGGCAGGTCCCAGGGCCGTCACCCACGCCCTCGGCGTATCCGGCGGGCCCGCAGGGCGGTCCGGCCGCCGGCACGGGCGCGTTCCCCGCCAACCCCACCGTTCCTGGCGGTCCTGTTCCCGGTGGTCCGGCCGGGGGTCGGCCGGCGCGGCGGGGGATCGGGTACACCACCTACGCGATCACCGTCCTGGTCGCGGTCATCGCCATCCTCGTCGTCATCTTCGTGGTCAAGAACGACGCCCAGGTCAGCATCTGGCTGTTCGGAACCACCCGGCAGATGTCGGTGGCCGGGGCGCTCGCCGCGTCCGCCGGTGGTGGGCTGATCGTCGGTCTGCTGGTCGGAGTCATCCCGCAGATCCGGCTGCGCCGCGAACTGCGCCAGCTGCGCCGCGCCGCCCGCGGCTGACCCCACGCCACCCTCGGCTCGAGGTTCCCCTCGGTGGCGGTTCCCCTCAGGTTCACGGTTCCCCTCGGTTGGCGGTTCTCCTCGGCTCGTGGTTCTTCGCGGTTCGTGGTTGCGTGCCGAGGGTTGTTCGGTATATGGGGGGTGACATCCTCGAAGAGTCCTCGGCATGTCGAGGTCTCGTTCGCGATTCGAGCCGGCCTGGGTGCCGCCGGCCCACCAGCCCGGCGCCACGATGATCGATTGTTCTCCAGGCCTCGGCGGGATCGGCTGAGCGCCGGTTCCTCGGCGATGGGGTCGCCGGGACAAGCCGCGGGCCGCGCGGACCCCCGATGGCGCACCAGGGACCGCGATCCCGCTGCGCCGGCCTGAGCCCGGGCAGGGGCGGAACGAGTCGACGCACGGAGCG
>NZ_CADCWS010000250.1 GCF_902806475.1 Candidatus Frankia nodulisporulans
TCGTCGGAACCTATTCCTGCACGATCATTCATTCCGTGGCGTAAGACGGCCCACCGACGGCCCCGTGATGGGCGGGCCGTCGGTGGGCCAGGTGGCGACGGTCCCGTGTCAGGCGGGCACCGGCGCCACCCCCTGCGTCAGGGTCTTCAGCCGCGCGATGTTCTCGTTCACCGTCTCGTCCGTACGCGGCACATAGTGCGCGTCGAACGCGATCTTCCGTCCGTTCTGCAGGAAGTACGAAAGGAAGGCGGCGGTCGCCGGCTTACGCAACGACTCGGGCAGAGCGTAGACGTAGAGCGGCTTGCACAGAGGTAGGTAAAGTCCAGTGCCGACGGCGGCGGCGGTGGGTGCGACACAGCCCTCACCGTTGTCGATTTCCACTCCGCGCAGCCGGTTGCCGAACGTCTCGAAAGTCGGATAGTCGAGGAATCCGATGGCCAGCCGTTCACCGGCCACGTCGTTGGCCACCCGGCCAAGGTCGGACTGCTGCGCGTAGGACCGGGACTTGTCGCTCGCGTCGCTGATCGTCGCGTTGAACACCTGAGCCTGCACCGAGTTGCGCGACGGCCCGAAAAAGGTGATCGGCTCGTCCGGGTAGGACGGATTGACCTGGTTCCACCGGGTCACCGTGGAGCTCGCGCCCCAGACCTGTCGCACCTGCTTCAGGGTCAGGCGACGCAGCCAGGTGTTCTGCGGATTCACCACGATCGGCAGCGTGTGGTGAGCGACCTCGAACCCCACCAGGCGCTTCGCGCAGGACGGATCGTCAAGCGATCCCGGGTTCGGTTCGAAGGACGCGTCCGCCAGCTCCACCTTGCCGCTGCACAGGGCGTTGAAGCCATCCTCGGTGCTGCTCGACTCCACACTGACAGTCACGTTGCGCTGGGTCTGGCGAAACTCGTTGTAGGCGGTCTCCGAGATCGGCCCGACTTCGGACGACCCGGCGATCCGGACCAGGTTCGCGGCCGCCGGCGGCTCTGGCGACGGGCTGACCGTCTTCGGAATCGGATCGGTGGTGGGGAACGGACCCGCGGACGCCACCGCCGTCGGCTCGGACCCGGAGTCACGGTTGGTGAGCAGCACTCCCGCGGTCGTTCCCACGACGACGAACAGGACCGCGGCCACCGCGGCGGCGACCATCGTCCGGCGCGAACCGAAGATCCCGCCGCCGCTGCCAGCCGCACCACCGCCGGCACCGCCGCCGCCTGCCCCTGCCCCTGCCCCTGCCCCTGCCCAAGGCTGCTCCGCGGCGCCGGCTACGGACCCAGCGCGGCACCATGACCAGCGGCGCTCCCCGCACCAGCCAGGTTCGCCAGTTGCGGCTCCGACGGCCCGCCAGTCCCGGGACCACCGGCCCACCGCATGGTTGCCGCATCGATGCCAGGCACGATCGCGGTAGCCCCGGCATCACCACCATGCGCCGCGGTACCCGCCGGCGCGGTCGGCGCGGACCCAGCAGCGGATTCAGCCGCCGCCATCGTCACCGCGTCCGTGGGTGCTCCCCCGCTGGCCGCGGCCATGGCGGCGCTGGCCGCAGCCACGCCAGCCGCCGTCCCCGGCACGTCGCCTCGTCCACCCGTGCGGCCAAGCGGGGTGGTGCCGCCGCCGGACATGAACGGCGGCAGTGAGCTCAGGCTCGCCGCGTCCGGTGGACGAATCACCGCCGTCACGTCATAGGGATCCTGCACCGGCTCGCCGCCGAACACGCCGCCGCCGGCCCGCGCCGCCCGATCGGAGAAGTCGGCGGCCAGCAGCGCCGCGCCCATCGCCAGATCCGCGTCGGAGCGGTGCTCGATCCGACGCAGCGCGGGAAAAGCCTCACGTAGCCGTCGCGACACCAACGGCAGGTAGGCGACGCCGCCGGAGAGCAGAATCCGGGACAGATCGGCCGGCTCGGCCGGGACCGACCGCAGCGCCCGGCGCAACGCGCCCACCGTGTCGTCGATCGTCGGAGTGGTGAGCGCCTCGAGTTCCGCGCGGGTGAGCGTGACCGCCGTGCTCACCCCGGGCAACGCCACGGTGAGGTCGACCTCGGCCTCCTCCGCCAGCACCTCCTTGGCCTGCGCGGCGTCGCGACGCAGTTGGGCCAGGGCCAGCCTGGTCGCCGGATCCGACCGGTCGACCCGCTGGGGGTCTATACCGGCGTGGGTCAGCGCCTGGTCGACCAGCAGCCCGTCCAGGTCGATGCCGATGCCGTGACGCATACCCGCCGCCGTACCGACGACCTGGAAGCCGAACGGCGAGAAGGACAGCACCGCGGTGTCGAGGAAGCCGGCGCCCAGGTCGTACCAGCCGACCAGGTCGACGGTCTGGGTGACCGACGAGCGGGCCAGGAGCGTGCCCATCGCGTCGGCGGCCGCCACGGCGGTCACCGGCATCTCCAGCCCGGAGAGCTGGGTTACCGCCTCGGTGAACGCCTCGCGCCGCGAGGCGGGCCAGAACGCCGGATGGGTGACGACCACCTGGTCGGGTGGACCGCCAAGCTGCTGCGCGGCGGTGGTGACAAGGTGGGCGACCAGCCGGCCGAGCAATGACTCCCTGCGGTAGGCCGCGCCGCCGAGCACGACCTGGCCCTCGTCACCGAGGCGACGCAGCAGGTCAGTGGCCGCGCGGTCCGGATCGGTCCGCGCCCGGCGCGCCGCCGCCCGGGCGAACAGCAGGCCTCCGCCCGACGCGGCATACACCACGGACGGCAACCGCCGCTGCCCGCCGAGTTCGAGTACCCGCGGCCAGCCGCCGTCAGCGATACCAACGATCGTGTGCACGGATCCGACGTCTATGCCGAGCTGATATCCCACCGCGACTCCTGAGCCACGTGTTCGCGGGGCCCGCCCCCTCCCAGGAAACACGCGCCCGACCAGCGACGATCTCCCTGACCGCTGGTCCGCTCATCGTAGACACCGTGGAAGACAAACCGGCATGTCCGGTGTCGGACACAAAATGTCGCGATCATTCTGAACCGCCCCGCCACGCCCGTCGAGCTCACCGGACCCGCGCACCCGCCGGTCCCGTCGGATGTACCGGTCCACCGAGGCAGACGTCGTTTTTCCGCGCGGATCCAGCCGTGCCTGCGACGATGCTGGAGGACATGTACGACGACGCCGAGCGCTGTGTGCGGGCCGTGCGGTCCCGGGACTCCCGCTTCGACGGCTGGTTCTTCACCGCCGTGCGCAGCACCCGGATATCTACTGTCGTCCGAGCTGCCCCGCCATCGTCCCCCGCATCGAGAACCTGCACTTCTACCCGAGTGCCGCGGCCGCCCAGCAGGCCGGGTACCGAGCCTGCAAACGCTGCCGACCGGACGCGAGTCCCGGTTCGCCCCTGTGGGATGTCCGCGCCGATCTCGTGGCCAGAGCGATGCGTCTGATCGCCGACGGGGTGGTCGACCGCGACGGCGTGCCCGGCCTCGCCGCCCAGCTCGGGTACAGCACCCGCCAGGTGCAACGACAGCTGCTCGCCGAGCTCGGCGCCGGCCCGTTGGCGCTCGCTCGGGCGCAGCGCGCGCAGACCGCGCGCCTGCTGATCGAAACCAGCGACCTGCCGATGGGTGATGTCGCCTTCGCCGCCGGTTTCGCCAGCATCCGGGCGTTCAACGACGCCGTCCGGGAGATCTTCGCGCTCTCCCCCACCGAACTGCGTCACCGCGCCGCCCGCGCCCCCATCCCGCTCGTAACGGTTCCCGGGTCGGCGGAGTCCAGCCAGCCGGCAGGCCCGGCGCACAGCACGGGGCTCGCCGTACCCATGCGGCCGGTAGGAACGCTGTCCCTACGCCTGCCGTTTCGCGTACCGCTGTGCCCGGACAACCTGTTCGGGCATCTGGCGGCCACCGCGATCCCCGGGGTGGAGCAGTGGCGCGACGGCGCCTTTCACCGCACCCTGCGCCTGCCGCACGGCCCCGCGGCGGTGGCGCTGCGGCCGCGGCCCGACCATGTCGCCTGCCAGCTCACCCTCACCGACCTGCGGGATCTGTCGACGGCGATCAGCCGCTGCCGCCGACTGCTCGACCTGGACGCCGACCCGGTCGCCGTCGATGCCCACCTCGCCGAGGACCCCACACTCGCCCGGCTGGTGCACGCCGCCCCCGGCCGACGGGTACCGCGCACCCCCGACCCGGACGAGTTCGCCGTGCGCGCGATCCTCGGCCAACAGGTCTCCACCGCCGCGGCCCGTACCCACGCTCGCCGTCTGGTTGAGGCCCTCGGCCCACGCGTCGACGGCCTCGGCGGCGCGTTGACCCATCTGTTCCCCACGATGCGTGACCTCGCCGATGGGCTGCCCGGGCTTGACGAGGCCGCGCTGGCCTTCCCCCGCAGCCGCCGCATCGCGCTCACCGCTCTCGTCGAAGCGCTCGCCGAGCGCACCATCGATCTGGGCGCGGGAGCCGACTGGCAAGACGCCCGCGTCCAACTCACCGCTCTGCCCGGCATCGGCCCGTGGACGGTCGAGTCGATCGCCATGCGCGCCCTCGGCGACCCCGACGCCTTCCTCCCCACCGACCTCGGTGTACGGCGCGCTGCCGCGGACCTCGGCCTGCCCACCAGCGCGGGCGGCCTCGGTGCCCACTCGACCGCCTGGCGCCCCTGGCGCAGCTACGCCGTCCAGTACCTGTGGGCGACCAGCGACCACCCGATCAACCGGATGCCCGACCAGCCTCGCGCGGCAACCGCATGACTCAGCCGCGACCCCCACGGTCAAGGTGGTCCGAGGGCTGACTCCGGCGGCGTGAACACCCATCGATCCGCCTGCACGCAGCATCGGCCGACCTCCCGAGGCGGAAGCCGATCAGGTGCCCACGCACATGCGGCAGAGCCCGACGCACCGAGCGTCTCGGCGCCCGGCCAACGGGCTGGATCGCCACCCATTGGCCGGGCATCTTCACCGAGCCGACGCGAACCTATTCCGCTGTGTAGTTATCAGGGTGCGTGTGGTGCTGAGCACCGGTGGGAGTGGTCCAGGTGATGTGGCCGGGCGCGCCCTGTTGCATCTGCCAGCCGGCGGGCCGGCGTGACTCGTTCATCGGGCTGGGACGGCGCTTTCGGCGACCCATCATTCGATGATGACGTCGGCAGACCGGCGCAAGATTGCCTTCCCGAGTCTTACCGCCGTCACCCCAGGAAACGCTGTGATCAATATCCGCGCTGACCGCCGGCTGGTCACATCCGGGCAGCGTGCAGGTGGTGTTCCGCGCCCGAACCTTGCGGGCCAGCGCCGCCGACGGAAAACGCCGATCTGACACATCCACCAGTTCACCGCTGTCTCGGCGGGTGAGAATCTGCCGCCACGTGCACAGCGGCTCCTCGCTCATCTGCCGCACCACTTCCGCCGGGATCGGACCGAGACCCGGAATCTCTCCCGGATTTTCGGCGAGCCCAAGCAGCGTCTCCACCGGCACGATCACCTGCATCTCGACCGGGACCCGACCCAGATCCGCCCCCATCAACAGACCGTAAGCCACATCTGCCCGACGCTGATCAAAACTCCGCCCATCACCTGCCCTCATCCCTCGGGCCAGGTGGCTGATCCGCGCCCACACCGCCCACAGCTGTTCCGCTGGAAGCAGCAGGGCCAGGCGGGCTATGCCGTCCGGCTCCGCCCGCATCTCCACCCGCCTGCCCTCCTCGGCCTTTTCCTTTCGCTGCTGCGACCCGTGCGGATCCACCCGCAGAATCCGCCGACGGACCGCCTGCTCGAACGCGGCCAGGCTCGGGCGGCCACCCTTCGCCAAGACCGGAGCCGCCACCGCATCCACCAGCTCATCGGCCAGCTGAGCGGTCAACCGGTCCAAGGCCACCAGCCGCGCCAGATCGATCGCTCCGTCATACAGCGCCTTCACCGCCCCTGGCAGCCGACGCACCACCCGCACCGCGAAAGCCACCTGCCGACCGCCTTCCGCGGACGACAGGCACGCGCCGAGG
>NZ_CADCWS010000251.1 GCF_902806475.1 Candidatus Frankia nodulisporulans
GGCCGTGCTACCCAACCCCGGCCGGCTCGACAAGGAGACCGCCGCCGCAGTCCTCGCGGTCCACGAGGACGCCCCCGGCGGCAAGACGTGCCGGGCCTGCCGGTTCCGCTACCGCAAGGGCGCCCGGTCCTGCCCGTCGGTCGTGTTCGTCCGCTCCGGCCCCCGCGCCGCGTTCGCGCTCCTACCCGCCGACACCGTCAACCGGCCCTGCCGGGCCTGCCACGGTCCCGTGCCGGTCCCGGCCGCCGAGGTCGGGCTGGTCACCGCGGACGGCGGGCCGCTGTGCGAGTCCTGCCAAGGTCAGCCGTCGCTGTTCGCCGACCTCCCGCCCGCGGCTGCCCGCCAGGCCGCACGCCGTGGGGGCCTGCGGTGACCCGGCCAGCGACCTCGAACCGGCCCCGCACGCCACGAGTGGTCTGCGGCGGCTGCGACCGCACGGTGCCCCGCAGGGCGGACGGCTTCCCGGCCGTGCACTACCTCGAAGGCCGCCATCTCTGCCCGGGGGTCGTGCGATGAGCCACCGCCACGCCCGCTACCACGGCTCGGTCACCGACCTACACGGCCAGATCTTCTGCGTCAACGCCTGCACCTGCGCCGACGACGCCTGCGCCACCGCGGATGAACCGCGCTACGAGCTGGCCCAGCTCGATGGCCCGCAGCTCAGCCACGTCCGCCGCGCGTCGTTCACGGTCGTGCCCGACGCGCGGGACAACCAGCCCGGCCCCTGGGCCGCCCGAAAGGACTGACCGCCATGGCAGGCGAAACCGTCATCACCATCGTCGGGAACCTCACCGCCGACCCCGAACTGAAGTTCCTCCCGACCGGCGCGGCCGTCACGAGCTTCACCGTCGCCTCCACCCCGCGCACGCTGGACCGGGGCACGAACGAGTGGAAGGACGGGCAGCCGCTGTTCATGCGCTGCTCGATCTGGCGCAAGCCCGCCGAACACGTCGCCGAATCCCTGACCAAAGGCGCCCGCGTCATCGTCGTCGGCCGGCTAAAGCAGCGGACCTTTGAAACCCGGGAGGGTGAGAAGCGCACCGTCGTGGAACTCGACGTCGACGAGATCGGCCCGTCGCTGCGCTACGCCACCGCCAAAGTCGTCCGCGCCGCCCGCGGCACCGGCCCGACGGGCGCGGATGCCTACTCGACCGGGCCGGCCGGCGACGAGCCGCCGTTCTAACCCGACTCTCGGACCGGCGGTCGGCCGCACCTGCCGTGCCGGCCGCCGGCCCTGACCTGCTTGACCAGCCCATATACCGGCCTCGTGCCACTCCCGTACCAGAAACGTGCCAGTTTCCTGCCACTCCCGTACCGGTTTGGTACCAGAAATCGGCCGGGTTTTGTGTGTCGCTTTGTACCAGCGATTAGAGCCACCATTGCCGTGCCCGGAAAGGAGGAACCCCGATGCTGCCCGACATGCTCGCCGAGGCCCGGCCGCGCATCGAGGACGGCACCTTTCCCGAATTCTGGAAGCAGCTAAACCGGATAGCCGGCTGCACACGGCCCATCCGCCTGTCCGGCCACATCAACCACGTCGACACCGCCACCGGCGAGATCCGCCCCCACTTCGACTCCGCCACCAAGCCGGACGGCACGATCCTCATCCCCTGCGGCAACCGGCGGGCCTCGGTGTGCCCGTCGTGCTCCTGGACCTACGCCGGGGACGCCTGGCAGATCGTGCATGCCGGCCTGGCCGGCGGCCGCGACGTCCCCGACAGCGTCACCGACCACCCGGGGCTGTTCGTCACGGTCACCGCGCCGAGCTTCGGACAGGTTCACACCCGCAACGCGGCCAAGGGCCAGCCCGCCCGGACCTGCCACCGACGCCGGGGCCTGTGCCCGCACGGCAACCCGATCGGCTGCCTGCGCACCCACAGGGACGAAGACGACCCGATGCTCGGGCAGGCGCTCTGCCTGGCCTGCTACGACTTCGCGGGCGCCGTCCTGTGGAACGCGACCGCCCCGCGGCTGTTCAAGCGCACCGTTGATCTCGCCTACCGGCGCCTGGCCGCCCACGTCGGCCTGCCGATCCTCGGCTACACCCGCCGCGACGGCACCCGCCGCATCGGCGTGCGCGACCTGGTCCGCATCTCCTACGTCAAGGTCGCCGAGGGACAGGCCCGCTGCCTGATCCACTACCACGCGGTGCTGCGGCTGGACGGCGTCGACCGCGACGACCCGGACGCCTGGCCCGAACCACCCACCTGGGCCACCGGCAAGCTGCTGGCGTCCTGCTGGCGCTGGGCAGTCGACCGGGCCCGTGAGCCCTGCCCGAACCCGGCCGGCGCCGGGCAGAACGATGCCCGCTGGGGTGAGCAGCACGACGAGAAGTACCTCGTCGTGGCCGGTGGCGCCGAGCTCGACGACCACACCGCCCTGGCCGGCAGGCTCGACGCCGGCACCGTCGGCAACTACCTGGCCAAGTACGTCACCAAGGACCTCGGCGCCGGCAGCGCGCTGGCCCGGCCGATCCGGAGCACCGCCGACCTGTTCGGCGTCCTGCCCTACCTCACCCCGCATCAGGCCGCGATGGTCCAAACGGCCTGGGACCTCGGTGGGCGCCTTCACGTCGAAGGCCTGCGGCTACGACACACCGCGACCAAGGACCTCGGCGGCGGCGCGCTTGACCGGCCGATCCAGACCACCGCCGACCTGCACGCGGCGCTGGCGTCCCTCACCCCACGCCAGGCCGCGAAGGCCCAATCGGCCTGGAACCTCGGTGAGCGCCTCCACGTCACAGGCCTGCGGCTGCGGGCCAACGCCCACCAGTACGGGTTCCGCGGTCACTGGCTGACGAAGTCGCGCCGGTACTCGACGACGTTCGGCGCCTGCCGCCAGGCCCGCCGCGACTGGGCCCGCACCCACGACGGCGCCGGCAACCCGCGCACACCGCTGGACGCCTGGAACCGCCCTCTCGAAGACGACACCGGCGACGAAGTCATCGCCATCGGCGACTGGACCTTCGAAGGCGCCGGCTACCGCCTCCCCGGCGACGCCCAGCTTGCCGCCATGGCCGCCGACCTCGCCCGCATACAACGCGAGGCCGCCCGCGACGCAGCCCGCGAGGCACGCGCCGCCGCCCACGCCTGACCACCCCCAACCCACTCCGGAAGGAGACCTCCATGACCGTCACGGCCATCGGCGTCGACCGCCTGCCGACCATCGCGGCCGGCGCCGACCTCGACACGGTGCGCGCCGCGCTGCGCGTGGTCCTGGCCCAGCTCGACGACCTCGCCGCCGCCGCCCGCGTGACACCGGCCCGCCCGGTGCTCGCGCCGGCAACCGACCCGACCGAGGGCATGCCGCCGCTGATCCCGGTCGAGCGCGCCGCCGAGCTGCTCAGCCTGTCGCGCTCCGCCGCCTACCGGCTCGCGGCGGCCGGCGAGCTGCCCTCGCGCCGCCTCGGTGGCCGGGTCTTCATCGTCACCGCCGGCCTGCGCGAGATCCTCACGCCCGAAGGCACCGCGGCATGAAGGGCTCGGTGTACCGCAAGGACGGCAAGTGGGCCTACCGCTTCGACCTCGGCCCCGACCCGCTGACCGGCCGGCGCCGCCAGCCCTCCAAGTCCGGCTTCGCGACGAAGAAGGAAGCCGACAAGGCGCTGCGCGCGGCGATCGCCGCGGCGGAGTCCGGCCGGCACGTCGGCGGGTCGCGGCGCACAGTCGCGGAGTTCTTCGACGAGTGGTGCAAGGCGATGGCCGCCTCGGTCCGGCCGAAGACGCTGGCCAAGTACCACCTGTGCCGTGACTCGTACATCGTGCCGGTGATCGGCGAGACGGCGCTGCAGGACCTGACGCCGGTACGGCTGAACCTGATGTACGCCCACCTGCTGGAGAAGGGCCGGGTGCACCGCCGCGGCCAGCAGGGGGCGGGGCTGTCGCGGGCGACGGTGGCCACGGTCCACCGGGTGGTGCGCCGAGCGCTGGCGGATGCGGTCCGCTGGGGCTACGTGCCGCGCAACGTCGCCGAGGACGCGCGGCCTCCGTCGGTCGGGCGCCGAGCGGCCACGGTGTGGACGCCTGACCAGCTCCGGGCGTTCCTCGCCCACGTCAAGGACGATCGGCTGTACGCGCTCTACCTGCTGATCGTCACGACCGGCATGCGCCGCGGTGAGGCGGTCGGGCTGCGCCGCGAGGATGTCGACCTGGCCGCCGGCACGGTCGTGCCGCAGCGTCCGCGCATCGTGGTCGACGGCCAGACCGCCGAGGGTGAGACCAAGACGGAGTCAGGCCGCCGCCCGCGCGCGCTCGACCCGGTGACGCTCGCCGCGTTGCGGGTCCATGTCGAGCGGTGGGAGAAGGAGCGGGCCGACACCGGCCACAGCAACGAGCTGCTGTTCTGCTGGCCGGACGGCGCCTACATCCATCCGGACTCGGTGACCGACTGGTTTCAGCAGCACGCCCGCGCCGCGGGGCTGCCGGTGATCAGGCTGCACGACGTCCGGCACAGCTACGCCACGGCGGCGTTGAAGTCCGGGGTGCACCCGAAGGTCGTCAGCGAGCGTCTCGGCCATACCGACGTGGCGTTCACGCTGCGTACCTACAGCCACGTCATCCCGGGCATGGACGAGGCGGCGGCCGGGCTCGTGGCCGGGGTGATCCTCGGCCCGGCGGACGACAACGAAAAGCCCCCTGTGCACGAAACCGTGCACGAGGAGGCTGGTTCGCCGCTGGACGACGAGGAGGAAAAGGGCTGATGCCCTGCGTAACCTGGGTGGAGGTGAGGGGACTCGAACCCCTGGCCTCCTCCGTGCGAGGGAGGCGCTCTACCAGGCTGAGCTACACCCCCTGGAAGCAACTGAAGCTTACAGGACGGCGGGGCTTAGATGACGAGCACCCCTCGCTGTCGGCAACGGGGTCGGTTGCAGCGGCAGCGGCTGGGTCCCCGGGACGCTTGGCAGTTCGGCGATCAGATGGTCGAACAGGTCGGCGGCGTCGTCCGGGGGGAGCAGACCGGCTTCGTGGCCGCTCCAGCCCCACCGCCGGGCGCCGTCGAGGACGATCTCCCGGTCGGGGCCGGCTTCGCCGGGGAAGGCGATCACGGCGTCGTCGGACGGAGGCGGGCCGTCGAGGGGACGGTGCCGCCACAGTTGCAGGGCCTCTTCGGGGCACCACGTCTCGTCCCGGATGGCCAGCTGCCACGCCGCCCGGCCGGGCCGGTACACGGCCAGGCGGATGGACGTCCCGCGGCAGCGAAAGTGCAGGCCGAGGCCATCGCGGCGGACTCCGCGCAGGTCAACCGGCACGGCGCAGCTCGCGGGGCAGACGAGGTACCCCTCGGCTCGCAGCCGGTTCGTCCACGCCTTGAAGGACACGTCCTTGGCGGACACAGCTGACGCTGCCTTCCTGGTCGGGCTGGGTGATGTCGGGCGTAACGCCAACGCCAACGGCGACGCCAGGACCGGTCGCGGCGGTCCTGGTCAACGGCCGCGTCTGCTCCAGGGGCCGCGTCTGCTCCAGGGGCAGTGCCTGCTCCAACGGCGGCATCTGCTCCGACAGCGGCGCGCGGACCTGTGACCAGGCCACCCGGGTGGTGGTGCCAACATCGAGGATCGACGTCGGCACGTCACACGTGTGGTGGCGTAGCCGAGAGGTGGCGGTGGACCAGCTGAATCCCTCGCGCCGCGGCGGCCCGCGCTATCAGCTAGCGGGCCGCCGGGCTCGTCATGGCGGGGACGAGCCTCAGAAGGCGCGAGGGCCGGGACATGCTGGACAGCCCGGACAACAGGAACAAGCTCCAGCGCTACAGACAGTGCGCCACGCCCAGTGGGAGGCGGGGCCGTGCTGGAAGCGGAGCGTCACCCTTCTGATTATGCACGGCGACGGGTATGCGCGAGGTCACGTGACGGCTGGGGTGCTGGTCGGCGGTCATATGCCGGACTGGCCACGGAAAACCAG
>NZ_CADCWS010000252.1 GCF_902806475.1 Candidatus Frankia nodulisporulans
TGGGGGTGTAGGTGGCGGCGAGCAGGCGGCATCAGGCTGCTCCTATCGGCATGGTCAGCAGCGCCGCGACCAGGACAAGGTTGCAGCTCAGCGTGATTCCGACCATGCCCAGCGAAAGCTTGCTGGGTGGCAGAGAAGCGACGGCGCAGGCCAGCAGGGTTGTGGAGACGATCCAGACGCCGGCTGCGCTAGTGATCGCGGTCATCGCCGGGGCGCGTTCGGCTGGGTTCCGCTGGCGGCGGTGAGGAGCCGCTCGTACATGGCGCGGCTGGTGGTCCCTGCCCCGATCGGAATGGCGTTGCTGGTGAGCTGGCCGCGACTCCCGCTGCCGCCGGTGACGATCAAATCCAGGTGGGCGGCGATGCGACGCAGTGCCTCCCGCGCCGGCCGGGGGTTGGACGGGTGGTCGACCTCGAGGCCGGCGAGGCCGGCGGCCTGCAAGGTGGCGAGCTGGCTGACGGTGAGCTGGACGTGGTGGCGGCGCCGGGGTCGTGCCAGGATGGGGACGCCGCCCGCGGCGCGGATCACCGCGAGGACCTGGTCTGCCGGCGGTTGGCGTTTCGGCTCGAAGTATCTCCCGCCGTTGCCGAGCCATTGTGGGCTGTAGGCCTCGCGCAGGCTGGTGACGAGCCCGGTCTGGACCAGCGCGCGGGCGATGTGCGGTCGGCCCGGCACCCCGCCCGGGGCGAGCTGGGCTACCCGGTGCCAGGTCAGCACCGGATACTCGGCGCCCAGGTAGGAGACCATCTTCTGGGCCCGCTGTTCCCGGTGCCGGCGGGCGTCTGCGAGCAGGTCCAGCAGCGGCCGGTCCTCAACGTTGATCAGGTAGCCGCGTAGTTCGAGGGTGCGTTCCTGATCGGCGACCATCACGGCGCAGGGCACTGTGACCGCAGGTATCAGGGTGAGTTCGGCGGGGAGCGCCCTGCGGGCGCCGTCGATGCCGTCGATGGTGGTCCGGTCGGCGAGCGCGATCACGGTCGCGCCGGCCCGCACGGCCCTGCCCATCAACGCTTCCGGGAACGCTCCCTGACCCGACAATGACGACTCCACATGCAGGTCAATCACGGTGCGTCCCGACCGCCGTACCGATGATCGGCATGGTGCCGTGGCCGGCCTGGACGATCTGGGCGTAGGCGGCGGGGGCGGTCGTCTCCGCGCCGAGCGCAGGGCCGCCGGCCCCGTGATGCCCACTGCCCCCGGTGATGATCAGACCGAGGTGGTGGGCGATCGCGCGAAGTTCCTGGCGATCGTCCGGGCGATGTGTGGGGTGGTCGACCTCAAGGCCGGCCAGACCGTCGGCGTGCAGACCTTTGAGGTCGTCGGCGGCGAGGTTCAGCCGGCCGGGCCAGCGGGCATACGCGAGCACAGGCACCCCGCCCGCCCCGCGGATCGCACTCAGAGCCTGGCGGGCCGAGGGGAGCCGCGGGCGCCGTGGCGGGTACTGGCCGCCCAGCCAGGCGGGGCTGAGTGCCTCCGCGAGAGTGCCCGCCAGTCCTGCGGTGACCAGTGCCCCGGCGACGTCAGGGATGCCGGGGCGGCGATGCCCGGCCTGCGCCGCCACGTCGTCCCAGGTCAGCGGGTGGCCCCCGTTCTGTAGATCACGTAGGAGTTTGCGGACCTGGCGATCCTGCTCGTCACAGTTGTCGCCCAGGATGCCCAGCAGGGTCCGGTCGCGCGGGTTACACAGATAGGCCAGCAGCGACAGCGGGACCCGTTGCACGCCAAGGTTCACCGTGCAGGACACCTCCACCCCCGGCAACAGCGTCAGACCCACGGGCAGCGCTTTTTCTGCCTCCGCAACGCCGTCGAGCGTGTTGTGATCGGTCAGGGCGATCACGTGCAGGCCCGCCGCCGCCGCTTGGGCGTCCAGGTCGCCGGGAAGCGCGCTTCCGATCGACCGGCACGAATGCACATGAAGATCAATAATGGTGGCCGTGGTCATGGTTTGCGTGCCACGGCGCCGTAGACGCTCACCTCGGCGTCCGCCTAGTCCGCCTCGATGGTGCTGTCGGCCTTGTGATCGACTTTCGCTGTTTCGTCCCGGTCCGCTGTGGTGTCCTGCGTGGTCGTCGTAGGGTCGGGGCGCCACCGGTGAACGGAGACGAGGCCGGGGTCGACCAGCTCGAGGCCGTCGAAGAAGCCGGCGATCTGCTCATAGGTGCGGGTGTACACAGCGACACCCTCCTGGCGGTAGACCCGTGCCGCGGTCTCTACCGCAGGGTTGACGTCCGCGGTGATGTGGCTGAGCAGCAGGTGGCTGCCCGCGGGCAGCGGGTCCAGCAGCCGGCGTACCAGTCCGTAGGGATCGTCCTGCTCGGACAGGAAGTGCAGGACCGCGACGAGGGACAGCGCGACGGGGCGGGTCAGGTCCAGGGTGTCGTGTAGTTCGGGTGCGGTGAGGATCGTCTCGACGTCGCGCAGGTCGGCATCCAGGTAGGCGGTGCGCCCCGCCGGGGTGCTGGTCAGCAGTGCGCGGGCGTGGACGAGCACCAGGGGGTCGTTGTCGGTGTAGACCACCCGGGCGTCCGGGGCGATGGTCTGGACGGTTTCGTGCAGATTCGGCGTGGTGGGAAACCCCGTGCCCACATCCAGAAACTGGCGGATACCCGCCTTGGCTGCCAGATGGCGTGCCGCTCGGGTCATGAACGCCCGATTCTCCCGAGCAGCCGTCTCTAGCTGGGGAAACACCGAGATCGCAGTGTCGGCCGCCGTCCGGTCAGCCGGGAAGTTGTCTTTCCCGCCGAGCAGGTAGTCGTACATCCGCGCCGGGTGTGGCCGATGCACGTGCAGGTCCACGCCGCGGCTCGCTGTGCTCGGCGCGTTGTCCGGGGCAGGTGTGATGGTCGTGTCGTTGCTGTTCATGGCTCTTTCTTGACCGTGGAAAAGAAAACAGGAAAAGGGGGGAAACGAAGAACGGTGAGGCTGGGGGTGTGCTTGGGCCGGCAGTCCCCGGGGGGTCAGGAATGGTCGGCGGGGATCGTGGCCTGCCAGCCGGCGCGGTCGAGGCGGATGCTGCCGTCGGGTTCGATCCGGGCGCGGGCGCCGAGCCACGGCGCTGTCCCGCGGCGCAGCCATGCATCGCGGGTCCCGTCAAAGACGTCCCACAGGCGCTGCGGTCCGGCCTGATGCACGGTAGGGGGCTCGTCGCCGGTGGCAGTGGCCCGCGCCCAGGAACCGTCCGGATGGGACAGGAACGCGACGCGCCGGCCCTGGTGCTCGCGGTACTGCCGGCGCACCCCGGGCGCGGCCAGGGTGAGCATGGTCGACAGATCCCACGCCGCGCCGATGTTGACCACCGGATAGCGGCCCGTGGTCACCTCGCCCTCCCAGGTGGCGGACAGGTCCAATCCGGCGGGCAGCGCGGGATAGTCCGGGCCGGTCCGCGCGGGCATGAATCCCGCGGCGGCCCATTCGATCTGCCCGATGACCCCGGTGTCTGTCCGTGTCACGGTGAGGATCATGTGGGTGTCGGTGATCGTCGTGACCAACCGGCCGCCGGGACGCAGTGCGGCCAGCCAGCTTAGCGGAATTGACCGCACGGACATCATCGAGATGATTCGGTCGTAGCTGCCGGGCAGCGGCTTGGTGGCATCGGTGGGGATCACCGTGGGATGCAGGCCGATCTTCTCCATCCGCATCGCCGCGGCCGTCACGTGGTAGGGGTCGATATCCACCGTGGTGACGCGACGATCCCCGTAGCGGCGGGCCAGCAACGCTGCGCCATAACCGGGCCCTGTGCCAACGTCGAGGATGTCGACACCCTCCTTCAACTGCCCGTAGCGGTACATCGAGATCACCAGCGAGGGCAGCGTCGATGACGACGTCGCCCGACCCTTCGGCCGGGTCTGCTTGGTGGCCTGATCCGCGTGCAACGTGCCCACCCGGGTGACCAGCGTCTGGTCGCGGTAGGCGTCCGCTACCTGCCCGCGGCGCAGCACCCAGCCACCCTCGCTGCGCTGCCACCACGCCGGTGTGAACAGATGCCGAGGCACCCCGGCCAGCACCGGATACCACCGCGACCCCGCATGGCTGACCGCGCCGGCCAACGCACGCGCGTGGGTCTGCCAGATCGCGGTCATCCGCGCAGAACGCCAAGGTCGACCTGGGTACCGGTCGACCTGCGGCGACCCTCGGCATGGTTCGCCATGCGTGGCTGTTCGGGGGGCAAGGTCCGGGCGCCGGCCGGTGGCATCTGCGCACCATCCTGGCGCGCCGGTCCACCGCTGTTGTTGTCCATGAACTGTCCAAGAGGTCAGAAACCGGAAAGGGAACGGAAAAGGAGGAGAACCCGCCGCGCGGAGGTGAGGGGCCGCATCCGCGGGGCGGGCGTCGACGGGGACGGGGACGGCAGGTCATCGGCCCCGGTGGAGGAGGGTCAGACCGGACCGGTGAGCTCGGGCCGCCGCCGAGGGGAATGGCGGTCGTCGGTGTCGTCGGGCACTTCCCGAGGCCCGGACGCGAACCGGAGGACGTCCGCGACCGTGACATCGTTCGGGTCCACCTCCACCCCGGTGTCCCGGCGCACCAGCGCATACACCGGGTCCACCGCGGCTGCCAGGACAGGGCCGAGTCGGGTCAGCAGGTCGGTCGTCTCCTGGGTGTAGTGCTGCACCAACTGCGTCCAGGTCTCCTCGCCGAGGATCTCCTGCACCCGCTCCACCGATGCGGAGGCGCGTGTCTCGTCCTCGACGAGCAGGTCTCCCCGCAGCAGATGCAACCTGCTCGCGTCGATCGCCGAGGGTGGCGTCGGATTGGTCGGGCGCAGCAGGTGGCCGGCCGCGGAGAACCTGAGTCCGGTCATCTCCCGTGCCAGGTGATAGTCGGTCGCCAGCTCCAGCAACTCGGTGATCTGCTCGTGCGACAGGTTCAGCTTCGAATGGAGGCGCAGCGCACGCTCCACCGGGTTTGTCGGGGCCATGCTCATCAGCGCCAGGTCGAGCAGACCCTGGCGGTGGGGGGCGTGTTCGTCATACGGAGGCATGTCAGTAATCCGATCGGAGGATGGAACCTCCCCGCCCGCAGCAGGGACACGGGGTACGCCCCGGTGACGGTGGCGCCGCGGGCGGGGAGGGAACGAGGAGACCGCGCGCCCCCGGGGAGGGCACGGCCTGGGGCCTGCCTGCCCGCACGCCGGCGACGAACTTGCGGACGGAGAAGGCGTGGTGCTGCCCCGACTCGAGGAGCCGAGCCGAGGGCTCGACTACCGACTGATGGGGCAACCAGGACGTGGCGTGGCGGCGGGGGAAAGTACAGGGCCCAGCGGAGCTCGAGAGTCAGCCCGCCCGACCCAGCGCCACGCTGCGCGGTTTCAGGTCCAGCAGGCCCCGACGATGCAGAGCCTGTTCAAGAAAGGGCGGCACGGACATTCCTATCTGATCATGATTGGGGTCTCTCGCTGCCTGAGCTCGACGGGTCCGGGCCCGCGCGGGCCAGTCCGGAACCGGCCCCGGCTCGGGGGGTGCCAGGGCCGGTCAATCCCACTGTCCCGCGCGGCGTAGCCGAATACATTCCCTGTAACACGAACAAGTCCATCGCAGCCTCACAGGCCCGTGACCTGCGCAAACAGTGTGCTCGTGGGCGAGCTGTTCGCCTCCGGTGCCGTCCTGCGCGCCGCGCATGGCCACCTGGCACTGTCAGGAGAGGGCGTGCTGTATGCCTTCGCTCCCGGTAGGGGCGCACGGTAGAAGATCTCGACCGGGAGGTCGTACTCACCGTCGCTGACCGAGTACCAGACGGCGCGGCGATAGCCGGGCTCGACGACGGTGAGGTCACTGATGACGTCGACCGGCCGTCGATGGCAGAGGTAATCTCTATTACTTGTGGCCGGGTAGCTACTATCGGCATATCCTCGGTGCTCATCGGCCCTGTCCAGGAC
>NZ_CADCWS010000253.1 GCF_902806475.1 Candidatus Frankia nodulisporulans
CGGCCGGCCGGGACGCCAGCGGCTACCGAGGTGGCGGCCAGGGCGCCGCCGGCCACGACGCCGGCAGGTACGGCGCGGACGGCTACGGCGCGGCGTACAACCACGGGGCGCAGAACCACGGGGCGCAGAACCACGGGGCACAGAACCACGGGCCATCGTCCGGGGGGGACGGGGGTCGGTCGGGCGGCGGGCGCAGCGCGATCATCGCCGGGGTGCTGCTGGCGGTGGTGCTGCTGGGCGGTGGGATCGCGGCCGCGGTGGCTCTCACCGGCGACCACAACGGCGGGGACACACCCGTCACCACGTCCAGCAGCGTCGATGCGACGGCCAGCACCACGCCGACGTCGTCGACGCCGACCGCGCCGGCCACGACCAGCGCCACGACCACCACGCCCAGCACGTCCCCCACCCCGAGCCAGACGCCGACCAGCACGCCGTCGGCGACGCCGAAGGTGCTGTCCACCGACGAGGCGGCACAGATCATCCGCGGTAAGGGCTACGACCCGGACCTGAGCACCTACCAGGAGGACCGGCGGCTCAACGTGGTGATCGGGACCGGTGGGTCCGCCGGGGGCAACCCGCAGCAGTTCGCCTTCGTCTTCGCCGACGGCGAGTACCGCGGCACGGACACCTCGGCGCCGAGCGCCCACATCGCCCTCGTCCGCCAACCGAACAACTACCGGGTCACCCTGCACTATGCCACGTTCGATCCGCAGGACCAGCCCAACGCCCCCTCCGGCCACGCCGACGTGCGCTTCGAGTGGACGGGCACGGCCTTCACCGCGCTGGACACGATCCCGCCCAACGACCCGAACGCCACGGGCAGTCGCCGGTAGACGCCGGTAGCCACAGGTGGCGACGCGCCCACCTCGACCGGCTGGGCCCAGCCGGTCGGACCCACACGCTAACGTCTGGAGGCAGCATGGACGGCACCCCCGGACCATGCTGCCACGGCGGTCGGGCCGTCCCGCCGAACATGATCAGAACGTGATCGAAGCGTGATCGGAGGAGCGACCATTTCGGCGCAGGTCGGGCGGTCCGCCGCGAGCGGTCGACTCCCACGGCAGCGGGGTGCCGGCGGCACCCTCTCCGGTGGCGAGGCCGGGCCGTGCTGACCCCGCTGGTCGAGGGTGACCCGCGCCGGGTCGGCCCGTTCACGATCCACAACCGCATCGGCGCCGGCGGGATGGGCACGGTCTATCTCGGGTTCAACGCCGAAGGGCGGGCGGCGGCGGTCAAGGTGCCCGACGCCCGGTTCGCGGGCGACCCCGAGTTCCGGGAGCGGTTTCGTCGTGAGGTCGCGGCGGCCCGGCGCGTCCACGGGCGGGCGGTCGCCGCCGTGCTCGACGCCGATCCGGATGCCGCCGCCCCGTGGCTTGCCACCGAGTACGTCGAGGGCACCAGTCTGGCCGACGCGGTACTGCGCCACGGGCAGATGGAGGAGCGCCTGCTGCACGGGTTCAGCGTGGGGCTCGCCGACGCGCTGATCGCGATCCACGCCGTCGGCGTCGTGCACCGCGATCTCAAACCCTCGAACATCCTGCTGGCCTGGGACGGTCCGAAGGTCATCGACTTCGGCATCGCCCGGGCCACCGGCACCCCCAGCCACACCCGCACCGGCATTCTCATCGGCACCCTGGCCTGGATGGCACCCGAGCAGCTGCGCGGCGAGCGGGCCGGCCCCGCCGCCGACATCTTCGCCTGGGGGGCCTGCGTGACCTACGCGGCGACCGGGCATCCGCCGTTCGCCTCCGAAGAGCCCGATGTGCTCACCCGGATGCGCGAGGACCGTCCGCCCGACATCGCCGGTGTGCCCGACGCGCTGGTCGGGCTCGTCCGGGCCGCCCTCGCCCGGCACCCGCAGGACCGGCCAAGCGCCGCCGACCTGGTCCGCGGCCTGGTCGCGGACCCTCAGGTCCGCACGCCCGCGGATGCCGACCGGGCCGCGGCGCTGGCACTCACACCGTGGCAGTCCCATCCGCCACCGAGCACCCCCGAGCGGCCCGCCGCGGCGCTCGACCCCGACCGACCCGACCAGCCGACCCATCCCCTGGCGCTGCGTCCGACCCCACCGCCGCATGACGACCAATCGGCCGGCACGGTGCCGGTGCCCCGCCGGCCCGGGCAGACCGACCCGCGCCTCGGCGCCGTGACCCAGCTCTCCGTCCACGATCCACGTGTGCTCGCCGGTGGGGTCGACCGCGGTGGAGTCGTCGCCGTGTCCGGCGGTGCCACCGGTGGGGCCGCCGGGCGGTGGGCGTCTTGACGCGGTCTTCGGCTGGTTGCCGGCGCCTTGGCGTCGGGCCGCGCCGTTGGCCAGCGTCGCGTTGCTGATCGTGCTGCTGGCCAGTGTCGTCGTCGCGTTCGCCGCCACCGGCGGTGCGCACCCACAGGTGGAGCCGACTCCGCCGCCGGCTCAGGGCGGTCTGGCACCGGGGCCGGGAGGCGACCCGGGTGCCGGCGGCGCCGGAGCGGACGGTCGCGGCGGCGCGCATCGGGGCCCGTCGGCGCCGACCCGGAGCCGACCGGTCGGGCCCGATGGCACGCTGGCCCCGTCCCCCGTCGGCCCGTCGGCCACTGCCAGGGTCACGACGACGCCCAGCCTCCCGGGTTCCGCGAGCCCCACGCCGTCCCCGACCACCGGTCCGACCTCCGGGGCGTCCCCGACCGTCGGGCCGACCACCAGCACCGAGCCGACGCTCGGCGCGTCCCCGTCCACCGGCTGCCCGACAGGCCCACCCAACGGCCAGGCCGGCGGCACACCGCCACCCTGCTGACGGACGTCCCACCCGGGTCGACCTCGAAGGCCGGGTGGGTCACACCATCGCGCCGGGTGGGTCACACCATGACGATCCCGGCGCGGGTGCCCTCGGCGGAGACCAGTGACTGCCAGCCACGCCCGGTCGGGCAGGCGGTGCCGTCCGAGGAGGGGACGTCGCAGGTGGGCGTCGAACCGGCGCTCGCGGTCGACGTCGACCTGCCGGTGGGTCTGATCGTCGGCAACGCCGTTGCCCGCACGGTCGGCTTCGCGGTCGTGGGCCTGGCCGACGTGGGTTCGGGCGATGGTTCGCTGGTCGGCGACGGCGGATCAGGGTCGGGGGTGCGGGTCGGCGACGGCGGGGCATGGGTGGGCGTCGGGGCGCTGCTGGGCTCCGGGGCGGCCGGCGACGGCGTCGCCCGGGTCGGCGCCGGGGCCGGAGCCGCCGGTCCCGCACCGCCACCCGCGCCCCGGGTGGCCGCGGTCGAGCCGCCCACCCTCGTCCGACCGTCCTGCGAGGTAGCGGGCCCGGTCAGCCCGGTGCCACCCTGACCATCCGTGCCGCCCGGTCCGGCGGGAATCCCCGTCGTGCCGATACCGGCTCCCGGCGACACCGGCACGCCCCCGGACGTCCCTCCGCTGACCTGGGATGTCGGTGTCGGAGCCGACGGCGAGTCGCCACCGCCACCGAGCGCGGCGACCACCACCGCGACGAGCACCAGGGTCAGTCCGATCGCACCGATCACGACCCACCGGCGGTACTCACCCATGCGGGAGCGCGAGCCCGGAGCCCGATGCCCGCCACCGCCAGTCGGCGAACGCCGATCCCCCGCCCCGCTTGTGCCCCCCGGACGGACCGGACGGACCGGACGTTGACCGGACGTCCCACGCCCGCCCGCGGCACGCACCGCGGTCTCGGCCGCGGCCGCCGAGACGGCCGTGGACGCGGCGGCGGGAGCACCAGCCGCCCTTTTCGACGCCGCGGCACCACCGGTCAACGGCGGGGCCATGACCGTCACCGCGGAGTCGGGATGCGAACCGCCCGACGGGTCCGCCGGCTCCGCCCGCCCCGCCGAGGCGCCCGACGACCCCGCCGACGCACGCGTGCCCGCTGACGAACGTGACCCAGCCGACGCACGCGCGCCTGCCGACGAATGTGATCCGGAAGTCGAACGCGGCGCTGACGACGAACGTGCCCCCGAGGACGAGCGGGCTCCGGACGAGCGCGCCCCGGGCACAGCCGTCCGACCGGCCGGTGGTGGTACCAACTCGGTGTGCTCGGTGGGAGCCGTGTCGAGCCCGGGGTGTGGCAGGGGCAAGGACGGCGGCACCGGAGTCGGCGTGGTGATCGGTTCCTCGGCGTCGGCCTCGTCGCCGGTCTTGGCATCGGTCCCGCTTGCGGTCCCGCTTTCGGTGCCACGTGCGGTCTCGGTCTTCGGCTCGGTCTCGGATGCGGTCCGCGCGGCGGCTGCCGGACGTCCCGTCCCTGACCGGAGCATCGAGGGGATGGCCACCGGGGTGGTCGCCGGCTCGTCGAAGCCGGCCACCGCGGAACCAGCGGCATCCGCGGGGACCGCCAGGTCCGACGGGGACGAGGGGGATGAGAGAGACGAGGGGGATGAGAGGAATGAGAGGGACGAGAGGGACGAGGGATCGACGGGAACGGCCGCCTTGTCGCCGGTGGTCGTGGGCGGCAGCGACGTCAGCAGCCCCGCCGCCTCGCCGGACGCGCCCGAGCGGACGGGGACAGGCACCCAGGAGGGAACACCGGTCCGCGACCGGACCTGCTCAGGCACGGGAATCGAGTGGACCCGGCTCGAGGCGGGGGGCGTGTCCAGGCCAAGACCGGCGGCCATCCCCGCGAGACCAGGCAGCAGGGCCCGCAGCTGATCGACGTCGGGCCGCTGCTGCGGGTCCTTCGCGAGCATCGCGGCCAACACGGCCCACAGCTCGTCGGGGATGCCCGGTGGCCGTCCCGGCGCGAGGTCCGCGTGCGCACGCAGGATGGAGAGCATCTCCCGGCCGGCGAACGGCGCGACGCCACAGAGCATCTCGTAGAGCATCGTTCCGGCGGCGTAGACATCCGCGGCCGGGCCGACCACTCCCCCGTCGACGCTTTCCGGCGCCATGTACAGCGGGGTGCCGAGCATCCCGCCGGGAACGGTCAGACGGGTCGCCGAGGCGCACAGCCCGGCGATCCCGAAGTCGGAGACCTTGGGCTGCGAGGTCCCGTCCCGCCGGTCGAGCAGCACGTTCTCCGGTTTGAGGTCACGATGGACGATGCCCAGCCGGTGCGCGGTCGCCAGCCCGGTGAGGATGTCGACGATCAGGCCGACCGCCTCGGCGGGCGGTAGCGTGCGCCGTCGATGCAGTTCCTGGCGCAGGTCCGAACCGTCGACGTACTCCATCACGATGGCCAGATCACCGCGTTCGGCGACCAGGTCGTGAATGGCCACCACGAACGGCGACTGAACCCGGATCAGGATGGCGCGTTCCCGCATGAACCGGGCGACCACGCCAGGGTCGGCGGTGAAATGCGGCAGCAGCAGTTTGAAGGCAAGAACATTGCCTGCCTCGTCATGGCTGCGCCACACCTCGCCCATACCGCCCCGGCCGACCCGGGTCAGCAGGGTGTAGGAACTTCCCAGCCTTCTAACCACTGCTTCTTCTCACCACTGCTGGCCATCACCACTTCGCTACGCAGTTCCAGGTCGATTCCGCCGGCGTCTCCCCCATGCGTCGCGCGCGTCGCCCCCTCCCGCGCCGGAGCCGGCAGCCTGACTGCCGTCGTTCTCCGTGCGCCCGCGGGCACGGACCACTACCCGGCGGTCCCAGGTGCGGTCCCTGGTCAGGATGCCGGACGACGCCGAGCGCAAGGTCCGAGGTGAATATGGGTTTCATCACCGGGGGCGGACGGTTCCCCCGCGAACCCGTCGGTATGCCAGGCCGCAGCCACCGCGACGGGCCCGCGACCCGCCCGCATCCGGGTGGCCACCACCATCCCGAGGGCCACCTGGATGGCCCGAACGGGCAGCCCACAAACGGGCCCGGTCCCGAACCCCGACCGAGACCCTGGAATGCCGAAGGGGCCTGGAATACCGAAGGGGCCTGG
>NZ_CADCWS010000254.1 GCF_902806475.1 Candidatus Frankia nodulisporulans
GGTCGTGGGGCGGCGCAGCTTCGCGGTCGGGCCGGGGGTGTTCTGGCAGGTGCACGCGGCTGCCCCGAAGGTGCTGGTCGACGCGGTACGGACGGCGTTGCGGCCACAGCCGGGAGAGATCGCGCTTGATCTCTACGCCGGCGCGGGGCTGTTCGCGGCGTTCCTCGCCGAGGATGTCGGGCCGTCCGGGCGGGTCGTGGCGATGGAGTCGGAGGCGGCCGCCGTCGCCGCGGCCGCGGACAACCTCGCGGACCTGCCACAGGTGTCGCTACGTGCGGTGCGAGTGACGCCGGCGACCGTGCGCGGTGTGCTCGGCACCGGGCCGTCCGCCGGCAGGGTCGGGTGCGCGGTGCTCGACCCGCCGCGGGCCGGAGCGGGGGCGGAGGTGGTCGCGGCGCTGCTGGGACACCACCCACGTGCCGTCGCCTACGTGGCCTGTGACCCGGTGGCACTCGGCCGCGACCTGGCCACGTTCAGAGCTCGTGGTTACACGATGACCGCGCTGCGCGCCTTCGATCTGTTCCCGATGACGCATCACGTCGAATGCGTCGCCCTTTTTGAACCCACCGTAAGGTAACTCGGGGTATCTGATTCATCCTGAACGGTGCTGAATCAAGATGGTCGGGGAGGGATTCACTCGCCTGTACGGCCGGCCGATGCCACGGCGTGTTGACGGACGACCCGCCAGGTGACGACACTCTTCTACGTGCCCGAACCCGGACAAGGGGTGGGGGCAAGAGCCGGCCGATACTACCCCGCCGGGACCTATTACCCTGCGTTCCACGAGGAACTCACATGTCGTCTGGGTGTCTGCGGGGCCCCAGCTGACCTGCGTAGACTTTGCCGGACCCGGACCGATCCCCTTTCGGGAGAGGGAGTTCCCGCCGTGTCGCTTCTGTCCACGATCAGCTGTCCCCAGGACGTCAAGCGCCTCGACCACGAGGAGCTCGGCACCCTGGCGGCCGAGATCCGTGATTTCCTCATCCACGCCGTCGCGCGTACCGGGGGCCACCTCGGCCCCAACCTCGGGGCCGTCGAGCTGACGCTGGCGATCCACCGAGTGTTCGACTCACCGTTCGACCGGGTCCTTTGGGACACCGGGCACCAGTCCTACGTCCACAAGATGCTCACCGGTCGGGTGGACGACTTCGACGGTCTGCGCCAGAAGGGCGGCCTTTCGGGCTACCCCTGCCAGGCCGAGTCCGAGCACGACATCATCGAGAACTCGCACGCCTCGACGGCACTGTCGTACGCCGACGGTCTCTCCCGTGCCTACGCCCTGCGTGGCGAGGACCGGGCGGTCGTCGCCGTCGTCGGTGACGGCGCGCTGACGGGTGGCATGTGCTGGGAGGCGTTGAACAACATCGCCGCCGGCGACCGTCCCGTCGTCGTGGTCGTGAACGACAACGGCCGGTCCTACGCGCCGACGATCGGTGGTCTCGCCGACCATCTCGCCGCGCTGCGTCTGGCCCCCGAGTACGAGCAGGTCCTCGACGTCGTCAAGCAGGTCCTCGGTCGCACGCCGCTGGTCGGCGCGCCGCTGTTCGACGCGCTGCACGGCATCAAGAAGGGCATCAAGGACGTCGTCCAGCCGCAGGGGATGTTCGAGGACCTCGGGCTGAAGTACGTCGGCCCGGTCGACGGTCACGACACCGCCGCGGTCGAGTCGGCCCTGCGCCGCGCACGCGACTTCGGCGGCCCGGTGATCGTCCACTGCGTCACCCGCAAGGGCTTCGGCTACCCGCCGGCGGAGCAGGACCAGGCCGACAACTTCCACGGTGTCGGCGTGATCAACCCGATCACCGGCAAGCCGCTCTCCACCGCGAAGAGCACCAGCTGGACGAACGTCTTCTCCGACGAGATCGTCCAGATCGGTGCCGAGCGGCCGGACGTGGTCACCCTGACCGCGGCGATGCTGGCCCCGGTCGGCCTCAGCAAGTTCGCCAAGGCCTACCCCGACCGGGTCTTCGACGTCGGCATCGCCGAACAGCACGCCGTCACCTCCGCCGCGGGCCTGGCGATGGGCGGCCTCAAGCCGGTCGTCTGCCTGTACGCGACGTTCCTCAACCGTGCCTTCGACCAGGTGCTGATGGACGTCGCCCTGCACCGTCAGCCGGTGACGTTCGTGCTTGACCGCGCCGGGGTCACCGGTGAGGACGGCGCGTCCCACAACGGCATGTGGGACATGTCCTTCCTGCAGGTCGTCCCCGACCTCGCGATCGCCGCCCCCCGCGACGCGCCGACCCTGCGCGCCGAACTGCGCGAGGCCGTCGCCACCACCGACAAGCCCACCGTGGTGCGTTTCGCCAAGGGCACGGTCGCCCCGGACATCCCCGCCATCGACACCATCGGCGGCGTGGACGTGCTTTTCCGGTCCCCGGCCGTCGCCCAGCGCCGCGAGGTGCTGCTCGTCTCGATCGGCGCGATGGCCACCACCGCACTCGAGGTGGCCCGCCTGGTCGCCAGCCAGGGCATCGGGATCACAGTGGTCGACCCGCGTTGGGTCAAGCCACTGCCCACCGCCCTCGTCGGCCTCGCCCAGGACCACGACCTGGTCGTCACCATCGAGGACAACGGCCGGGTCGGCGGCGTCGGCTCGACGCTCGCGCAGCTCCTGCGCGACAACGACGTCGACGTCCCGCTGCGCGATTTCGGCATCGCCCAGCGCTTCCTCGAGCACGGCAAGCGCGACCAGATCCTCGCCGAGGTCGGCCTCGCCCCGCAGGACCTCGCCCGCAAGGTCGTCGAGGCCATCGCGAAGCGCCAGGCCATCCTGGACGACGACCCGACCGCGGTCGGTTCCTCGGCGTCCTCGGCTTCGGCATCCGTGGGCTCCTCGGTCACGTCGGCCGCGTCCTCGAAGCCGAAGTCCCCTGGTGTTCAGCGCAACGGCGACCACTCCGCCGCACAGCGAGTCGCCGACCAGCACTGACATCACCACCTGGCATCACCACCCGACGGCTACCCGACGACGCCCACCACCTGGCGGCGACGGGTAGCCGTCGGCGTCTGATCGGCGCGACGGCCGGCCGGGCGGGCGTGTCCGGCCGTCGACGCGAGTAAGTGGCTTGGCCGCGGGCTGCCGAGGGGCGGCGGGGATGTCGGGCAGAGCCCGGCCTAATCTGTTCTGGTGGGTCAGCATTCCGCGTCGGGCGCGCGCGCACTCGCGAAGAACGCCCTGGATCCACGGTTGCCGTCTTCGAGCGCAGCCTCGGGCTCGGGCTCCTCGGTGGGTTCGGGCGTCACCCCCGCCCCGAACGGTTCGGTCACCCCGAGCGCGGCGTCCCGTTCGAGCGCGTCATCCGATCCCGG
This sequence comes from Candidatus Frankia nodulisporulans, assembly GCF_902806475.1. Classification (GTDB taxonomy): domain Bacteria; phylum Actinomycetota; class Actinomycetes; order Frankiales; family Frankiaceae; genus Frankia; species Frankia umida. The sequence goes on from NZ_CADCWS010000254.1 coordinate 3,313, forward strand.
CACGCCGCCGCCCGTGGGTTTCGAGGCGCCTGCGGGTTCTGAGGCGTCTGCGGGCACTGAGGCGGTTGCGGGTTCTGAGCCGGCCGCCGGCTCGAAGGGCCGGGGGCCGCGCTGGTGGGTGACGCGAGGGGCGCTCGTCGTCGCGCTCGGGCTGTTGGCGTTGGCACTGGTCAGTCAGTGGAACGACGTCCGCGAGTCCTTTTCGCTGCTCACGGTGAGTGGCGTGGTCTCGTCCGGGGTGTTGACGGTGTTGGCGGTCGGGACGACGGTGCTGTCCTGGCGGGCGCTGTTGGCGGGGCTGGGGGCGAAACTGCCGCTGCGGGCGGCGGTGCGGATCTTCTTCGTCGGGCAGATCGGGAAGTACATCCCGGGCAGTGTGTGGCCGGTGCTCGCGCAGATGGAGCTTTCGCGCGACTACGGGGTGTCCCGGCCGAAGGCCGCGTCGGCGAGTCTCGTGGTGCTGGCGCTCGCGGTTCCCAGCGGTGGGCTCGCGGCCGCGGTCACGTTGCCGTTCGTGTCCGCCGACGCGTTGGCGCGGTACTGGTGGGCGCTGGTGGCGGTGCCGGTGTTCGCGGTGCTGCTGTGCCCGCCGGTGCTGTCCAGACTGTTGGAGCGGGCGTTTCGGCTGCTGCGGCGGCCGGGTCTTGATGTGCCGTTGACGTTGCGTCCGATCGCGGCTGGGGCCGGATGGCTGCTGCTCAGCTTCGTCTGGTACGGACTGGCGACGTGGCTGCTCGTGCGCGACCTCGACCCCGAGATCGGCGGGGCGCGGCTGGTGACGCTCTCACTCGGCGCGTACGCGCTGGCCTGGACGGCCGGCTTCCTGGTGCTGGTGCTGCCGGCCGGGGCCGGGGTGCGCGAGGCCGTCCTGGTTCTCGCGCTCGCGCCCGCGATCGCGAGTGGCCCGGCGACACTGGTGGCGCTGGTCGCGCGGCTGCTGGCCACCATCGCCGATCTGGTGTGGGCCGCGGTCGGGGTAGCGCTGCGTCCGCGTCATCCGGATGTGATCGAGACGAGTGAGCAGCCGAACCCGACCGAACCCGGCTGACGGCTGGACTGTGGGACAGCTGGACGGTGGGACGGCTGGACGGTCGGCCGTCAGCGGCGGCGGAACGCCCGGGCGGCGATGCGTCGGAAATGCGATCGGGGCCGCCTGATTCGGGTGAGTCCGGGCAGGATAATGCCAACATCGACGGTTGACGTCCGGATAGGCGTTCGCTGGGGTGGGTCGCGGCGCGAGGGGGTCAGATGAACGGACCGGGCAACGAGAACCCGTCCGGTGAACACGAGCATGAGCAGGGTGGCAGCGGGCTACCCGCAGCGGGATGGAACCACCCCTCGTCCGCCGAGGAGACGATGCGGGCTGTCCCCACGGATCGGGATCTGCCCCCGTTGGCCCAGCGTCCCGTCCCCCCGGCCTCCGCCTTTCGGCCCCGGCAGGCCGCTGCGGTCCCACCGGACACATCAGGATCAGCGCCCGCTCCGGCGGCTCCGGGCGGCGGTGAGAGGTGGGTACCACCGATCGGTGGGCCTGGCCCGGCCGGGCCATCCGCGCCGATGTCGTATCCGGCACCGGGTCAGCCTGGGACGTCCGGTTATCCCGGCCCGTCTGGTTATCCCGGCTCTGGTGGACGTCCCGGCCCCGTGGACCAACGCCCCCACCCGGGAGCGCCCGGCCAGCTGGGAGCGCCTGGTCAGGGTGGATGGTCCGGGTTCGGCGGGTCGCCAGTGCCGGGGCGACCACCTGGTCCGTTGGGCCCCACCGGCCCAGGTGGTGCGCCGGGTCCGGCTGGGGGACCTGTCGGTCCTGGCTGGCCAGCGCGGCCGGCTGGCCAGCCGGCACCGGGTTCCATGGGCCCGATGGGCCCGATGGGCCCGATGGGGCCGGGGGGTCGTCCGATGGGGCCGCCGGCGTCGGGTTCCTGGGGTAGCCCGATCGGGCCAGGCGGGGTGCCACTGCCTCGGTCGGCGAGGCGTCGGCCGACGCGGTGGATCGTGCCGCTCGCGATCGTGGTCGCGCTCGCGGTCGGCGCGGGTGCTGTGGGTGTCCTGGTCCTCAGCGGGAGCGACAAGGGTCCGGCGAGTGCTGTCCGGTCCTATCTCGCGGATGTGCGGGCCGCCCGGTACGACGCGGCGTACAGCCGGCTCTGTGCGACGGTTCGCGGCACGCGGTCCCAGCGCGAGTACAGCACGATCATGCGGGCGTTCGACGGTGTCCGTGGCACGGTCGCCTCCTACGCGGTGCGCACCGTGCAGACCGTCCACCCCAGCGCCGCGGAGACGGTGCGCGAGGTCCAGGTGGACGTGCAGCGCAGCGGTGGCAGCGCCAGCCGGGAGTCGTACGACGTGGGCAAGGAGTCCGGCGGCTACTGCCTGCTGACCGCCGGGTCGCCGTTCTCCCTCGGCTCGGGCGGCGGTCCGCCGGATGCGGGTGGTTCCGGCGGTTCCGGCGGACCGGGCACGGGGACGGACCCCTTCGGCGGTGGTAGCGGCGGCGGTTCCGGCGGGCAGAGCGACGGCGACGCATCGGTCCACCCCGCCTG
>NZ_CADCWS010000255.1 GCF_902806475.1 Candidatus Frankia nodulisporulans
GGCCAGGCCCAGGGAGTCGAGGGCCTCGCGGGCGGATGGGCCGGCGGCGACGAGGGTCTGGCCGGCGAGGGCGCGGACGTCGGTGCCGGCGGAGCGCAGCAGGCTGACCAGGGCGGCGACCTCGTCGGGGTCGGCGAGCAGGATCGCGTTCACGCCGTCGAGGGCTGTGAGCAGGGCCGCGGCGGCATCGTTGCGGGCGGCTACCTCGCCGATGACGATGACGGCGGGTGAGCGGACGCCGGCGGCGATCGCGTCGACGGCGAGGCCGTCCAGGGTGGTGCGGAGCACGCGCTGGGCGGCGGTGCCGCCGCGTTCGATCACGGCGACAGGGGTGGCTTCGGGGCGTCCGCCGTCGAGCAGGGCCTCGGTGATCGCGATCAGGCGGGCCACGCCCATCAGGATGACGAGGGTCGCGCGAGACGCGGCGAGGCCGGGCCAGTCCACGGTGGAGTCGGGATGGCCGGGGGCGAGGTGGCCGGAGATGATCGCGATCTCCTGGGCGACATCACGATGGGTGACGGGGATGCCGGCCAGGGCGGGAACGGCCAGGGCCGAGGTGACGCCGGGCACCACGGTGCAGCGCACGCCGGCGGCGGCGCAGGCCTCGGCCTCCTCGCCACCGCGGCCGAGCACGTACGGGTCGCCGCCCTTGAGGCGCACGACCCGCGCGCCGGCCCGCGCCCGCTCCACGAGCAGCGCGTTGATCCGCTCCTGGGACCAGGACGGCGCGGTGGCACTCTTGCCGACGTGGATGATCTGGGCCGGGGGGGCACCGTCCGGGGGGGCACCGTCCAGGACTGCCAGGGCCAGGCGGTCGACGACGATGACGTCGGCGGTGGCGAGCAGGTCGCGACCGCGGACCGTCAGGAGTCCGGGGTCGCCGGGGCCCGCTCCGACCAGCCAGACTTCACCCGCTGCGTGTCCGTCCATCACGGCAGGCAGGTTATCTCTAGTGGATGCCGCACTCGGTCTTGGTGCTGCCGACCCAGCGTCCGGCCCGGCCGGCGCCACGCTGGGTGCAGGGGGCGCAGCCGACCGAGTCGTAGCCGTCGGACAGCAGCGGGTTCACGATCACGTTGTGCTCGGCGACGTAGCGGTCGACGTCGGCCTCGGTCCAGGCGGCCAGCGGGTGGATCTTCACCTTGCCGCGCCGGGCGTCCCAGTCGACGACCCGCAGGTTCGCCCGGGACGCGGATTCGGCTCGCCGAGAGCCGGCGGCCCAGGCGCGGTAGGGGGCCAGCGCCCGGTCGAGCGGGATGACCTTGCGCATCCGGCAGCACAGGTCGGGGTCGGTGCGAAACAGGTCCCGGCCGTGCACGGCGTCCTGGCCGACGACGGTGAGCTGCGGGCGGGCGCTGATCAGCGGGACGTCGTAGGTCGCGGCGACGGCGTCCCGGGTGCCGATCGTCTCGGCGAAGTGGTAGCCGGTGTCGACGAAGACGACCGGGATGTCCGAGCGTATCCGGGCGAGCATGTCCACGAGGACCGCCTCCGCCATGGACGCCGCGACCACCAGCTTGGGGCCGAACTCCTCGACGGCCCAGCCGAGGATCTCCTGCGCCGGGGCGCCTTCGAGCTCGTCACCGGCTCGCAGGGCCCGGGTCTTCAACGCGGCGTCCATCTACGGTCGTCTCCTTCGTGGTGTCCGCTCGTGCCGTGCTGTCTGCTACCAGGGCTGTCAGGCTGAGGCGGAAGGCGCGTTGGCATGATCGACATGCCCAGTGCCCGTGCTCCGGCTCGGGGACGAGGGTCTCCTCGCCGCAGTACGGGCAGTAGAACGGGACGGCCCGGGCGCTGCCGGCCATCAGCTCCCGCCACCGGTCAGCGCGGACTCGTCGGCGCGCTGGGCCCAGTCGGCGAAGCTCTCGCTGTCGTCACGTTCGGCCTGGTAGGTGCTGAGCAGACCGGTGACGTAGTCGAGCAGGCCGTCCGCGGTGACCTTCAGGCCGCGGGACTTGCGCCCGAGCCGCGAGTGGGTGCCCAGATGCCCGCCGAGGTGCACCTGGAAGCCCTCGACCATCTCGCCGGCGTCGTCCGGGACGAGTGAGCCCTTCAGGCCGATGTCGGCGACCTGGAAGCGTGCGCAGGCGTTCGGGCAGCCGTTGATGTGGATGCCGATCGGCTCGTCGAAGCCGGGCAGGCGCCGCTCGAGTTCGGTGATCAGATCGCGGGCGTTGGCCTTGGTCTCGACGATGGCCAGCTTGCAGAACTCGATGCCGGTGCAGGCCATCGTGCCGCGGCGGAACACGCTGGGGTTCACCACGAGGTCGAGTTCCGCGAGGGCCGCCTCGAGCGGGTCGACCTGCGCGTCGGGGACGTCGAGGATGACGAGCTTCTGGGTGGTGGTCGCCCGGATGCGGCCCGCGCCGTGGCGGTCGGCGAGGTCGGCGACGGTGCGCAGGATCGTCCCGGTCAGACGACCGGCGCGCGGGGCGAAACCGACGGCGTTGCGTCCGTCGCGCTGGCGGTGCACACCGACGTGGTCGCGGCCCTCGTTGCGGGGCGGCGCCGGCGGCGGGCCGTCGGGCAGCGCGGCGGTGAGGTACTCCTTCTCCAGGGTGGCCCGCACCCATTCGGCGCCCATGTCGGCGACGAGGAACTTCAGCCGGGCCCGGGTCCGCAGCCTGCGGTAGCCGTAGTCACGGAACAGGCGGGCGACACCGTGCCACACCTCGACGACCCGCTCCGGTGGGACGAACGTGCCCAGGCGCACGGCGAGCATCGGGTTCGTCGACAGTCCCCCGCCGACCCACAGGTCGTAGCCGGGGCCGAGTTCGGGGTGCACGACCCCGACGAAGGAGATGTCGTTGATCTCGTGCATGGCGCAGTGGTCGGCGCAGCCGGAGATCGCCGTCTTGAACTTGCGAGGCAGGTTCGCCAGCGTCGGATCGCCGACGAAACGCTCGACGATCTCGTCGATGACGGCGGTGCCGTCGATGACCTCGTCCCCGTCGACACCGGCCAGCGGGCAGCCGAGGATGACGCGGGGGGTGTCGCCGCAGGACTCGGCGGTTGTCATCCCGGCACCTTCGAGCGCGCCCCAGATCGCGGGGACGTCCTCGATCCGAATCCAGTGCAGCTGGATGTTCTGCCGGTCGGTGACGTCTGCGACGTCGCGGCCGTAGCGGGTGGAGATGTCGGCGATGACGCGCAGCTGGTCGGCGCTCATCCGGCCGCCGTCGAGACGGATCCGCTGCATGAAGTAGGAGTCGTCGAGCTCCTCGGGTTCGAGCACCGCGGTGCGTCCGCCGGAGATCCCCGGCCGGCGCTGGGTGTAGAGCCCCCACCAGCGGAACCGGCCGCGCAGGTCCTGCGGGTCGATGCTGTCGAAGCCGGTCTTCGGGTAGACGTTGAGGATGCGCTCGCGCACCTCCAGGCCGCCCTGGTCCTTCTTCATCTGCTCGTTGGCGTTGAGCGGCTCGGTGTAGCCCAGCGCCCACTGGCCCGCGCCCTTGGGACGGGACGCAGGCGCGGTGGAACGGGCCGGACGGGCAGCAGAAGGCATGAATAATCTTTCGACGCGCGGGGATGCGCGGCACCGTCGACACGGCACCGCGCGGGGACGTCAGCGGGAGCGGCGACAGCCGGCGCTGGAAACCCGCAGCAGGTCAACGTACAGACGGGCGACGAGCATCGGCTCGATCACCAGGCACGGGGCTGCGGGGGACGACACAACGCCGCGCCGGCATGCGATGGCGACCGAACGGCCAGCCCTACGCACAACCGGCGCCCCGAGGGTGAGGGCGCGCGCGACCACCCCGTCATGCTTCCACAGATGTGGAGCCGATGGGTGGGTTGTGAGGCCCCTGACGTCAGGTGGCCGCAGGTTGACCCACCTAAGAGCGGGCAAAACGGGTGAAAACGCTACGACGGTGCTACTACGGCACCGCAATCAGGCATCGATACAGGGCGACAGAACCTACTCTACCCAACCGGTAGGAAAAATGAACAACGCGCGTGATCCGGGGATACTCAGACCGGGGGATGGAAGGCGTGGGACAGTCCGGCCTGCTGGGACAGCGGGCGACGGCTGTCGCCGCCGAAGCGATCGATGCGGCCCTTCACCAGCGCGATGAGGCGGGGCTGGCTCGCTCGCCCGCCGGGCGCCGTGAGCATCTCGGCCAACGCCTGGGTGGCCGCGTCCGCACCGGCCGACTGATCGAGGTCAGCCCAGCTCTGCTCCGCGACATCACTGGCATCACTGGCATCACTGGCGCTGGCGCTGCGGGCGGCGGCGTCGATCAGGTCGTTGACGGCGAGGGTCCAGGCCCGCAGACCCTCGTGGCCGGTGAGCTCGGTGAACACGGCCGCCTCCAGGCAGCAGGTGCTCGCGCCGGCGAGTTCGTCCACGTCCAGCAGGGAGATCGCCAGCAGGCCGGCGAGGTGACCGGCGAGCATGAACAGGCGGAACTGCTGGTGTGGAAGCAGTGGTGTGCGCAGCAGGGTGTCGACCACACTCTGGTGATCGAGCACGAGCGCGGTGACGTCCACCGGGTCAAGACCGTCGGCCCGGGCGATGAGGTCGGCGACAAGGCGGTCGAGGTAGTCCAGCTCGCCGTCACTGCGGCGATGGTCGAGCAGGTCGGACACGCGGCGGCGCGACTCGGCCTCCGGATCGGGACCGCGCCGAAGCCGCTCGGCCCGGGCCGCGACGGCGGCCTCCCGCAGGTCGATCAACGCGCCGCCGGCCTCGAGCGCCGCATCCACCGCGGCCATCACCGGCCGGGCCGGGATGCCACGGCTGGGCTGCTCCAGCTGGGCGACGTACTGACGGCTATAGCCGGTGCGCGCGGCGAGCTCGTCACGGGTCAGGCCACGCTCACAGCGTCGCCGACGTACCTCGCCGGGGAGCAGGTCCTCGGCGGTCGCCGTGCCGTGACGGCCTCGGCTCCGTTGCCGCATCTGCGCTGTCCTTCCGGCACGCCCGGCCGGGCCATCCGGCCGGATTCACTTATAGTGATCAGATTACTCCATGGAGCACCCTTGTAGGCTAGGGGCAGAAAGTCCCATACGCGAGCGATCGGAATGATTACTCTAAGTAATCGCAGCGCGGGGTGGGCCGGCCGCCCACCGCCGCATTATGCCGGCTATCTTGTGTTCTCGTTGGGAAACAAGAGGGATGGTGTCGAAGTTCCGCCGGAAACATTGAGAATCCCGGCGAGCCGACCTGATCGGAGTATTCCGCCAGGTGTCACACCATGCCTCTGTGCCATGTCATGGGTGCCATGCCCGGCTCGGCAGGTATCGCGATGATGACCGGTCTGGGTCATCCTCGAAAACCATCCCGAATGACGATGCACATGGCCGACCTGCGCGCGTACAAAAGAATGGTGGATACCGGCCGTCTGATGGACGCCCGCGCTGTTGGGCCAAAGCCCGGCGAGGCCACGACCGATCCCGGTTCGCCGGTCGCCCCGGGCCCATGCCGGGTCGTCGTCGCCGACGACGCCGACGGTGTGCGTGACCTGCTGTGCCTACTACTCGGGACCGAGCCGGACTTCACCGTCGTCGGCGTAGCCGCCGACGGGGCGCAGGCCATCGACGAGGTGCATCGCACCGATCCGGATCTGGTGCTGCTCGATCTCGCGATGCCGGTCCTGGACGGTATCGGTGCGCTGCCTCGGATTCGGCGTATCGCGCCGCGGGCGGTCGTCGTGATTTTCACCGGTTTTTCGGAGGAGACCCTGCTGGATCAGGTGCTCGCCCTCGGCGCCGACGCGCTCCTGGAAAAGGGCCTTGCCACCGGTCCGCTGGTCGACCAGCTACGGCAGTTGTACGCGGCGCGACGGCCGGCCTGAGCAGCTCAGACTCGGAGCGGCTC
>NZ_CADCWS010000256.1 GCF_902806475.1 Candidatus Frankia nodulisporulans
CATCCCGGCCGTCACCATCCCGGCCGTCACCATCCCGGCCGTCACCATCCCGGCCGTCACCACCCAGGCCGTCACCACCCCGGCCGTCACCAGTTCAGCCGCGACCACCCCGGCCGCCGCCTCCGCGGTGGCGGGGACGTCCGGCGGTGCGAGCCGGCCGGGACGACTCGTCGTCGCGACCGCGCTGCGGTTCGAGGCGATGGCGGCCGGCCGCTCCGGGCTGCCCTCCGACACGATCATGATCCGGACGGGTATGGGCCCCGACAAGGCCCGCCAGGCCGCCCGGGTGGTCCGCGAGGCACGACCCGACGCGGTCGCCATCGTCGGCCTCTCCGGCGGGCTCGCCCCCGGGGTGAAACCCGGACACATCGTCGTGGCGCAGGAGGTCCGCTCGTCCGACGGGACCGTCACCCCGTGCGCCTCGGCTCCGCTGCTGGCCGGTGACCTGCGCCGACTCGGCTTCACCGTGCATATCGGCCCGATCATCACCGTGCCCAGGGTGGCCCACGGCAGCGAGCGGACCCGGCTCGCCGCCACCGGCGCCATCGCCGTCGACATGGAGAGCGCGCCGATCGCCGAGGGCAGCGGGGACGTGCCGTTCGCGGCCGTCCGCGTCATCGTCGACACCATGGACGAGCCGCTGGGTCGGCTCGACCTGGTCCGCCGCGGTGTGCGGGGGCTGCTCACGATGAGCCGGCTCGGTACGCCGCTGGCCGCGTGGGCCGCGGCGGTCGGTCGGCGCACGGTGCTGCTGGCCGAGCCGCGGGCGTTCTGCGCCGGGGTCGAGCGGGCGATCGAGGTCGTCGAGCGCGCCCTGGACCTGCACGGCGCGCCCGTCTACGTCCGCAAGCAGATCGTGCACAACTCCCATGTCGTCGCGGACCTCGCCGCCCGCGGCGCGGTGTTCGTCGAGGAACTCGACGAGGTGCCCGCCGGCGCCACCGTGGTCTTCTCCGCGCACGGCGTCGCCCCCGCGGTGTGGGATCAGGCGGACGGGCGCGAGCTGTCCGTCATCGACGCCACCTGCCCGCTGGTCGAGAAGGTGCACGCGGAGGCGCGCCGGTTCACCGCCCGCGGGGACACCGTCCTGCTCATCGGTCACGCCGGCCACGAGGAGGTCGACGGCACCCTCGGGGAGTCGCCCGGGCGGATCCAGCTCGTCCAGTCGCCGGCCGAGGTCGCCGACCTCGAGGTCGGCGACCCGGAACGGGTCACCTACCTGATGCAGACGACCCTCGCGCTGGACGAGGCGTCCGAGATCGTCGACGCGTTGCGGGAACGCTTCCCGGCGATCGTCGGCCCCGGATCGGCCGACATCTGCTACGCGACGTCCAACCGGCAGAGCGCCGTGCGCAAGGTCGCCCAGGAGGCGCAGCTCGTGCTGGTCGTCGGCTCGGCGAACAGCGCGAACTCGGTGCGCCTCGTCGAGGTCAGCAACCGCGACGGTGTCTCCTCCCACCTGGTGGAGAACGTCGGTGACGTGCGGCTGTCCTGGCTCGCCGGGGTGGAGACGGTCGGCATCTCGGCCGGGGCGTCCGCACCGCCGGCGCTGGTCGAGGAACTGACCGCGGCGCTGTCGGGCCTCGGCCCGACCGATGTCACGGTCCGTTCCGTCGGCCAGGAGTCGATCTCCTTCCATCTGCCCAAGGAGCTGCGTCGGGTCGCGGGGAACTCCTCGCCGGCACCGCTGTCGCGGCCGGCCGCCTCGCGGGCCACGTCCTAGCGTCGGGTTCCCCGGGCCCGCCAGGTAGTCGGCGGGCCCGGGGATTCGTCTGTCCCGGGCCGCCTTCGGGGCCGACCCTGCTGTCCGCACCTGGCGATCTCGACGCCTGGTCCACCTCACCCACCCGCCGCGCGACCGGGACCGGGACCGCGATTCCTGTCCCGGTCCGGCGGACACGTGGAGTGTCGTCCGGGCGGTGGGCCGTCCTCGAGTCGCGCGTGGGCATTGATTGTGTCACTCTCGGTGACAGAAATGGTCTTGGTGGCGTCGGGCGTACGGGCGCCACCGAGGAGACCCGGCCGAAACGGAAGCGCTCCTGACACGTCCGACGAGACGTCGAAGTAGCCGTTTCCGGCCTGGGTGGCACGCGGCACATTCGGTCCCTGAATTGCCCCTGACCTGGCGAGATGCTGTCTGATTCCGCCCAGATGGGGGGCAGGGGATCCGGGTGTGCGGCACTTCATCGAGCGATCGACATGCAGGCTGTACGTACAGGCTGTATGGTCAGTGCAGCGATCATCGGTCATTAACCGGAGACCAAAGAGAGGGGAGCTACGCCGTGGCGGTCGAGTGGCGGTACCAGCTCCGTGTAGGTACCTATCTGGCGAAGCAGAAACTGCTGCGTCGCAAGCACTTCCCGCTCGTGCTGGAGCTGGAGCCACTGTTTGCCTGCAACCTGTCCTGCACGGGTTGTGGGAAGATCCAGCACCCGGCGTCCGTCCTGAAGCAGCGCATGAGCGTCGACGACGCTCTCGCCGCTGTGAAGGAGTGCGGCGCTCCGGTTGTTGCGATCGCGGGCGGTGAACCACTCATGCACCCGCAGATTCACGAGATCGTGAACGAGCTTACCAAGCGTAAGAAGTTCGTGATCCTCTGCACGAACGGGCTTCTTCTGCAGAAGAAGCTGAAGAACTTCACCCCGTCGCCCTACTTCACCTTCGTCCTGCACATCGACGGGCTGCGCGAGCGGCACGACGCGGTGGTGGAGAAGGAGGGCACCTTCGACGAGTGTGTCCGGGCGTTCCACGCGGCGAAGGCCGCGGGCTTCCGGGTCGGCACGAACTCGACCTTCTTCAACAATGACAGCCCCCAGGACGTCATCGACATCCTGACCTTCCTCAACGACGACCTCAAGGTCGACCAGATCCAGCTCTCCCCGGGCTACGCGTACGAGAAGGCTCCCGACCAGGAGCACTTCCTCGCGGTCCAGGAGACCCGGGAGATGTTCGCCAAGGTCTTCGCCGAGGGGCGGCGCAAGAAGTTCCGGCTGAACCACTCGCCGGTGTTCCTTGACTTCCTGGAAGGGAAGAAGGAGCTCGCCTGCACCGCGTGGGGCATCCCGAGCTACTCGCTGTTCGGTTGGCAGAAGCCCTGCTACCTGATGAGCGACGGGTACGTCTCCTCGTACAAGGAGCTCGTGGAGACCACCGACTGGGACTCCTACGGTCGCGGCAAGGACCCGCGCTGCGCGAACTGCATGGCGCACTGCGGGTACGAGACGTCCGCCGTGCTCGCCACGATCGGCTCGCTCAAGGAGTCGATCCGCGCCGTGCGCGAGGCCTGAGCCCCTCGTCCGACCCGGTGACACAGCACCACAGCACCGTCGCAACACAGGCAACACAGGCACCACCGCGCTGCCCCGGCGCCACCGCGATGTTCCTGCGGTGACGCGGCAGCGCACAATATGAGCGGCGCCGTCCCGACCGGATCCCTTCCCGGCCGGGGCGGCGTTCGTGCGTGTGGGGCCGATATCGCGGACGTCGCGGGTATCGACGTTCGTCCTCGGCGGGGCGGGGGGATACGCGGCCGGGAAGGACCGGCATCCCCCGCGGGGATCAGCGCGGACGGCTGCCCGGTTCGGCGCCGACCGAGGGCTGGGCGCTGAGATCGCCGCCGCGGCTGAGGCCGCGCATCAGCCGGTCGAGCACGATGCCGATCTCGACCCGGGCCGCGTCCGGATCGGCCGCCCGCCCGGTGTAGATGCTCGCCTCGGAAAGCAGGGCGGCGACCAGACGGGTCAGCGGGGCGACCGGCAACTGGTCGATACCCTCCTCGGACATGGCCCGTTGCAGCCATTCGGACAGCAGCCGATAGCCGTGCCGTTCGACCAGGGCATCCCAGGCCTCGCTGCCGAGCACGGCCGGACCATCCACCAGGACGATGCGTTGGAAGTCGCTGTCCGCGGTGGAGATGTCCAGCAGGGACTGGAAACCGGTGCGTAGCTGGGTCCAGGCGTCACTGGGGAGTTGCGCGTCGCGGGCCAGTTCGCCGGCCACGAGTTTCTCGGCCACCTCGGTGGCGACCTGTTCCATGACGGTGCGAAACAGGTCGGCCTTGTCGCGAAAGTGGTGGTAGAGCGCGCCGCGGGTCACCTGGGCGTCGGCGACGATCTCCTCGGTTCCGGTGGCGGCGAACCCCTGCTCGGCGAACCGACGGCGGGCGGCGGCGACGAGCGCCGCACGGGTGTCAGTCGTCTGTTCGGAACGGCGGGTCACCCCCCGATTATGGTGCAGCCGCTGGCCCATGCGGGGGTTGAAGGGGGTGTGGTGTCCGTCGGTGGGCCGGGGGTTCCCAACGTGTGGGTTCGCCGGGCACCGAGGTGCCCGCTTACGCTGCCTGGCCGGGTCATCCCGCCCGTGCGCCGGGTCGGCGATCCTGGCCCACCGGTCCGGGCGCGAACGGGTTGCCTCTGGCCGGGTGGGGATGCATTCTCGCAGGTCAGCGGCATTGTTGGCGGTGGTGAGCCGGACGGGGCGCCACCGCGGGCGGTACCCGACGAGCGGACGGTTCTTTACACACAATTACCCCGGTCGCCCGACTGGAGTTCGACCTTCGTGGCAGTCTTACTCTCTGTGACTGTACTCCAGTGGATAGCCCTCGCCTCGTTGCTCGCCTGGCTGTACCTGGCCGTCGGTCATGGCACCTTCTGGCGGACCGACCAGCGGCTGCCGCGGTGCCAGGCCCCGGCGAGCTGGCCGAGCGTCGCGATCGTCATCCCGGCCCGGGACGAGGCGGACATACTGCCCGTGACCCTGCCGAGCCTGCTCACCCAGGACTACCCCGGTCCGGTCCGGCTCATCCTCGTCGACGACGGTTCGACGGACGGCACCCCCGAGGTCGCCCGCGCCCTCGCCGAACAGGCGGCGCAGCGCGGCGGCTCGAACGTGACGGCGGCCGTGACCGCGTCGACCGAACCACCCCCCGGCTGGACGGGGAAGCTCTGGGCGCTGCGCCGGGGCATCGAATGCGCCGGGGACGTCGAGTTCCTGCTGCTCACCGATGCCGACATCGCCCACGACCCGGGGTCGCTGACGGCGCTGGTCGCCTCCGCCCGCACCCAGCGCCTCGACATGGTCTCCCAGATGGCGGTGCTGCGCGCCGACACGTTCTGGGAGCGGATCATCGTCCCCGCGTTCGTCTACTTCTTCGCGATGCTCTACCCGTTCCGGTGGTCGAACCGGTCGACGTCCCGGGTGGCGGCGGCCGCCGGTGGCTGCTCGCTGGTGCGCCGTGAGGCCCTGATCCGCGCGGGCGGGCTCGCCGAGGTGCGCGGCGCGGTCATCGACGACGTGGCCATCGCCCGGATCCTCAAGCGTTCCGGCGGACGGACCTGGCTCGGCCTCGCCGACCAGGTGCACAGCCGCCGCCCGTACCCGCGCCTGGCCGACCTGTGGAAGATGGTCTCCCGCTCCGCCTACGCCCAGCTGCGGCACTCGCCGCTCCTGCTGGTCGGCACGGTGCTGGGGCTGATCCTGGTGTTCCTGGTGCCGGTGGTCGCCACCGTCGCCGGGATCGCCGCCGGGGACGTCACGGTCGCCCTGATCGGCGCCGTCACCTGGCTGATCATGACGTTGACCTACGTCCCGATGATCCGCTACTACCGGCAGCCGCTGGCGTCCGCGCTGTTGCTGCCCGGGGCCGCGGCGCTGTACCTGGCGATGGCGGTCGACTCCGCGCGGCTCAAGCGGGCCGGCCGCGGCGCCGCCTGGAAGGGCCGTACCTACGACGGCCACGGCACCCCCGAGCGGCGCGGCCTCGGCACGACCACCCTCGCGCCCCATGTCGCC
>NZ_CADCWS010000257.1 GCF_902806475.1 Candidatus Frankia nodulisporulans
GCATCTGCCGGCGGAGTACGGCGGGTCCGGGTTCGGTCTGGCGGAGCTCGCGGTCGTCTGCGAGGGGCTCGGCGGGCAGGTCGCCGGGGGACCGTTCCTGCCGACGGTCGTCGCCTCGGCGGTGATCGCCGCGGTCGGTAGCGTCGAGCAGCGGGCCGCGCTGCTGCCCGGGCTTGCCGACGGTACCCGCGTCGCCTCGCTGGCCACCGCGGCCACCATCACCACCGACGCCGCCGGCACCGTGGACATCGCCGGTTCGACCGGCGCGGCGGGCACGGGGGCTGTGGCGGGTCTGCTGCTGGATGGGGAGGTGGCGGCGGCGCTGGGCGGGGATTCATCTGCTGCCGGTGGGGGCGGACGATCTCGCCGTGGTGGTCGCGGACGCGCCGGGGCTGGTGGTGCGGGCGGCCCGGCGGGCGCTCGATCCGTCGCTGGGGCTGGCGTCGCTGACGTTGCGGGGGGTGGCGCCGCATCCGATGGGGGTGTTGCGGGGCGGACAGGCGGTGGCGGTACGGGTGCTGCGCACGCTCGCCGCGGCGCAGGCGGCCGGTGGGGCGCGGGCGACGCTCACGATGGCGCTGGAGCACGCGAAGGTCCGTGAGCAGTTCGGACGGATCATCGGCGGCTTTCAGGCGGTGAAACATCATCTGGCGAACATGCTCGTCCAGACGGAGCTTGCCACCGCCGCGGCCTGGGACGCGGCCCGCGCACTCGAGGGCGCGACAGCGGTGACGGCGGGAGGCCCGTCGGGAGGCCCGTCGGGAGGCCCGTCGGGAGAGGCGGCGGCGGGGGAGGCCGGGGAGGCGGAGCTGGCGGCGGCGGTGGCGGCGGCGCTGGCGTTGCCGGCCTACGAGCACAACGCGCGGCTCGCCATCCAGCTGCTCGGGGGGATCGGCTTCACCTGGGAGCACGACGCGCACCTGTACCTGCGACGATCGGCGGCGCTCGCGGTGCTGGCGGGGCCGGCCGATGACGCTCGGGTGGACGTCCTGACGCTGGTGCGGGGCGGGATGACGCGGCGGTTCGCCGTCGAACTGCCGGCGCGGGCCGAGGAGTATCGCCGCGACGCGCGGGAGTTCGTCGCACGCCACCGCGCCGCGCCCGAGGGCGAACGGCGCGGGCTGCTCGCCGACAGCGGTTACCTTGTGCCGCACTGGGTGGCGCCGTGGGGGCGTGGCGCGGGGGCGGTCGAGCAGCTGGTGATCGACGAGGAGCTGGCCGGGGGCGGGGTCGACGTCCCGGATCTGGAGATCGGTGGCTGGGTGCTGTTGACGATCACCCAGCACGGGGCGCCCGAGCAGCTCGCGCGGTGGCTGCCGCCGAGTCTGCGCGGTGAGCTGGTGTGGTGCCAGCTGTTCAGCGAACCGAACGCCGGCTCGGACGCGGCCGCGGTGACCACCCGCGCCGAACGTGTCGAGGGCGGCTGGCGCGTCCACGGGCAGAAGGTGTGGACGACCGGCGCCCATGCCTGTGACTGGGGGCTCGCGACGGTGCGGACCGACCCGTCCGCGGCCAAGCATCGGGGCATCACCACGATGGCGATCGATCTGCGGGCGCGCGGTGTCGAGATCCGACCGTTGCGGGAGATCACCGGCGAGGCGCTGTTCAACGAGGTCTTCCTCGACGACGTGTTCGTCCCGGACGGTGACGTCGTCGGGCCGGTCGGCGCCGGCTGGACGGTCGCCCGCGCCGTGCTCGGCAACGAACGGGTCTCGATCGGCGCGGGCAGTGGGGCCGATCGCCGGTCGGTGGCCCGGCTGCCCGGGTTGCATGCCCGCTACGCCGCCTCCGATGTGGGGTTGGCCCGTGAGGCCGGGCAGCTGCTCGCGGTCGCGCAGGCCCTGGACGTGCTGAACCTGCGGCGGGTGCAGCGGGCGGTGGCGGGCGCGGGGCCGTCCGCGGAGGGCAGTGTCAGCAAGCTGGTGGCGGCCGAGTTCGCCCAGCAGGCCAGCGAACTGGCGGTGCGGATCGCCGGGGCCGCCGTCGCGACGGGCGCGGAGGCGGAGCTGGGTCGTTCCTATCTGATGAGTCGGGCGTTCACGATCGCCGGCGGGACGTCCGAGATCAGCCGCAACGTCATCGCCGAGCGTATTCTCGGCCTGCCCCGCGAACCCGGCCCGACCCGCGAACCTGGCCGGTACTGAGCATCTGGCCGGTACTGAGGCATCCCACGCTGGGGTGGGCCGCCGCATCCTGGAGGTGTACGTGCAGTACGTGAAGCTCGGCGCGACGGGACTCGATGTCTCGAGGATCTGCCTGGGCTGCATGAGCTACGGCGACCCGGCCCGCGGCAACCACGAGTGGACGCTCGACGAGGACACCGCCCGGCCGTTCTTCCGCGCCGCGATCGAGGCCGGCGTGACGTTCTTCGACACGGCGAACGTCTACTCCGACGGCAGCAGCGAGGAGATCACCGGACGGGCGCTCGCCGAGTTCGCCCAGCGCGACGAGATCGTGCTGGCGACGAAGGTGCACGGGCGGATGCGGCCAGGACCCAACGGCGGCGGGCTGTCACGCAAGGTCATCCTGGCCGAGATCGACGCGAGCCTGCGCCGGCTGGGCACCGACTACGTGGATCTCTATCAGATCCACCGGTTCGACCCGGACACCCCGATCGAGGAGACCCTCGAGGCGCTGCACGACGTGGTGAAGGCGGGCAAGGCCCGCTACCTCGGCGCCTCGTCGATGTACGCGTGGCAGTTCGCCAAGGCGTTGTTCCTCGCCGACGCCCACGGCTGGACCAGGTTCGTCTCCATGCAGAACCACTACAACCTGATCTACCGCGAGGAGGAACGGGAGATGCTCGGGTTGTGCGCCGACCAGGGCATCGGCGTGATCCCGTGGAGTCCGCTGGCCCGCGGCCGGCTCACCCGCCCCTGGGACGAGACCACCGCCCGCAGCGAGAGCGACCAGTTCGGCCGCACCCTCTACGCCGACGGCGACCGCCGGATCGTCGAGGAGGTCGCCCGCATCGCCGCCGCCCGCGCGATCCCACCCGCCCAGGTGGCACTGGCCTGGCTGCTGGCCCAACCGGGTGTCACCGCGCCGATCATCGGCGCGACCCGGCTGACCCACCTCGACGACGCGCTCGCCGCCCTGGACGTCACCCTCACCGCCGACGAGATCGCGCGGCTCGAAGCCCCCTACACCCCCCACCGCACCGCTGGCTTCCAGTAAGCCGGGCGGCGCCCCGGGGCTACGGCAGGGCGTAGTACAGGACGTCGTCGACCTCGCCGGCGCGCAGGCGGCCCTGGGCGACGAGCAGGTCGAGGTGGGCGGCGGTCTCGGTGACCGCCATCATCCGGTTGAACATGTCGAGGTCGTCGAAGGCGTGTTCGCGGCGGGTCCACGTCATCGCCCGCGCGACCGCGAACGCCGTGTCGGCGCCGACACGGACGGCGTCCTCGGCGACGTCGAGACGGGTCGCGTGATGGGCGAGCAGCTGGTCGATCCGGGCATGCGCGCTGTCGGTGACCGGGCCGTGGGCGGGTAGCAGCCGGGCGTCCGGCATCGAACGGACCAGACGCAGCGAATCCAGGAACGCGCCGAGCGGCAGCGGCCCCGGATCGGCGGTCAACCCGATCGACGGGGTGATCGTCGGCAGCACATGGTCACCGGCGAACAACAGCCGGGACGCCTCGTTGTGGAACACCACATGCCCCCG
This sequence comes from Candidatus Frankia nodulisporulans, assembly GCF_902806475.1. Classification (GTDB taxonomy): domain Bacteria; phylum Actinomycetota; class Actinomycetes; order Frankiales; family Frankiaceae; genus Frankia; species Frankia umida. The sequence goes on from NZ_CADCWS010000257.1 coordinate 3,665, forward strand.
GGTGTGCCCCGGCGTCGGCACCGCCCGCAGGGTGATGCCATCCAGCTGGACGTCCACCGGGGCGTCCAGCCACTCGTCGGGCACCGCCCACTCGTCGGTGCTGTCGTCCTTGACCAGTTGTTCGAGGAAGAACCGCATGAGCTCGGTGGCGAGCTCGGCCGCGCCGAGGCGGATCAGCTGGCGGTGCTGGATCTCCCGGCTCTCCGCCCGCGGCCGGTTCATGAAACGGTCGAGCGCCGGCTGCTCGCCGAGGCCGAGCGCCACCCGCATCCCGAACCGCCGCCGCAGCACCACCGCCTGGGTGTAGTGATCACGGTGGATGTGGGTGACCAGGAACCGCTGGATGTCCCCGAGCCCCGCGCCGAGCTTGCCCAGCGCCGCTTCGAGGCGCTGCTCCGACTCGGGCACCGACCAGCCCGCGTCGATGAGCACCAGCCCGTCCGGCTGCTCGATCGCGTACACGTTGACCGCCCGCAACCCGTCGTTCGGCAACGGCAGCGGGATTCGATGGACCCCCGGCTCCACCTGTTCGACGTTCGGTTCGGCCCACTCCGGCAACGCCCGCGTCCCGCTGATGTCGCACCCCTCCACCACATCGCCGCCCAGCCCGGTCCGTGGCGTCCCGATCCGTCCGTGTGGGATCGAACCGTTCGGCCACCGGGCCTTTACCAGGCTAATCATCGCACCGCGGCCCGACCGGGGCATCCGACGGCGGACGCCCCACGCATCGCGATCCGCGCCCGCGCCCGAATCCGCCGGCCCGACGGGCCGGCGAGTCGCCGATCCGCCGTGGTGAACCCCGCCTCGCCGACGGGTTTGTGCGGCGTGCGGCCGAGGCCGCGGTGCGCTGTGGCACGGAGCCTGCGCTCTGACGTCGGTCCGCGGCCGGCCCTTGGCGTGTGCCGGACCGCCAGTGGTGCCGAGCCGGTCGTCGCCGGTCGTCAGACCAGGGCGGTGGGGGGCAGCAGGAGGGTCGGGGTGGTGGTGGAGAAGTAGTTGGCCACGTACGGGCGGGCGGGCTCGGTGGCGAGGCGGCGCTGCTCGGCGGTGGGGTCGATCGGGCCGACGAGGGTGTCGTCGGACTCCTCGTGGCGGTAGGTCAGGTAGCCGTGGGTGTCGAGGGCGTCGAACACCTCGGCGGGAGTGCCGCCCTCACCGAGCAGGGCGTCCTCACTGATCTCGAAGCACAGGACGTCGATGCGGTGTTCGGCGAGCAGACCGCGGGCGCCGGAGAAGACGTGGCGTTCGAAACCCTCGACGTCGACCTTGCACAGGGCGACCCGGTCGAGGTGATGCTCGGCGGCGAAGTCGTCCAGGGTGATCGCGGGCACCTCGACGGTGGCGCTGGGACGGACGGCGGCGCCGTCGTAGCCGTACATCGGATGGTTGCCGAGCGAGTTCCAGCCACACGCCGGGTCGTCGAAGACGTGCATGAGGGCGCTGCCGGCGGTCTCGGTGACGGCGGCCCGCACGACCTGGACGTCGGTGGCGTGGTTGAGCGCGAGGGTCTGGGTGAGCCGGTCGGCGGTGGCGGGAACGGCCTCGAACGCGAACACCTGCCCGGATTCGCCGACATGGCGTTGCGCGTGCACGCTGTAGACGCCGAGATTCGCCCCGACATCGAGGACGACATCACCCTCGCCGAGCATCCGGTCCATCAACTGGAACGCCGGGCGGTCACCGGGGCGGCGCATGAGTGAACGGAGCCGGTCGCGCTGATCGGCGGGGACGAGCAGGGTGATGCCGTATTCGTCCTCGACGACCACCGCCCCGTGGCGGGCGGTGCCCAGGGCCACCCGTACCTGCCAGGCGGTGTCCTTTGCCGCGACGACTCCGCCGCGCAGCCGCTCGTGGCGTCGTAAGGACGCCTTCGCCTGCCCGACGACCCGCGTCGCGAGATCCGCCACCGGCATGTGTGCCCCCGATACTCGACAACGTCCGGGAAACGCCGTGTCAGGGAAACGCGGCGCGAAAATCCATGGTGCCAGCAGAAAGGCGGGCCGCGATGAATGCGGCGGGCCAGCTCCGGACGGCTCCGTTCAGATGGCAGTCACAGTAAATCCACAGCTCATCCACTGTCAACAGG
>NZ_CADCWS010000258.1 GCF_902806475.1 Candidatus Frankia nodulisporulans
AAGGAACTACTGAGGCGCTGCACTAGGCTCCTGCGCGAGCCGGGTAGTCAGTGGCCGGGTATGCGTGTGTCGTGCTCGGTGGTCGAAGCGGAGGGCCGCATGCTGGTGTCGGGAACGCCGCCGGCGCTGCTGTCCCTGTGGTATCTGGCGGCGTGCCTCGCCGGGCGGGGGGACCGGCTGGAGTACCGCCATCCGCTGGTCGCGGTGCGCAACGGGAACAACCTGGTCACCGGTGGTCTGGACGTCGTGCGTGGGGAGCCCGCGGCCTCCGCGGTCATCCGAGGCGAAGGCTGGTGGTCCCGGGCGGTCCTGGGGACGGCGGCGGCCGCACTGCCACCCATCGACGGCGCCGCGCTGACCGGCCTGTGGGCCGGCTTCCAGGGCAAGGCCGGCACGATCGCCCTGCTGCCGCAGCCGGCCCGCTTCGCCCGGATCGGAGCGGCCGCGGAGCTTGCCGGCATCACCCCGACCCTCGCTGGGCGGCTGCTGGCCTGGTCGGACGCGGTCGTCGAGCATTTCCGCAACCAGCCGGTGATGGAATGATCATCACGATCGAGGGCGTCGACGGCGCCGGCAAGAACACCCTGACCGAACGTCTCGTCGCCCGCCTCACCGCCGCTGGCCGCCGCGTCGCCACCCTGGCCTACCCCCGGTACGACGCCGAACCCCTCGGCCCGGCCATCCGCACCATGCTCGCCGGTGGCGGTGGGCTTGCGGCCGTGTCGGCCTCGCCGCGGGCGACGGCGCTGATGTTCGCGCTGGACCGTGCCGCGTCCCGGCCCGAACTGGACGCGCTGCTGGCCGCGTCCGACGTCGTACTGCTCGACCGTTACGTCGCGTCGAACGCCGCCTACGGTGCGGCCCGGCTGCCCACGGCCGAACGGGCCGACTTCCCCGCCTGGATCGCCGATCTCGAGTTCGGCTCCCTCGGCCTGCCGATTCCCGACCTTCAGGTTCTCCTGCGGGTCTCGACAACCCAGGCCCGCGCGGACGCCACCGCCCGCGCCGCCGCCGACCCGGCTCGGCTACGGGACACCTTCGAGTCCGACGACGGCCTCCAGGCCCGCTGCGCCCACCTCTACGAGGAGCTCGCCGCCGCGAACTGGGCCTCGCCCTGGCTGGTCGTCGGCCGCGAGTCCGGCGTCGACGCCATCCTCCGCGAGCTGCGGATCACCGCGTCGTAGGCCGTTCTCCGCTGCTTCAGCAGGTGAACAGGCAGGTGGGGATGGTGACGACGGGGAGGTTGAGCTCGCCGGGTCGGCTTCCGGACGGACGGCGGGGCGCCGGCGTCGAGCCCGGGTTCACCCGGTCACGGGGGGTGGGCTGGGCGCCCGTGTCGCCGGCGGTCGGGTCGGCATCGGTGTCGTACCGGGCGGCGCTGGCGGCGGCCGGGTCCGCGTCGGGGGAGCCCGCGGCCGCGTCGACGGAGGCCGATGAGGCGATCTTGGTGGCGACCGGCGGTGCGGGTGTCGCACCGCGACCGGTGCCGGTGCCGCCGTCGGTCGGGACGCGAGGTGCGGGGGTGCCGGACGGTCCGATGTCGGTCGTGGCCGCGCCGCCGGACCCGCCGTCCGCGCTGGTGTTACCGGCCTCGCGGGACGGGGAGGAACCCGGCGACTTGATCAGCAGGGCGACGACCACCGCCGCGACGGCCAAGACGGCGAGGGCCACCTGCGGGAGGGGAATCCGATAGCCAGGTCGATGCAGACCCACGAGCACTCCGTCCGTCCAGTCACCTGGTCCGTCAGCAGTTGATCAGGCAGTTTGGCAGGGCGATCGCGACGGCGGGCAGGCGCACGTCCACCTCGACGTCCGCCAGACGCTGCGGCGGCGAGGGCGTGGCGGGCCGCGGCGGCCCAAGCGGGGCGGGGGCCGGGGCCGCCGTCCGCGGATTCTGGGCGACCGCGCTGACCACACCGGCCACGACCCCGCCCAGGTCAGGCGCTCCGTCACTGGCAGTGCCAGCGGCGTCGCCCACGCCAATCTCACCCGCGCCGGCCACGCCCGGACCAGCGTCGCTCACACCCGTGCCGCCAAGGCCAGCGCCGGACAGGCCCGATCCACCCCGATCGGGTGGGGCCACAGGTGCCTGCTGGCGGACGGACGGGAGCCGCTCGTCGGCGGCGGATACCCGCTCGGCGACCTTGCCCGGCCCCACCGGCGACGGCCCGGAGACCACGGCCGCGGCCGGAGCCGGAACCCCGTCGACCTTCCCGCCCGACGGGCCGGGAGCCGCCGGCGAGGCGGAGGCACCGCCCGGATCGATCAGCGACGAGGATGTGCCGACGCCGCTGGCGCCCTCGGCAGGGTCGCCCGCGTTGGGGGCGTTGAGCAGGACAGCGACCGCCACGGCGGCGACGGCCACCAGGCCGAGTCCGAGCTGCGGGAGAGTGATCCGGTGGCTGCCTCGGGGCAGGCTCACGGCGGCTCCGTCCGTCCAGTTCCGTCCGGTGCGTACAGATGCGTACGAGTGCGTTCAGGTCTGTCCGTTGATGTCAACGGCCCGGACCCTAGCACGTACACAATCCATCCGGACAGACTGGACGACTCGCCCAATCCTCCCCAAGGAGCGTCAGGCGCTGGCCATGGCCTCCGTGCGGAGGGCGTCGGCGCGGGCCCGGCGGGCCTCGGCCTCGGCGAACTTCTCCGTCTGACGGCTGGCGGCGTCGTCCAGCGCCGCGACGAAGGCGACGATCTCGTCGCGGGCCTGCTCGCCGGCGGCGTCCAGACCTTCGAGTTCGGCCAGTCGCCACTGCCGCAGGACCGGGGCGACCACGTCGTCATGGTGAATGCGCAGGTTGTAGATGCCGGCCTGGGCGATCTGGATCGCCTTGCGCCGGAAGTCGCGAATCCCGACACCGGGCATCTCGAAGCCCATGAGCTCGTCGCGGATGGCCGCGAGCGTCGCCGACGGTGAGATCTCCAGCGCGGCGGCGACCAGGTTCCGGTAGAAGATCATGTGCAGGTTCTCGTCGGTGGCGACGCGGGTGAGCAGCCGCTCGGCGATCGGCTCGGCACACACCCGGCCGGTGTTGCGATGGCTGACCCGGGTGGCGAGCTCCTGGAACGACACGTAGGCCAGCGTGCGCAGCGGGCCGAGGTTCGGCCGGTCGTAGCCGTTGCACATCTGGAACATCCGGTCGCGCTCGACGACCTGCGGGTCCGAGCCGCGGGTGACCATCAGATAGTCACGCATCGCGATGCTGTGCCGACCCTCCTCGGCGGTCCATCGGTTGGCCCAGGTGCCCCACGCGCTGTCCTGGCCGAAGCCGGACACGATGAGACGGTGGTAGCTGGGCAGGTTGTCCTCGGTGAGCAGGTTGAGTTCGAAGGAGATCCGGGCCACCGTCGGCAACACCGATTGCCCGGGCTCCCAGGGCAGCTCGTCGAAGTCTCGCGCAAGGCCCCAGGGGACGTACTCATGGGGCATCCACTCCACGGCGATGCCGAGGTGTCGCCGAAGGTTCTCCTCGGCGACCGGCTCCAACTCGCGGAGCAGATCCAGGTCCGTAAGGGATCTCATTAGGAAACAGTTCCAGATTCGAGGCGGGTCAACCATGGCCGCCGGGAGTGGAAACCCGACTGGCGGACTGTACCCCCGGATCAAGTCGGCCACCGGACGCAACGCGCCTGGCCCCCGCCGGACCCCTTCCCGTCCCGCACTGTCCCGTTCCGCGACGTCCGTGGCACTGTCGTCACCGTCGGTGCGGTTGGTGCGGTTGGTGCTTCACATGAAACTCTCACGCTGTTCCGATGAACTGGATGGCGCGCACAGGTCGGTGTGGACGCACCGCCCGCCAGCGGCACGCCTACCTCGAGGGAGCCGGCATGACACCCGCACCGGCCAACGACCGTCCCGCCGGCGGTGAGCGGGCGCCGCGGGTTCTCGTCGTCGACGACGAGCCGAACATCGTGGACCTGCTGCGGATGGCGCTGCGCTTCCACGGCTTCGACGTCGTGACCGCCTCCACCGGACACGGCGCCCTGCGCCTGGCCGCCGAGGCCGAACCCGACCTCGTGATCCTCGACGTGATGCTGCCGGACGTGGACGGCTTCGAGGTCTGCCGTCAGTTGCGCGACTACGGGCAGAACGTCCCCGTCGTCTATCTCACCGCGCGGGACTCCCACCGGGACAAGATCGCCGGGCTGACCTACGGTGGGGACGACTACGTCACCAAGCCGTTCGCCGTGGACGAGCTGGTCGCCAGGGTCCGGGCCGTGTTGCGTCGCACCAGACCCGCGCCGGCGGTGCTGCGCTTCGCCGACGTCGTGCTGGACCCCGACACACACCTGGTCACCCGCGCCGGCGCACCGATCGAACTGTCGCCGACCGAGTTCTCGCTGTTGCGCTACTTCCTGACCAATCCCGGCCGGGTGCTGTCGCGTACCCAGATCCTGGACGCGGTGTGGAGCTACGACTACGTCGGGGAATCCACCGTGGTCGACCAGTACGTGAGCTACCTGCGTCGCAAACTCGGCCAGCACGGTGGCCCGCTCCTGCACACCCAGCGCGGCTTCGGCTACGCGATGCGGCTGCCGCCGGGGACACCGGGATGACCCGACAGGCGATCCGATGACCCTGCGGCTTCGGCTGATGGCGGGTCTGGTGGCGTTGTGCGCGCTCGGGCTCGCCGTCGCGGGGACGGCCAGCGCCTTCGCGTTGCGCGCCTACCTGCTCGCGCGGGTGGACGACCAGCTCGTCCGGGTCGAGCAGCTCGGCGGCGCCACCCCGACGATCATGACGAACCGGCTGCGGTTGCTGGAACGTTCCGGGGGCGACCAGGTCGACGGCCCCAGCGACTACCTGCTGGAGATCCGCCGACCCAACGGCATGGTGCGCCGGATCACCGGAGCCGCCAGCCCCACCCCGCCGTCCACCCTGCTGCTGGACGCGGCCGCCCGCGCGGGCCGGCTCACCAGCGTCGCCCCGCGCACCAACTCGGACGTGTCGCATCCGTTCACGGTCACCGCGGACGGTGCCCGTTACCGTGCCGTCGACCGCGTCTACGCCGAAGGCAGCCGGGTACTGGTCGCCCTGCCGTTGCGACCGGTCGCCGACACGGTTCGCCGGCTGGTCCGCATCGAGCTGGCCGTCGGGGCCGCGGTGCTGCTCGTCCTGGCCGCGCTCGCCTGGATGCTGCTGACCCGGGGCCTGCGTCCCCTGCGCCAGATGATCGGCACGGCCGCCGCGATCGCCGACGGTGACCTGGACCGACGGGTTTCCGCCGACGACTCCCGTTCGGAGACCGGTCAGCTCGCCGCCGCCCTCAACACGATGCTCGCCCAGATCCAGGCCGCCTTCGCCGCCCGCGTCGCCTCCCAGGAGCAGGAACGCCGCTTCGCCGCCGACGCCGCCCACGAACTGCGCACCCCCCTGACCTCCATCCGCGGCTACGCCGACCTGCTGCGCGCCGGGATGGTCCCGGCGCAGGACACCGACGCCGCCCTGCGCCGCGTCCAGGCCGAAGCGACCCGGATGGCCACCCTCGTCGACGACCTTCTCTACCTGGCCTACCTCGACCTGGCCCATCACGACCCGGCCCATCACAACCCCGGCGGACGTCCGGATACCGCCGGGCTGGACGGTCAGCGGCCGCTGCCGATGGCCGAGTTCGACCTGGCCGCGGTCGTCCGCGACGCCGTCGCCGACCTGCGTGCCGCCGCCCCCAACCGGCCCGTCCACGCCGAACTCCCGCCGACCTGCCTCGTCCACGGCGACATCGACGCCCTGCGCCAGCTCGTCGGC
>NZ_CADCWS010000259.1 GCF_902806475.1 Candidatus Frankia nodulisporulans
CTCGACCAGATGCTGCTGGCCGACGCCATCGCGCCGGAGACGGTGGCCGGACCGGAACTGCCCTCGCATATGGAGGTCGCCTTCGCGGTCGCCCTGGGAATCGCCGATGCCGCGCTGGGCCTGCGGGCCGGGCTCACGGATCTGGGCCTGGAGTTCGTGCCACTGCTGTGGGAACCGTACGAGATCGCGCTCGGCCGTCATGCGCTGGGCGCGGCCCGGCCGCTGCTTTCCGCCCTGCGCGATCCGGCCCTGCGCAATGCGCTCGCCGACCTGGGTGGTTATGACCTTTCCCACAGTGCCACGATCCGCTCGATGGGCTGAATCCGCCGTTCCCATGAATACCGCTGCGGTTGTTGCTTCGGTCAGTGATGGTACAGACCGCATCGAAGATCATTATAGTCGGCCTGGTCGAACGGAAACAGTCTTCCTTTCGTGGAACGCGCTGACGTCTCCTTGCGGATGTGTCGGACATCCACGTATCCCCGCCACCGTCGCCGCCACCGTCCGTCATGGCGCAGGCCGCGGCTGGCCGACGACCCTGGCTGACCCCGGGGGTCGGTGGCATCGGCGCGGCGAGTTTCCTGGCCGACGTGGGGCATGAGGTGCCGACCGCGCTGATGGCCGGTTTCGTCACCACGACCCTGGGCGCACCCGCCGCCGCGCTCGGGGCGATCGAGGGCATCTCGGACGGTCTGGCCGGCGCCGGCCGTTTCGTCGGCGGCGCCCTGGCTGACGACCCGGGACGGCGCCGCACCGTCGCGGTCGGCGGCTACGCCACCACCGCGGTGCTGTCCGGGCTGATCGGAGTGACCACGTCCACGGTGCAGGCCGGGGTACTGCGCGGCGCGGCGTGGGCCGCCCGCGGGCTGCGGGTTCCGGCGCGCAACGCGCTGCTCGCCGATCTGGTGCCCGCCGCCGCCTACGGCCGGGCGTATGGGTTCGAGCGGACCATGGACAATCTCGGGGCTATTGGCGGGCCGCTGCTGGCGCTTGTCCTGGTGACATTCGTCAGCCTGCGTACCGCGATGCTGCTGTCGATCGTGCCGGGTCTGCTGGCCGCGTTCGCGATCGTCCACGCGATTCGGCAGGCGCGGCTTCCCCGCACCCGTGCGGCCCGCCGGCCGCGATTCGTCGTCCGACCGATCCTGCGGGGGTCGCTCGGGCGGATCATGGCCGGATTCACCGCTTTCGAACTCGGCAATGTGGCCGCGACGCTGTTGGTTCTTCGGGCCACCGATCTGCTCGCCCCCGGCCATGGCACGCACACGGCCACCCAGCTCGCGATCGGCCTTTACATCGCCTACAACATCGCCGCCACGGTGGTGTCCTTTCCCGCCGGTGGTCTCGCCGACCGGTGGGGTCGGCGCGGGCCGGTGCTGGTCACCGCCGCCGGTGTGGCGGCGTTCCTGGGTTCCTATCTGGTGTTCGCCGTGTCCGGGTCCGCGCTCTGGCTTCTGGGAGTCGCGTTCGTTCTGGCCGGGGTGGGAATCGGCTGCGCGGAGACCGCGGAACACGCGGCGGTCGCCGCCTTCGCGCCGGAGCGGATTCGTGGATCGGCGTTCGGTCTGCTGGCCACCGTGCAGGCGGTCGGGAACATCGCCGCCAGCGTGGTCGCCGGGCTGCTGTACACGGTGGTCTCACCCCGGCTGGCGTTCGGCTACCTCGCCGTCTGGATGCTGCTCGCCCTCGTGCTCCTGCTCTGGTCGGCGCGCGACCCCTCGTCCCGGACGGGTGGCGCGAAGATCGCCCCCAGGGCGGCAAGGGCACCGGGGACGGCCCGGTAGTAGGCCCAGACCCCGCGTTTGTCCCGGGTGAGCAGGCCGGCGTCCACCAGGACCTTCAGGTGATGGCTGATGGTCGGCTGGGTCAGCCCGAGCGGTTCGGTGAGCTCGCAGACACACGCCTCGCCACCCTCACGGGCGTAGATCATCGACAGCAGGCGCAGTCGGGTGGGTACCGCGATGGCCCTGAGCACCGCGGCGAGCGTGTCCGCCTCGGCGCTCGACAGCGGGGCGCCGGTCAGCGGCGTGCGGCACGCCGCGACCACCCCGGCCGCACCTGGTGGCGCGTCCGGGTCGGCCTCGCCGCTCCGGACGGTCTGAACGGCGCGGGCCGGGAGCACATCCGGCAGGGAGGTCGTGGCCGCCGGTCCAGCATGCCCAAGCCATTGACGGTCGTCTATCTCTGCCCTCATCCTCATGCCGGCAGGTATAGATGATCGTCTATGTATAGGGGTGATCATGATGGCCCGGGTGCAGTTGGCGCTCAACGTCTCGGATGTGGACGCGGCGGTGGAGTTCTACGGGAAGCTGTTCGGGGCGCGGCCGGTGAAGCGCAGGCCGGGGTACGCGAACTTCGCGATCGACCGGCCGCCGCTGAAGCTGGTCCTGATCGAGAACCCGGCGGCACGCGGTGCCGGGGTGGCCGGGGCGCTCAACCATCTTGGCGTCGAGGTCGCGACACCCGAGGAGGTCTCGGCGGCGACCGCACGCCTGGCCGGCGCCGGGCTCGCCACGGCCACCGAGCAGAACACGGCCTGCTGCTACGCGCTGCAGGACAAGGTGTGGGTCGACGATCCCGACGGTGCCCCGTGGGAGATCTACACGGTGCTCGCCGACATCGCCGAGCGTCGATCCCGCCAGCAGCGCCGGTAGCCAGCTTCGGCAGGTCGAGCCGGACGCGAACCGGCCGGGTCGGCGTGTGACTGCGGGCCGGTCTGTGCGCCGACTGGTCGCCGAGGCGCTGGGCTGCGCGCTGCTGACGGCGCTGGTCGTCGGCTCCGGGATCGCGGCGCAGCAGCTCAGCCCTGGGCAGACGGGACTGCAACTGGCCGAGAACGCGGCGGCGACCGCCGCCGGGCTCTACGCCATCATCCTGATCCTCGGGCCGGTGTCGGGCGCGCACCTCAACCCGGTCGTGACCGTCGTGGACGCGGCGTTCGGCGGGCTCTCGTGGCGGGAAGCCGCGGCCTACCTGCCCGTTCAGGTCGCCGGCTGTGTGGGTGGCGCGGTGCTGGCGAACCTGATGTTCGCCCGGTCGGCGGTGTCGATCTCGACGCGTCACCGGGCGTCGGGGGCGCATCTGCTCGCCGAGGTGGTCGGGGCCTACATCGGTGCCGCCTACTGGTTCACCAGCTCCACGAGTTTCGCCAATCCGGCGATCAGCCTCGGCCGGATGTTCTCCGACACCTTCGCCGGCATCGCCCCGGCCTCGGTGCCCGCCTTCGTCGCCGCCCAACTGGCCGGTGGGGTGCTCGGCTACGGCCTGGTCCGCCTGCTCTATCCAGCTGCCCTCGCCGAACCCGAACGGCAGGCCGAGGCCCTGCCGCCTCGTTCATGAACGCCACCCACGCATGTGCGAAAAGGAGCCCCCGGTGTCCGACCTGCCGTCGGTGCTGTTCGTCTGTGTCCACAACGCCGGCCGCTCCCAGATGGCCGCCGGTTTCCTGACCCATCTCGCCGCCGGCCGGGTCGAGGTCCGCTCCGCCGGCTCCATACCCGCAGGTCACGTCAACCCCGCCGCCGTCGCCGCGATGGCCGAGGTCGGCATCGACATCGCCGCCGAAACCCCGAAGATCCTCACCGCCGACGCCGTCGAGACCTCCGGCATCGTCATCACCATGGGCTGCGGCGACACGTGCCCGGTCTTCCCCGGCATCCGCTACGAGGACTGGAAACTCGACGACCCCGCCGGCCAGGGCCTCGACGCCGTCCGCCCCATCCGCGACGAGATTCGCACCCGCGTCGAGGGACCTCTCGCGGAGATCCTCCCCCCGTGACCTCCCGCGCAGGACCGGCGCCGCGGCGCCGGCTGGTGGGCGTGGGCCACGGCCAGCCGGCGTTGCCAGGTGTGCTCGCGGATGTGGACCCGGCGGGCCGGGTCAGTGGATGACGTCGAAGACCTGCTTCTGGATGCCGTTGGGGTAGGCCTCGGACTCGATCAGCTTCAGGCCGGTCCTGTCCTTGTCGGCCGCGCTGAACAGGCGCTTGCCGGCGCCGAGCAGCACCGGGAAGACGAGCAGGTGGTAGCGGTCGACGAGGCCGGCGTCGGCGAGGCTCGCACCCAGGGTCGCGCTGCCGTGGACGGCGATCGGGCCGCCCTCGGTCTCCTTCAGGGCGGCGACCTCCTTCACCGAGCGCAGGATCGTGGCCGGCCAGCGCGAGTCGTCGCCTTCGAGGGTGGTGGAGACGACGTAACGGGGCATCGCGTTGTAGCCGGCGAACTCCGTCATCGTCGGCCAGACCGGCGCGAAGGCCTCGTAGCTGGTGCGGCCGAGCAGCAGCGCGGTGGTCTCCTCCTGCTCGCGGCCCTTGAGCTCGTAGGCGGAGGGGTCGAACTCGATGTCCTTGAACGTCCAGCCGGTGTTGCGGTAGTCGGCCTCGCCGCCGGGCGCCTCCATGACGCCATCCAGTGAGACGAAGGCGGTGACGATCAGAGTGCGCATCGGGGTTCTCCTCCTGGCCTGCGGAAACTGCCTGTTGGGGCTACACCGACATCCTGCCCGGCCCCACCGACAAAAAATTCGGCCCGCGCGCCGCCGAAGGTCAGAGCTTGCGCAGGACCATGGCGAGGTTCCAGGTGATGATCTCGCGGGCACCGGGGACCTTGAGGATGTGCTTGGCCCAGTCGGGGAGGTAGCGGGGCATCGCGTCGAGGACCTCGACGTCGCCGCGGCGGCGGGCCCAGGACAGGGTGTCGGCGACGGAGACGGGGAACAGGGTGCGGCCGTAGATGTTCTTCGGCGCGTGGCCCCTGCGGCGCTCGAACCGGGCGGCGGCACGGTCACCACCGAGGTAGTGCCAGGGGGCCGTCTCGTGGCCGCCCCAGGGGGAGAGCCAGTTGGTGTAGCTCAGGAAGATCAGCCCGCCGGGGCGGGTGACGCGGACCAGCTCCGAACACATCCGCCACGGGTCGGGCACGTGCTCGAGCACGTTGGACGTGTAGGTCAGGTCGATGCTGCCCGTCTGGAACGGCAGGTCCAGCGCGCTGCCACGAACCCGCCCGGGCACCTCGATGCTGGCGGCCTCCATCTCGGAGACGTCCGGCTCGACCCAGACGTAGCGGGCGCCGGCGTCCAGGAAGGCGGAACGGAAGTAGCCGGGGCCGCCGCCGACGTCCAGGATCAGCTGGCCGGTCAGCGAGGTGTAGCGCTGGAGCTGACGGACGGAGTCCGCGGCGATCAACGAGTAGAAGCCGGCGGGGTCGACGGGCTCCTTGCGGTGCGCGAGGAACAGCGTCTTCGACCGGGTCAGACCCCAACCCGAATACGGCAGGGTCCGCACCAGCGGTGCCTCGTCGGCCTCCGCCTCCACGACCGCCGTGCTGGCGGGGGCCGCTGGGCTGGCCGGGACATCGGTGCTGACCGAGGCGGACCCGTTCGTCGGTTCCGCCCCGATTGCCGAGGGTTCGGTCGCGCTCGTCGGGGATGCCGCCGTGTCAGACATGGCCGGCACGATAACACCGCGCCGGAGGGGCGCCGCGAGCTGGCGCCTGGGGTGCCCGGTTGGGCGCGCTCCGCAACCACCCGGGAGGAGGAGTGGGAGCGGGCATCGGCGAACGAGGGTCTCATGATGGCCGTAACTATGCCGCAATAGGCCGTTCGCCCTACTTTCAGGCAATCTTGCGAAAAATCAGCCCAGTGCCGATTAACCTGAATCAGCGGTCGTTTTCGGGTGCTGTCTCGCCTTTTGTTGTCCCTGACCCCTGACCCCTGACCCCTGCC
>NZ_CADCWS010000260.1 GCF_902806475.1 Candidatus Frankia nodulisporulans
GCGACCTCGCGCAGCCGGCCGCGGGCCTCGGCCAGGGACGGGCGGTGCGCGGGATTCGCGGAGAGCAGCTCGGTGACGACACCACGCAACGGGCCGCTGTGGCGGAAGGGACGGCGCCGGTCGGCGACGACGGCGGCGAGAACGCCGAGCGGACCCTCACCGTCGAACGGCGGGACGCCCTCCGCGGCGGTGAACAGCGTGGCCCCCAGACCCCAGACGTCGGCGGCGATACCGACCCGGGCGCCGCGGGCCCGTTCGGGGGCGATGTAGGCGGGTGAACCGACGAGCATCCCGGTCGCGGTCAGGGTCGGATCACCTTCGGTGACGGCGATGCCGAAGTCGGTGAGGCGGGCGTGGCCGTCCGAGGTGACCAGGACGTTGCCGGGTTTCACATCGCGGTGGACCACCCCGGAGCGGTGCGCGGCCTCCAGCGCCGGCAGCCGGCCACGCTCACGGATCAGGTCCGACAGCGACGCCCCGTCGACGTACTCCATCACGATCCAGGTGCGATCGTCGGCGTGCAGAACGTCGTAGACGGTGACCAGACCCGGATGGCGCAGCCGGGCGGCGGCGCGGGCCTCGCGCAGCACCCGCTGGGCGAACACCTCCCCCTCGGCCTCCGAGGCGGCCGGCGGGCGACGCAGCTCCTTGATCGCCACCTGTCGGCGCAGCAGCATGTCCTCACCCTCACGGACGATCCCGCCGCCACCGCGGCCGAGGATGCGCCCGAGTCGGTAGCGGCCGGCAAGGCTGCGCTCCTGGCTGGCGCCACGGTCGATCGGTGTCGGCATGACTCGCCCTGCCCCCCTCATTTCAGAGATGTCACCGCAATGCACCCATCCTCCGACGTGTGCGCCGCCCAAGCGGGGTATATGCCCCGGCGAGCCGCGATCCAGATCGCGACGGTGACGGCTTGGTGTACACAGGCCCGTCGGTGCAGGAGGGTGGTGCCATGGCGAAGCACAGGTCCGTCCCGCCGCCCATACCCCGGGCCTCCGCATCGGCGCCCCCGTCGGCCCAGGCCCAGGCAGCGGCCCCGGCCCAGGTCACAGCCCCGATTCGGCCATCGGCCCCGGCTTCGGTGCTGGCCGCTCGCCCGGATCGGACGGCGGCGTTGAGCGAGGGACTGCGGCAGGCGTTTCGCCGGCACGCGGCGGGCGTGGCGGTGGTGACCTTCACCCGGCGCGACGAACCGGTCGGGTTCACCGCGACGTCGGTGACCTCGCTCTCGCATCGTCCGCCGCTGGTGTCGTTGGCGCTGGCGACCACCTCGTCGCTGATCCCGGCGCTGCTGGCCGCGCGGACACTCGTGGTGCACCTGCTCGGCCACGACACGCGGGAACTCGCGATGCGCTTCGCCGAGCCCGGCGCCGACCGTTTCGCCCCGCCCACCCGGTGGCGACGCCTTGAGACCGGCGAACCACTGCTGTCGGACGCCGCCGTCTGGCTGCGTTGCCGCATCCGGGAGCGGATCTCCGCCGGTGACCACTGGCTGGTGATCGCCGAGGTCCTCGACAGTCAGCTCGAGCGCCCGGTCGCGCCCCTCGTCTACCACGACGGTGGCTATGGCATGTTCCACACCGCCGAGCCTGGACGCGCGACCGAATCGACCCTCGGCGCCGCGCGGGCGCCAAGCACCCGCGCGAGCGCACCCCGGTCGACGTCCGAACCCGCCGTCCAGGCCGCGCCGTCCACACCGGCCGGGCCAGCCGCGGTGGGGACATCCAGCGAGGCGAGGCCGTCCAAGCAGGTGGGGCCGTCCGAACAGGGTGGACGAGCCAAACCGGGCGGGCCGTCCAAGCCGGGCGGGCCGCCCGGGCGCAACAGCTGGCCGGACGGAGACCTCGGCATCCGGTCGGTGTAGATCGCGGGGCCGCGGGTCGCGCCGCGGGTGGCACCGCGGGCGGGGATCATCTGACGTGGTTACGCCGGCGGGCACCACATCGGGCCCGGAGGTGCCAGCCCCCCTCGCGGCCGAATGGCCGTCGGGTGAACCGGGCGGCCACCTGGGAGTGCCATTTCCGGCGCCCAAGCCCTGCACGGGCAATGCCTGGATGTCCCGGTGACGTCGCGCGTGCGACGGCGCACGGTCGGCTGCGCGCGCCGTCGTCCTCATGAATTCGGCGCGAACAGGCTACTCATTTTCCGGGGGTGTTCCACCGGCGCCTTGTCCGCGGCTGGCGGCGCTCGGTGGCCGACGTCCGGCGGGCCGGCAATGGACGCGCGGCACCGTCCGGCGATTGGTTAATCGAAACTCAGGCTGTCTTTCCGAGCCGAATGGACCAGGTCGGTCCGGCCCTACGACTCCTGACCTGCGCTGATATCCGGGCCCGACCCCCCACCATGGGTGGTGTGGTCGAAATCCGCGGTGAGGGAGTCCGCCCGCGGCGCCGTATCGGCCCACCCGACCCGCCGCAGCTCGCCAGAAAGGGCCAGCTCAGGCCGCTTGCAGGGCGCGGAGCTGCGGGACTGTCCGGCTGCTTGTGACATCGTTGCCCATGTCGCCGGCACTCTCGTGGCAACCGGCCATATGTGTGCGGGGCAACAATCATGGGAAGAGGTCCCGGTCGCGACTATCTTGACTTCCCGGGGCCCGCTGTATGGTGCGAACGACCAGCTATCTGGATAACGTGCCGGGAGCTCCTACGAAAATGCAACGGACTACGCGCTCTCTCCCGAAAGCGGGCGCCCGAACGATCGGCGCGGCGACGGCAACGGTGGCCCTGTCACTGGGCATGGCCGGCATGGCGTCAGCGTCCGTACCGGGACAGGATGTTGGTGTCGCGCCCACATCCTCGGGCATTGCTGCAGCAGCCACAGCGACCATAACCCCCGAACAACAGGATGTGATCCGAGGCATTATCGCTTCGGCTGTCGACGAGGCGGGACGGCCTCGGATCGGCACCACCCCCGAAGCCACCAGCACACCCAGTGCCAGTGCCGCCATCGCCGACGGTTCGGTGGCCCTGCCCTGTAAGGACGGCCAGCCCATCAAGGATGGCCAGCCTGACAAGGACGGCCAGCCCTGCCCGACGCCGGCCCCGATCGTGGGGACCGGCCCGATCGTCGGCCCGATCATCATCCCGTGGCCGATCGTCGGCCCCATCGTCATTCCGGGACCCGGGCCGGTCCCGTGCAAGGACGGTGTTCCCACCAAGGACGGTGAGACCTGCGTCGGCGGCGTTCCCGCGCCGACGCCCATCGAGTGCAAGGACAACATCCCCACCAAGGACAACCCGACCTGTGTCGGCGGCGTTCCCGGCGGGGGCACCACCGGTGGCGGCGTCCCAGGTGGCGGCGTTCCCGGCACCAGCACTCCCACTCCGGGTGGCGGCGTTCCCGGCGGCGGCACCCGGAGTGGTGGCGTCCCAGGTGGTGGCACTCCGGGTGGGGGCGTTCCCGGTGGCGGCACTCCCGGTGGCGGCGCCCCAGGTGGCGGTGCTCCCGGTGCGGGTGCGCCTGGCGCGGGTGCTCCCGGTGCGGGTGCGCCGGCTGCGCCGGGTGCGGGAAGCCCGCAGCCGGCCTCGCTCGGCGCTGCGCCCGCCGTGGGCGTGCCGACCGCGGTGAACGCCGGTAACAGTGGTTTGCTCGTGGCCGGTGACCGGTTCCCGATCATCCCGCTGAGCGCGTTGGGTATCTCCCTCGGAACCGCGGGCGCGCTGCTCGGTCTGCAGCGTCGTCGGACGTCCTTGGCCCGCCGCCGGGGATGATGCCAGGCGCGGAGCGAGCAGACATCCCAGGACACCCCGAGCGGCCCGAACACCCCGAGCGGCCCGAACACCCAGGCCAGCCGGACGCTCCAGGCCAGCCCGGGCAGCCCGGCCAGTCCGAGCAGTCTGAACGGCCCGAGGGCGGACATCGGGGAACGGGCGGGGAAACCGCCGTGGAGTCCGACGACGAGAACCACACCGGCCACGCGGAGTCCGACCGGGAGCCGCAGACGTCCCAGGCGGGCGCGCACCGGCGTCCGCATCGGAGCATGCGGGTCCGGTTGCTACGCGTCGGACGGCACATGGTGATCGCCACGGCGGTGCTCTCAGGTGTCGTGGGAGTCACGGGGCTGGCCGGTTGGATGACCTCCCGGCCACCCGCGGACGTCGGCTCGTTCGACGCCGGCACATCGGCTACCGGGTCCCCGGGGACATCCGTGTCCCCGGGGACCACGGCGGCCGGCCAGACCAGCAGTCCCACCCCCGGCCCCAGCCAGGCCGCCGCCGCCGACCAGGCCGCGCTGAACGCGGAACGTCGACCGACGGCGGTGGCCATCGCGGACGAGCACATCGCCGCACCTGTGGTGACAAGTCTCGTCGACAGCGGCGGCGCCCTCGACGTGCCGCGTGATCCGGCGATCGTCGGCTGGTGGGCGGGTGGCGCAGCCCCGGGCAGCGCCACCGGAACGGTCGTGCTGGCCGGGCATGTCGACTACGACGGACGGCCCGGCGCGCTGTTCTCCCTGGCGGAACTCCCGACGTCCAGTGTGGTGACCGTGACCAGCGCCGATGGCACGACCCATCGCTACCAGGTCGTCACCCGCCGGCACGTGGCGAAGACGTCACTGGCCGACACCGGGGTGTTCCGCACCGACGGACCGCCCCGCCTCGCTCTGATCACCTGCGGCGGCTCGTTCAACCGGACGACCCACAGCTACCGCGACAACGTGATCGTCCTCGCGCTCCCCCTCTGAGGATTTACCTCGATGTAACGGAATCTCGCACGCGTCCCGGCGGACGGCCATGGTTCACTGCGGGCTCAGTTGCCGCGGGCATCGCCCGTCGAAACGATCCGCGCCGGCCCCGGTCCGGCCCGCGCGGTCCTCGCCGACGTCCACGCGAGACGTCCGGTCGGCACGCATCATCCGTCGGGGTGTCGCCAGTCTGGGGTGCGCATGAGCCAGTCCACATCGCCGGTTGTCGCGGATCTTGACGTCCAACCCCTGCCCGGACCGTTCGGCGCGCAGGTCGCCGGCATCAGCCTGCGGGAGACGATCACCGCGCCGCTGCGGGCGGCGATCCACACACTGCTGTTTCGCCATCGGGTCCTGGTGTGGCGCGACCAGCCGATGGACACCGCCGATCAGGTGAGGTTCGCCCAGTCGGTCGGTTCGATCCTGGTGTTCTCCAGCGTCGTCAACCTCGACCCGGCCCGGCCCGGGGTGCACGAGGTGCATGGTGGCAGCGACGACTGGCATTTCGACGCGAGCTCCCTGCCGTCGCCGCCGGTGGCCACGATGCTGCGCGCGGTGAACGTCCCGCCGTCCGGTGGGGACACTCTGTGGGCGAGCAACGTCGCCGCCTACGAGACGCTGACCCCGGAGCTGCGGGAACTGATCACCAGCCGGTACGTCACCCACGGTCGCGGCGTGCAACGCCCCTTCGAGGACGAGCGACCCGTCGCCGCCCACCGCCTGGTGCGCCGCCATCCCGCCACCGGTGAGCTCTACCTGTACCTCAACCTGGCGTCCTGGGATCATCCACAGATCCTGGGGATGCCCCTGCCCGACAGCGACGCGCTGATCGAGCGGCTGCGTGCGGCCTGCCTGCGCCCGGAGAACCACCTGCGGGTGCGATGGTCACCCGACACCCTCATCCTCTGGGACAACCGCCTGGTCCAGCATCGCGGCGTCGGCGACTACGGCGACTTCCCCCGCCACCTCATCCGGATCTGCCTCGCCGACCTCGCCGAACTCGCCGAACTCG
>NZ_CADCWS010000261.1 GCF_902806475.1 Candidatus Frankia nodulisporulans
CCTAACCCACGATCAAAGCGCTACCTGATCAGTTACGTCACAATTATTCATCTGAATATGGGTCAACCTCGGTTTCGAGGGAGAACCGCGGTCGGATGCGGAAATGCGTGACGTCGGGCCGGAGATATGATTTGCTTCCCATCAGAGAGCACCTGGCGGTGTCAGAGGTTCGCGTCAGTGGTTCGGGTGCCGGTGGGTTGGGTGGCAGTGGTTCGGGTGTCGGTGTCGAGGTGTGGTGTGGCCTGCGGGAGACTCCGCGTGTACGCGGGGTGCGGGTTCGGGTGTCCGGTTAGGCGTCCGGGTGGGTGTTCGGACGCATAGGTCGCTCAGGTACCCGTTGCTGTGGTCGTGGGGTTCATTTCGGTTGATGAGCGGCCATTCCGGAGATGAGTTCCCGGTTGGGGCGTGCATTCACCGCCAACAGTGGTCCTTCCGTAACCCCTGTGCACGCATCGCGCCGGGGTAATCACTATGGACACCAGGATGTCGCGACATAGCGTTAGTGAGCGCTCACGGAATTCGCCCAGAGGATCCGACTCGAGGAGATCGTCGATGCTGACGGATAACGCGCACGCCTGCACACATCCGCTCGCATTCGTCCGCGCCCAGCGCGGTTGGTCCTACCAGCGACTCGCCCGCGTAGTTGCTCGCCGTGCCCGTGACCTGGGGGTGGCGAACATGGCGGCGGAACGGCAGAAGGTCTGGCGCTGGGAGCACCGCGGTGTGGTGCCGGACCGGGTTTCCCAGCTGGCGCTCGCCGCCGAGCTCGGCGTGCCGAACGACCGGCTGGAATCGCATCCCTGGCCCGCCTGGCTGCCCACCGGCGACGCCGTCCGGACCGAGTACCCCTGGACCCCGGGCGGCAGCGTCACCAGCCTGATGGACGTCGTCGAGGACGCCCTGTCCGACCGGCGGGGCTTCCTGACGATCACCGGGGTCGGGGTGGCCGAGCTCGCGTCGCAGTGGCTTGGGCTCGAGCCCGCGGAGCTCTCCGTCGCGTTGGCCGGCGGCCGGGTCGACGACCAGATCGTCAACCGGATCGAGCACAACATTCCGGGCCTGCGGGTGATGGACGAGCGTCTCGGTGGGGAGAGCGTGCGCCGCCTGGTCGACGCCGAACTCGGCCTGGTCGCGGACCTGCTCGTGCGCGGCTCCTACACCGAGCGGGTCGGGCGCCACCTGCACACGGTGGCCGCGGAGCTCGCCCGGTTCGCCGGCTGGGTCTCCTTCGACGCGGGTTTTCACACCGCCGCCCAGCGGTACTGGACTACGGCGCTGCACTGCGCGCACTCGGGCGGTGACCGCATGCTTGGTGCGAACGTCCTGAAGAACATGTCGCTGCAGTGTGTCGACTTCGATCGTCCGCGGGAGGCGGTCGAACTGGCCGAGGCCGCGGTGGCCTGCGTCGGCTCGGCCAGCAGCAGGGTCAGCGCCATGCTGCACATGCGACTGGCCCGGGCCTACGCCGCCACCGGCGAGACCTCCGCCTGCACGCAGGCGATCGTGCGTTCGGAGGAGGGCATGGCCGCGGCGGCCCCCGAGGAGCCGGCCTGGGCGGACTACTTCGACGACGGCGAGTTCCTGGCCCAGGTCGGCAGCTGCTACATCGACCTGGGGCACCTCGCCCAGGCGGACCGCTGGCTGGACCGTTCGCTGCAGGCCCTGCCGGTCTCCCGGGCCCGGGACCGGGCGACCTACCTGCTGCGACGGGCATCCGTCCAGATCGATCTCGGCAACGTCGACCAGGGCTGCGCGATCACCCGGGAGGCCATGCCGATGCTTGAGGCGACCAGGTCCAAGCGCAACGCGCGCCGCGCCGACGAACTGCGGCGGCGGCTACGGCGGCACAGCGGCGACCCGCAGGCGCGCGAGCTCGATCAGGCGCTCTCCCGCTCCTCCTGACGGTCGCCGCCAGAACGGCGGCGGACCAGACGGCCGCAGACCAGGCGAGAGCGGGCTGAGGAGCAGGACGGGCCCCGGGGCCGGGCGGGTCAGGAGGGCCGGGTGGCTCAGGAGGAGCGGAGCAGGCGTCCGGCGGGGCGCTTCGGCGTGGCGGGGGACTCGTCGCTGTCGGGGTCGATCGCGGCGGCGATGGGTGCGCCGTCCGGATCGGTGACGACGAGGGCGGTGTCCCCGGCGACGGAGCGCTTCACGATCGCCAGGGCGATCGGCCCCAGTTCGGCGTGCATCTCGGAGGTCCCGACGAAGCCGATCTCCCGGCCCGCGGCCGTCACCGGCGAACCGGCCGCGGCCACCATCCCGTCCAGGTGCAGGAGAACAAGCCGGCGCGGTGGACGACCCAGATTGTGCACGCGGGCGACGGTCTCCTGGCCCCGGTAACACCCCTTGTCCAGGTGGACGGCGGTGATCAGCCAGTCCACCTCGTGCGGGATCGTGCGATGGTCGGTCTCCCGGCCAAGCCTGGGGCGACGGGCGGCGATCCGCTCCGCCTCGAACGCCGCGAGCCCCGCGGGCACCGCACCGGCGTCGCGCAGCCGCTGCGCCGTCCGGGCCAGCGCCGACCGTTCGACGAGCAGGTCCAGACCGTGCGGCAGCCGCCGCACCAGGACGCCCCCGGCCAGGCGGACGACCGGGTACGGACCCACCGTGGGGGCACCGGTCGGCTCCGGGGACAACGGGTCGGGCAGACCGAGGTCGGCTCCCTGGGCCGCGTCGCCCTCCGCGGACAGGGCGGCGGCGACCACCCGGGACGCCTGCGGCCCGAGCACACTCAGGACGGCCCAGTCGGCGGTGACATCCTCCGGTTCGACCCGCAGCATGAAACGCATCGACTCCAGATAGCGCATCAGCCCGGCGGCGGTGCCCGGCTCGACATCGATCCAGGTGGCCGCACCGTCATCGGCGAGCACGAGGTGGTGCTCGACGTGCCCCTGCGGGGAGAGCACCAGCGCCTCGCTGCCGCGCAGCTCGCCCAGACCGGACAGGTGCTGCGAGGTGATGCTGTGCAGCCAGCTCAGCCGGTCCGGCCCGCCGACCCGCACGACACCACGATGGGAACGGTCGACGAGGACCGCACCGGTGACCGCGGTGCGCTGCTCGCGCAGCGGATCGCCGTAGTGCGCGGCCACCGGGCCGTCGAGGCCCTGGCCGGCGACGGCACCGGGCAACCCGAGCAGCGGGGACGCCGCTCCCGTGGCGGCGGTCGACTCGGTCGGGCCCGGCTCGGGTTCGGCGCTCATGTACCGAGTCTAGGTCGCCGGACGGGATCAGCCCGGTCGCGATCACCGGACGGGCGGGCACCGCGGTGTCCCCGCCAGCCGGGTGTCATCCGGGTGTGGGCCGGGGCCGGGGGCTGACCTGGCAGTCCTCGCGGGGTCGCGGACGACGCTCGTTTGTTCCCGTCCCAGGGTGTCGTGAGCGTCCCAGTCGCCCCGGCGAAAAAGGCGTTGCGAGGGGCCCCCGGTCCGCGTAGCGTTCTCGGTACACGAGAAGGGAGGTGGTCCACGCTTTGTATGCTCATAGGACTCGTGAGGTGACTGTCCGCTAGCCGGTCTCGTGGTCCTCACCTCTGGCCGTAGCCCACGGGCACCGGCACCGGCGAGTACCAGGCAGATCACCCGACCCCCGGGCGCCGTCGACAAGTCCCGACGGTCCTCGCTCCGCGCCTCGGCGCGGGCGGGGAAACGCCCGGGGGTCGCTTGCGTTCCGGCATGGTTCTCGGCCGGGTGCCTCTTCGGTGGGGCGCCCGCGGGCATCCGTGGGCGAACGGACCGTCGGTGACCGGCCACGACAGGGGCGCCGCCGGCACCGGGCCGTTGTCATGGCGGCAATGCTGGCCGAGAGCCGGGGCGGACGGGCAGGATCTCGGGTATGCCGACTCTCGTCCTGCTCCGCCACGGTGAGAGCAACTGGAACCGTGAGAACCTGTTCACCGGCTGGGTGGACGTCGACCTGTCCGACAAGGGTGTCAAGGAGGCCGCCCGCGGCGGTGAGCTGCTGCTGGAAGCCGGTGTGCTGCCGGACGTGGTGCACACGTCCGTGCTGACCAGGGCGATTCGCACCGCGTGGCTGGCCCTGGACGCCGCCGGCCGAACCTGGATTCCGGTCCGTCGCCACTGGCGGCTCAACGAACGTCACTACGGTGGCCTTCAGGGTCTGAACAAGGCCGAGACCCTGGAGAGGTTCGGCGCCGAGCAGTTCCAGCTCTGGCGCCGTTCCTACGACACGCCCCCGCCGGAGATCGGGGCGGACCAGGCCAGCGGGATCGACGAGCGTTACGCCGATCTCGCCCCCGACCTGATCCCACGCACCGAGTGCCTGGCCGACGTGGTCGCCCGGATGCTGCCCTACTGGTACGACGCGATCGTGCCGGACCTGCGGGCCGGCCGCACCGTGCTGGTCGCCGCGCACGGCAACTCGCTGCGGGCGCTGGTGAAGCACCTGGACGGGATCAGCGACACCGACATCGCCGGGCTGAACATCCCGACCGGTATCCCGCTGCGGTACGAACTCGATGACGACCTTGGTGTCATCAGCTCCGGGTACCTGGACCCGGACGCCGCGGCGAGCGCGGCGGCGTCCGTCGCCGCGCAGGGCTCGAAGAAGTGACAGCGAAGCCGTAACGGAGCCGCCGGCGGGCCGACCCGACAGGTCGTCCACCAGGCCCGCGCGTGGTCGCGGGCCTGGGCACGCCGCCGGCACCGCCGGCCGGACCGGCCTCGCCGGTCACGCCGACGCGATCTCCCCGGTGACCAGGTAGATCACCCGACGCGCGACGGACACCGCGTGGTCGGCGTACCGCTCGTAGTAGCGGCCGCACAGCGTGATGTCGATCGCCGCTTCCATGCCGTGCGGCCAGGGCTTCTCGATCAGCACGTGGAACAGGGTGCGGTGCAGCCCGTCCATCGTGTCGTCGTCGGCCTCGAGCTGCTTGGCCAGGTCGGTGTCGCGGCTGGCGATGACGGAGCCGGCCTTGGCCACGATGCGCTGGGCGACCTGGCCCATCTCCAGCAGCGTCCCGCGCAGCTCCGGTGGGACGGCCCGCCCTGGGTAGCGGCGGCGCGCGACCTTCGCCACGTGCAGCGCGAGGTCACCCATCCGCTCGAGGTCGGCGACTATCCGCAGCGTGGTGACCATGACGCGCAGGTCGGTCGCGACCGGGGCCTGCCGGGCCATCACGTCGAACGCGCGCTCCTCGATCTCGTTGCGCAACAGGTCGACGGTCTCGTCGCCGCTGATCACGTTCTCGGCGAGCTGCAGATCGGCGTCCAGCAGCGCGGTCGTCGCCCGCGCCATGGCCGAGGCGACCAGGTTGGTCATTTCGATCAGGGACTGGTCGATGCTGTCAAGTTCGTCGGTGAAGGCGTCCCGCACGGACGGCTCCTTGTCTTCGTTGGGTGGGGCTTCGCTGGGTGGTCTGCACGCGGTGGATCTTCGCGGAACGGGTCTTCGCGCAACGGCCTTCGCCGGGCGGTTCACGGACCAGAGTGGACGAGGCGGGATCGACAGGCGAAGGCGTGTGGATTCATGAGATCACAGCGGCGGCGCGGGTAGGACACGCCGAACCTTGACGATGCGGTGCAGCTCTCGCGGTTCGGTGAACGTCGACGATAGGTCCGATGAACAACGGGCGACGATCGGCGTTGGAGGACCGCACAGCGATGCCCAGGTGGCATGGCGG
>NZ_CADCWS010000262.1 GCF_902806475.1 Candidatus Frankia nodulisporulans
GTTCGCGATCGGCGAGTGCGCGTGCGTCGACGGACGGGTCCACGGGCTGGTCGCGCCGGGATACGCGATGGCGACGCTGCTGGCCGAGCGCCTGCTCGGCGCCGAGGGCCGTGAGCTGGGCGCCGCGGACACCTCCACCAAGCTCAAGCTGCTCGGCGTCGACGTGGCGAGTTTCGGAGATGCCCTGGCCGGCACCGCCGGAGCGCTCGAGGTAACCGTCAACGACCCGGTCGCCGGCAGCTACGCCAACCTCGTCGTCTCCGACGACGCCTCCACCCTGCTCGGCGGGGTCCTCGTCGGCGACGCGTCCCGTTACGCCCTGCTGCGCCCGCTGGTGGGACGTCCCCTTCCGGGCGACCCGCTTGCCATGATCGCCCCGGCCGGTCCCGACTCCACCACCGGCGCCGGCGTCGGGGCGGTCGGGGTCGCGGCGCTGCCCCCCGACGCGATGGTCTGCTCGTGTCACGCGGTGACCCGGGGCGCGATCGACACGGCCATCGGCGAGTCCGGACTGACCACCGTCGCCCAGGTGAAGGGCCGCACCCGGGCCGGCACCGGCTGCGGCTCGTGCGTGCCGATGCTGTCGTCGCTGCTGGCCGAGTCCGGTGTGACGGTGAACCCCGCGCTCTGCGAGCATTTCGATGTCTCCCGGGTGCGACTCGCCGAACTGGTACGTACCCAGGGCATCACCACGTTCAGCGAGCTGGTCTCCCGGTACGGCCGCGGCCGTGGCTGTGACATCTGCAGGCCAGCCGTCGCCTCCATTCTCGCCAGCCACGGCAACGGCCATATTCTGGACGGCGAACAGGCCGCCCTCCAGGACACCAATGACGCCTTCCTGGCGAACATCCAACGCAATGGCACCTATTCGGTGGTGCCGCGCATTCCCGGCGGGGAGATCACTCCGGCGAAACTCATCGCCATCGGCGAGGTCGCCCGCGACTTCGACCTCTACACCAAGATCACCGGTGGGCAGCGCATCGATCTGCTCGGCGCCCGGGTCGAGCAGCTTCCGGCGATCTGGCAACGTCTGGTCGCCGCCGGCTTCGAGTCCGGTCACGCCTACGGCAAGGCGCTGCGCACCGTGAAGTCGTGCGTCGGTTCCACCTGGTGCCGCTTCGGCATCGGCGACTCGGTGGCCCTGGCCATCCAGCTGGAACTGCGCTATCGCGGCCTGCGTTCCCCGCACAAGATCAAGGCCGGCGTGTCCGGCTGCGCCCGCGAATGCGCCGAGGCTCGCGGCAAGGACATCGGAGTCATCGCCACCGAGCGCGGTTGGAACCTCTACGTCGGCGGCAACGGCGGCTTTCGCCCGCGCCACGCCGACCTGCTGCTGACCGATGTCGACGCCGACACCCTGGTCCGCACCATCGATCGCTTCCTGATGTTCTACATCCGTACCGCCGATCGCCTGCAGCGCACCTCCGGGTGGCTCGAATCGCTTGCCACCGCCACCACCCGCCCCTCCCTCGGACCTGACCGCACCGGTACCAACGGGCTGGACGGGCTGGCCTACCTGCGGGCGGTCCTGGTCGAGGACGCACTGGGTATCGCCGCCGAACTGGATGCAGCGATGGAACGTCACGCCGCCACCTACCGCGACGAGTGGGCCGGCGTTCTTGCCGACCCGGAACGCCTGCGCCGCTTCGCGTCGTTCGTCAACGCGCCCGACACACCCGACCCGAGCATCACCTTCGTGACCGAACGCGACCAGCCCCGTCCTGTCCTGCTCCCCCTGCCGACCACCGTGCCGGCGCCGCGGGCCGATGACCGGCCTGGTGCCTCCGCCGTCACACCGCGGTGACCGACACACCCGAGAATCAGGTGACCGGCACGTCCACGAGGCAGCGGGCCGTGGCGGCCAGCGGGACCGCCGCGAGGAGGAGAGACGGCGAGATCATGTCCGGTTGGACTGCGGTGTGCCGGTTCGTCGACCTGACGCCCGAGCGTGGGGTGGCGCACTGATCGGGCAGACCCAGGTGGCGCTGTTCCGTACGCACGATGATGCTCTCTTCGCACTGGGGAACCAGGACCCGTTCAGCGGAGCCTGGGTACTGTCACGGGGCATCGTCGGTACCCGGGGCTCCCGGCCGACGGTGGCGTCACCGATGCACAAGCAGGTCTTTGATCTGCGCACCGGCGAGTGCCTGGACGACCACGGCGTCGCCGTGCCCGTCTACGACGTCCGTGTCCGCGAAGGAACTGTCGAGGTGAACTGCGCGTGAGCGGTACCAGCACGCCTGCCGGGGCGGGCCCGGGGATGACCTCCGGGCCCGGCGGCGTCGAGCCGCTCACTGGCTACACCATCGGGATCACCGCGGCACGGCGACGGGAGGAGTTCGGCGCCGCGCTGGAACGGCGGGGCGCGAGCGTCCGCTACGGACCGGCGATCCGCATCGTGCCGCTGGCGGACGACACGCGGTTGCGCGAGGCCACCGACGCCTGCCTGGCCGCGCCCCTTGACCTGGCGATCGCCACGACCGGCATCGGCTTCCGGGGTTGGATGGACGCCGCCGAGACCTGGGGCCTGGCCGAGCCCCTGACCAAGGCGCTGGACTCGGCCGTCCTGCTCGCCCGTGGCCCGAAGGCCCGCGGTGCGCTGCGCGCCAGCGGGCTGCGCGAGGCCTGGTCGCCGACATCCGAATCGTCCAACGAGGTACTCGAGCACCTGATCGAGCAGCACGACCTCGACGGTCGGCGCATCGCCGTCTAACTGCACGGCGAACCGCTGCCTGATCTGGTCGAGACCCTGCGGGCAGCCGGAGCCGACGTCATCGAGGTGCCCGTCTACCGCTGGATCGGACCCGCCGACCCGGCCCCGCTGCGCCGGGTGATCGACGCGGTGGCCACCAACGAACTCGACGCGGTCGCGTTCACCAGCGCTCCCGCGGTGATCAGCTTCCTGCGCACCTCCCAGGACCTGGGCCTGCGCGAAGCGGTGCTGGAAGCGCTGCGAGGCCCCGTCGTCGCCGCCGGGGTGGGCCCGGTGACCTCCGGCCCGCTGCTCGCCCTCGATATTCCGGTCGTCCAGCCGGCCCGCGCCCGCCTTGGGGCACTCGTACGCGAGATCGTCGAACAGGTGCCACGCCGCCGTGGCCTGCTGCTGCCCGTCGCCGAGGGCTGGCTCGACATCCGCGGCCAGGCCGCCGTGGCCGACGGCCGGATCGTGCCGCTGAGCCGCACCGCGATGGCTCTGCTGCGCCGGCTCGCCGCCCGGCCGGGGCACGTGGTGACCCGTCGCGACCTGCTGCCCCCGGGCGGCGGCGACGAGCATGCCGTCGAGGTCGCCATCGGACGGCTGCGGGCGGCTCTCGGCGACCCGCGCATCATCCAGACCGTGGCCAAACGCGGCTACCGCCTCGCCTTCGATCCCGAACGCGCCGCCGTCGACACCGCCGACTGGCGTTACTAACGATGCCGCCCCACGGTGTGCACCCGACGGAGCATCTCCACCTGACCAGGACATGACATCACCAACCTGATCCTCTCGAGAACCCGCCATCACAGTCTCCACCCGCCCAGGAGATCGGGCGGCTGACCGTGGAGATTTCGACGCCGACGGCGAGACGGATCGATATCTGCCGGCGGCACAAACGACGGCCTTCGATCACCCTCGACAACAATATGCCATTTTTCCCGATGCACCCGATGATGATGAAAAGAGCACAGCAGTACCAGGTTGTCGACCTTCGTCGCACCATTGTCGAGCCAGTGGACGATGTGATGAGCCTCGGTCCACGAAGGCGGCCTATCACAACTCGGGAATGCACATCCGCCGTCTCGGGAGACAAGAGCTCGACGCATGTGCGGGGGAACCGTCCGCACGCTTCTCCCGGCATCCAGCGGCACGCCGTTCGGGTCGAGAATGATACGGCCGACCGCCGCGTCGCAGGAGATCCGGCGGACCACCTCGAGGGGCAGCGGCATTCCCCAGCTCGTCGTCGCCGAACCCAGACCACCCGAGATCAGGGTCGACCAGGCGATCGTGACCGTGAGATGGGGCCGCGCACCTCCTGACTTCGGCACCCGATTCCCGGAAAGAGCCCGGCTGACCAGCTCCACCAGCGCATCGGCACGACGGCGGGCGGGAGTGCGCAGATCACGTGCGCCATCCTCGCCCGGGCGGGGAGCGGACAGACCATCGAGCGCCGTCCGCAGCAGCGTCGCGCCTTCGGCGTCCAGCTCGCCGCGCACCAGCGTGGTGCCCTGCGGCGTGTCGAAGAACGTCAGCTGACGTACCGCCTGCGGATCCGACCGCGGGGCACTGCCACCGCTCTGGCCCGGACCGCTGCCCTGGCCCGGACCGCTGCTCTCTGACTCCGGCGAACAGCCGTCACCCACCGGCGGAGCGTCGCCCGCGTCGCCCGCGCCGACTGGGCCGTCCTCCCCGCCCCCCGCACGTCGCATCGGGCTTGTCACCGCTGCCAGCCATGCCACTGCCGGCCGCGCCGGTGTCGTGGCGCTTCTCCTCGTCCGCTGGGCGGTCGGCTGCGAGCAGCTTCTCGGTCAGCTGAGCCGCCGACCTGGTCAGCTGATGACGATCCATCCGGATCGCGTCGGCGAGCAGCGCGACCTGCATCGCATGTCGCTGCTCGTCACTGGCCTGCCCGGGGAATCCCTGCACCGCCCGCAGAATCACGTCGGCCTGCTCGGGACTGATTCTTCCCTGGGCCAGCGCCACCCCGGTGGCCTGGCATGGCCCGCCAACCACGGCCTGAGCGACGGCGATCAGACGCCTCGTGTCCCCCGGAGCGACCTGCATCTGCTCACGCATCCACCCGACCAGATCAGGGGCACCCCGCTGAGCGGAGAACCCGAGCTCACCGGCCCTGAGAATCGCCCGGCTACGGACCACACTCAGCTGGGAAAGCAGCTCGTACATACCCAGAAGAATGTTCTCGACATCGTCGCGCGACCAGCACGAGGGCTCAGCGGACAACAGCGCGCGCATACCTCCGGCGATATCCGCCAGCTGGCCTACGGTACGAGAAGCGGCGTTTTCCTCTCCCGCGACGACAACCACGGTGATGTTCGGCAGGACGTTGACAGAATCACTGCTGCCCAGATTCCCAGCAGCACTACCGTGCCCGCCCGGCGGCTCAGAGCCGACCAGCTCCTCCGACTGAAATGGCATGCCAGAACCATAACCTGCCCAGCGACAGAAAATCGAACCTCAGTTCGAACTATTTCCAGTGTAGTCCAGGGGACCCAGCACCCCCCGCCGGGGCCAGGTAACTCGATGCCACGCATACCGCATCCCCCACTCGGGCCAGTCAGGGTCGCGATGCCAAGGATGCCTCCCCCGATCCGACCAGCCGGATGACCACCCTCCGCACCGTGATCAGATACTGCTCATTCCAGATGCCGGCACGGCACCAGTCGGAGGCACGCCTGGCAGCACCCGACCCGCCAGACGGCGTCGCCGCAGGGACCGCAGTCCGACCACGACCCGACGGGGGTTCCCGGCAAGATCGACAACAAGACCCAGCAGGAGAACGAGGCGGGCTCCACCGTGGCCTTACCGCCACCAGAAAGGCCACATAGCGGCACCCCTGGAGGCTTATGCAGAACTCATGGAATAGAAATAGAGTGCCCGGATCGTGGAGAATGCTGTGGGG
>NZ_CADCWS010000263.1 GCF_902806475.1 Candidatus Frankia nodulisporulans
GAGAGGTGGTAGTCGCCGCCGTGCCAGCCGGGGTCGCTGGTGATCGCCTGGAGCTGGACCGCGTACAGGCCGATCTGTTCGGCGGTCGCCACCGCGCCGCAGGCCACCACGACCGCGCGGGCGACGCGCCCGGGGTGGCGAACGGCCCATTCGAGCGCGCGCATCCCGCCCATGGAGCCGCCGACGACCGCGGACCAGCGTCGGATGCCCAGGGCGTCGGCGAGCGCGGCCTCGGCGTCGACCTGATCGCGGATCGTCACCTCGGGCCAGCGTGAGCCGTAGGGACGCCCGTCCGGTGCGGGACTGGCCGGACCGGTGCTGCCCTGGCAGCCGCCGAGCACGTTGGGTGCGACGACGAACAGGCGCTCGGTGTCCAGCGCTCGTCCGGGTCCGATCAACCCGTCCCACCAGCCGGGACCTGGATGGCCGGGTCCGGCCGGGCCCGCGGCGTGGCTGTCGCCGGTCAGCGCGTGCAGGACGAGCACGGCGTTGCTCGCCGTCGCGTCCAGCCGGCCCCAGGTCTCGTAGGCGATCTGGACCCGGGCCACATCCCCACCGCGCTCCAACCGCAACGGCTGTCCCAGCCGGGCGAAACGGCGCTCCCCGACCGGATCGACACCCTCCCGCCACCCCCCGAGGACCGCGTCGTCCGGCGCCGCCATGGAGGGTGCGCCGGGTGGGAGGGGCCAGGGCGGGGCCGCCCCGGCGGTGTGGGCCGGGGCGGCGCGGGCGTCCGGGTCAGGGCTTGGCGGCACGGAATCCGGCATCGAGATCGGCGAGGATGTCGTCGATGTTCTCGATGCCCACCGACAGGCGGATCAGGTCGCCGGTCACGCCGGTGGTGGCCTGCTCGGACTCGGTGAGCTGCGAGTGGGTCGTCGTCGCCGGGTGGATGATCAGGGAGCGGACGTCGCCGACGTTGGCCAGATGGCTGAACAGTTCGACGCCGTCGACGAAGCGCCGTCCTGCGGCCGCGCCGCCGGCGATGCCGAACGACAGGACCGCCCCCGCACCACGCGGCAGCACCTGCCGTGCCCGGTCGTACCAGCGGGACGAGGGCAGACCGGGATAGGCGACCCAGGTGACCTCGTCGCGGGCCTCGAGCCACTCGGCGACCCGCTGGGCGTTCGCGGTGTGCCGCTCGATCCGCAACGACAGCGTCTCCAGGCCCTGGAGCAGCAGGAACGCGTTGAACGGTGAGATCGCGGCGCCGATGTCGCGCAGCAGCTGCACCCGGGCCTTCGCGATGTACGAACCGTGGCCGAGCGCGTCCCAGTAGACCAGGCCGTGGTAGCTCGGATCCGGGGTGGTGAAGTTCGCGAACCGTCCGGATGCGCCGTAGTCGAACCGTCCGCCGTCGACGATCACACCGCCGATCGTGGTGCCGTGCCCGCCGATGAACTTCGTCGCCGAATGCACGACGATGTCCGCGCCGTGTTCCAACGGCCGGTACAGGTACGGCGTCGCCAGCGTGTTGTCGACCAGCAGCGGGACGCCATGGGTGTGGGCGACCTCGGCGATGCCGGCGGTGTCGAGCACGTCGCCGCGCGGATTGCCGATCGTCTCGCCGTAGAACGCCTTCGTGTTCGGCCGGACGGCGTCGCGCCACGCGCCCAGATTATCGGGATCGTCGACGAAACTGACCTCGATGCCCAGCTTGGGCAGCGTGTAATGGAACAGGTTGTACGTTCCGCCGTACAGGCTCGAGGACGAGACGACGTGATCCCCCACCTCCGCCAGGTTCAGGATGGCCAGCGTCTGCGCGGCCTGACCGGACGCGGTCGCGAGCGCGCCGATGCCACCCTCGAGCGCGGCGACGCGCTGCTCGAACACGTCCTGGGTCGGGTTCATGATCCGGGTGTAGATGTTGCCTGGCTCGCCCAGGGCGAACAGGGCGGCCGCGTGCTCGGTGTCGCGAAAGACGTAGCTCGTCGTCTGGTAGATCGGCACCGCTCGGGCGCCGGTGGTCGGATCGGGCTGTGCGCCCGCGTGGATCTGCTGGGTCTCGAACGACCAGCCGTCGGAGCTCATCTGGTGACTCTCCCCGTGTCGTCAATCGGCGAACTCCTGCCCCCGTGGCAGGAATATGGCAGGAATCTGGTGCTGCGACGCGCCGCCACCCCGCCCACCTCGACCGCCCCCGAAGGCGAGCGCCTCACGAGCGCCTGCCGTCGAAGCGCCGATGCCCACCTGCCGGGTCCCGCACGACGAACGCCACACGACGGATGTCGGACCGCCGATGTCGGACCGCGGAGATCGACCTGGCGGGTGCCGCGCGACGGATGCCGCACGGCGCAGGTGCTGACGGTGGAGAGGTGGCGGCCGTCCATGTCGTTCGGCGCGTGCGTGCCGATCTCTCGGGCAACCCGCGTTGGTCGATCGCGGACCGGCTGGGGCGGTCCTGGTGATCGCCGCTGTTCAGGAGGCGGTGTGATGCGGTGCGTGGTGGCCTCGGCGACACTGCTCCGTCGTGGCCGCGTGGGCGACCGGACAACCCGGGCAACATCGTGGGCCGACCGGCCACCGGTGCGGACGTCGCGCCTGTGACCTCACGGTTTCGACGCTAGCAGCGCCAGTCGCGTTTGTCTGCGTTCAGGGTGGCCGCCCGAAGCCCGCGTGTCACATCGCCGCAACATTCACTGACCTGCCGATCCGTTCGGTGCGCCGGTGGAAGGTGGAACGGGTCGGGTCGCCTCGTGTGGACCGTCGGCGATCCTCGCCACCACCGTGCCCAGCGACCACGGATCGCCCTGACCGCGCCAGCCCTCTGATCCGGAAGGCCCGCCCGGGCCGTCCCGTGCGGGCCATGGCGCCTCGGTCTCTGTTCGTGGCCGCGGATGGCCAGGGATGGTCCGTCGGGGCGGTACCGGGTCTAGTGGTCGGAGCTGGGGACGCCGGCGAGTTCGGAGTGCAGGCCGGCGCGGGTGGCCAGGTCGGTGGCCAGGTCGGTGGCCAGGGCGCGGGCCCGGGGCAGTACCGCCGCGATGTCGGTGGTGAGGATGCGGGCGTCGGCCACGATCCGTTCGCCGTCCACCCACACCCCGGCGATGTCGCGGGGGCCGGCGCAGTACACGACGGCCTGGTAGGGGTCGTGCACGAAGGCCATGGACGGGCTCGCCTCGGCGAGCAGGACGAGGTCGGCGGCCTTGCCGACCTCGAGGCTGCCGACGGTGTCGCCCAGGCCCAGGGCCTGGGCGACACCGAGGGTCGCCATCCGCAGGACGGCGGGTGCGGAGAGGATGTCGGCCTGCTGGTGGTGCACCTTCTGCAGCAGCGCCGCGGCCTTGATGGTCTCGAGCATGTTCTGCGAGTCGTTACTGGCCGCGCCGTCGACGCCGAGACCGACCGGGACCCGCTCGCGCAGCAACCGGGGCACCTGGCAGACGCCGCTGGCCAGGATCATGTTGGACACCGGGCAGTGGGCGACGGCGACGTCGTGCCGGCGCAGCAGGGCGATGTCGGCGTCGGAGAGCCAGACGCAGTGGGCGGCGACGGTCTGGGCGTCGAGCAGGCCGAGGTCGGCCGCGAACTCGATGGAACTCGCCCGACGACTGGTGCGCGACGCGGTGACCTCCTCGCGCACCTCGTGCAGGTGGACGTGCAGGCGGGGGACCTCGGCGAGCAGGGAGCGGGTCGCGGCGAGCAGGGCGTCGCTGCTGGCCGGGACGGTCGCGAGCCCGACCCGGAAGCGGGTGCGCCGGGAGCCGGCGGCGGCCTGCGCCAATGCCTCGTGCTCGGCGAGGATGTGCTTGAGGGGGCGATCATGTGGCAGGTCGGACGGCCCGAAGGAGACGTCACCACGCAGGCCGACCTCGTCCAGGGCGGTGACGACACCGGGGGTGATCGGGGTCGCCCCGGGCGCCGAGCAGAACATGTCGGCGGCGGTGGTCACCCCGGACAGGGCCAGTTCGGTGGCCTTGAGCAGGGTGCCCACGTACGCCATCTCACGGGTGAGGGCGTCCTCGATCGGCTCGACGACGTGGACGAACCACTCCCACAGGGTGTGTGTCTCGCCGATGCCGGTCACCAGCCCCTCGGAGAAGTGCCCGTGGCAGCTGACGAAACCGGGGATGAGGATGCCGCCACCGTCGCCGAGAACCGGCAGGTCCGCGAAGCGGGCCCGGACGTCGTCGTGGTCACCGACGGCGGCGATCCGCCCGTCGACGACCGCGACCGCCCCGTCCCGCACATGGCCCGGCGCACCCATCGTCAGCACATGACGTGCCCGCAGCACGAATCCCGTGCCCGAGGTCGTGGGGGAACCGGCGACGGTGGCGGAGTCAGTCACTTCAGTCCAATGCTCGTGTTCAGGTAGGTGTTGGTGAACAGGTTGGCGGGGGTCAGGCCGCTCTTGACCGGCTTCTTCTGCCCGGCGTAGATCGGGGTGAGGATCTGCAGCATGCGGGCCACCCGGGCCTGGTCCATGTCGCCGATGGTGGTGTTCGAGCCGTTGGAGACCAGGCTGCGGTCCTTCATCGCCTGGACGGCGTAGGCGGCGAGACCAGGGGAGTAGCTCCAGACCGAGGCCTTGTCGGCCTTGACCGCGTCGATGATCAGGTTGTTGGCCGTGGCGGGCTTGGCCATGAAGTCGACCTGCGAGGCCTGGACGATCGGCACGAGCTTGCGCAGGCAGGGGGCGAGCTTGTTCTCGTCCCCGCTGCGGATGGCCAGCGCCTGGCCGTACACCGGGTAGCCGGTGTCGTTGATGAGCTGCAGGTTGACGTCGTAGCTGTGCCCGTCACCGAGTTCGTGCTGGTAGATGTAGGGCTCGGAGGTGGCGAAGCCAGCCTCGGCGACCTTGCCATCGGCGGTGACCCACCGTGACGGCGAACCGTCGTAGCCGCCGTCCACCTGGCCCTGGCGCAGGATGCCGGCGCCGAGCAGGTACTGCATGTACGAGTCGGTCTCGTAGTAGAGGACCTTGGTGTCGGACTGTCCGATGTCCACCAGGGTGGTGAAGTTCGGGTAGACCTTCTTGTCCCACATGATCATCATAGGGCTCACGTCGAACGGCGCGAACACCGCCTTGGTGGGCTGGGAGGTCGAGTTCTGGATCGACTCGTCGGTTGACACGACGCCCAGGGTGATCGCCTTGTCGACGTACATGTGCGCGCTGACCTGCTCGAAGCCGATCGCCGGCCCGCCGAAGCGGACCTCGATGTCGACGCCGGTGTCCTTGCCACCGGAGACCAGCGATCCGGTGATGCGCTTCTTGGCGGTGTCGATCTTACGGTCCGGCCCGAGCAGGTTGTAGAGGTAGCCGTACTCGGACTCCGCGAACCAGTCGGTCTGCACCACGACCGTGGCCGGGCAGGCGCCGCGCAGGTCAAGCGCGCTGCCGGACACGGCGGCCGGGGCGGTGGACGCCCCCGATGAGGAGGAGTCGCTGCCCGCGGTGTTCCCGCTGCATGACGCCACGGTGAGAGCCAGCGCCGCGGTGGCGGCGACAATGCCACCCCGCTTCAGTCGTCCCATTTCGCTCCTAGTTCTGGAGGGTTCTCGGGGAACCCTCGGGGTGACACGTTTCCGCTCACGACCGGCCCGCCACCAGGGCGAGATGGCGGGATCGCCGCGGCCGCCGCGGAGTCA
>NZ_CADCWS010000264.1 GCF_902806475.1 Candidatus Frankia nodulisporulans
CCCCTGGGGGTGTGGCCTGGGGCTGTTCGCGCTGCTAGATGGCGGTGGTGGGCGAAGGGAGCCGGCGAGGGAGCCGCCGAGGGAGAACTCCCTCGGTCCCTCGGTGGTCCCTCACGGGCTCCCTCGGCCGGATGGTCACGCTGTGTCGAACTCGCCGTCTGCTTCGTCGGTGAGGTCCGGGTCGTCGGAGGTCTCGCGTTCGGCCATGGCGGCGGCGACCCGCTCGGCGTTGACGGACATCCGGCCGCGGGTCTTGTAGGGCCGCGCGGAGTCGGGGAGCTCCTCACGGAGCCGTTCGAACGTCCACCCCCGGTAGAGCTGCGGGCGCAGCGCGGCGAGGCCGGCGAGGACTTCCAGGGTGGGCATGATCGGGTCTGGGCCGGCGGCGCGGATCACGGAGACGATGTCGGCGAGCGGGTCGACGTGCTCGACCGGTTCCGGCCCGTCGTCGGCGGTGGGCGCCGGTGGGGTGTCGAGCATGTCCATGGCCCGTTCGACGACGGGGGTGACGTCGTCGACACCGTCACCGCGGCGGACGTAGTGGCAGCGCAGCAGCCCGTCGGCGGGGGTGAACCCGGAGGTCATCGCGGTGCCGAGGTCGCCGAGGTCGACGGTGCCGTCCGGGGCGACGGTCATCGGGCGCAGGGTCGTGGCGGAGATCCCGGCCTTGTGCTTGCCGGTGCCCAGAATCGCGTCGTTGCCCTGGTGGTCGCCGATCGCGAAGCACGCCCGGTTCGACAGCACCTTGGCGACCTTGCGGGGCAGCGAGTCCGCCGACGGGACGGGTGTCGCGAAGATCAGGGTGACGCCGTACTTACGGGCCTTGGCCACGATCTTCTCGACCAGCTCGGCGGCCTCCTCGCCGACGTCGGAGACGAACAGCTCCTGACACTCGTCGATCACCACGACCCGGGGTCGCATGGACGGGTCGGCGGCGGCCAGGGCGCGGGTGAGCTTCGGCTCGCCGGCCGCCGACAGCTTGCGGCCGCGGTCGGACAGCTCGGACATGAGCTGCTTGAGGGCGCCGAGCACGGTCGGGATCTCGTCAGGGTCGTCGGAGACGAACGCGGTCCGCAGCCGGGGGCGCAGCGGGTCGTAGTCGGCGTTGACGGCCATGCAGTAGACGTCGATCTCCACGAGCGGGTCGAGCATCGCGCCCAACAGCGCGGTGATGATCAGCGTCGACTTGCCGGAGCCCATCATCCCGGCGACGCCCCAGTTGGCCTGGAACAGCCGGCCGATCACGACGTTCCCCCGCGGGTCGATCCCGACCGGCACGCCCTTGAAGTAGTCCGAGGTACCGGTGGTGAGCAGCGGCCACGGCGCGACCGGCTTGGTCAGGCTGCCCTGGTCAGCGACGAACAGGTCCAGCACGCCGGGGGCGTCGCGGGGCTCGGTCGGCCACACCTCCACCGGCAGGCGCAGCAGGTTGTGCGCGAGCACCGGCTTGGCGTTGACGATCATCTCCACGGGGACGGCTTCGGGGAGCAGGAGCCGGGCGTGCCAGCCCTTGCCGTCGTAGGTGGGTGCGTCGATCCAGCGCGGTGTCCAGCCCTCCTTGAACTTCTTGTTCAGCGCCGGCAGGTTCAGGTTCCGCAGCGCGTTCGTGATCGCCCGCTCGTCCGGGACCACGTCCCGCCCGCCGCCGTCGCCGGCTGTCGGTGCGGACACCCAGGCAGGCAGCTCGGAACGGGAACGGCCCAGATGCCACAGCCACGCCGCGGCCCCACCGGTCGCGACGAGCAGGAGGAGCGCGCCGTAGGCGGCGAGAAACCAGCACACGAACGCGACCAGGCCGATCACCCCCACGATCGGAGCCAGGATGTAGCCGGGATCGTGACGGCCCAGCGCCAGGACGACGCCGAGCACGAGCAGCAGCGCGGCGAACCCGGCCAACCCCACCCCGACGGCCCGGATCAGCTCGACAGGCGAACGCACCCAGTCCATGACACGGTCGTGGCGGCGCGCCTTCTCGGCGACGTCGCGCGCCTCCCACTCCCGCAGGCTCTCCTGATCCCCCGCGACCTCCGCACGGCGCATCTGCCGCTCATACCGCGACGCCCCATGCGTGTCCCGCCACCTGCCGTAGGCCACACCGGCCCCGGCGACCGGGTACCACAGGTTGCGGGCGGCCAGCTTCGCGCCGGTCTTGGTGTGCGGGTGCGTCGCAACCGTACGCACCCCGGTCACCACGACCCGCGTCCGCGACACCACGCCTCGGGACACCGCCAGCGCGCGGGGCCGGTAGACCTCCACCCCCGCCGAACCGAGAACGTCACCCTCCAGCACCCCCTCAGCCGGGGTTGCGTCGTCGTCGTCCAGCTCGACCGCGCTGTCCAGCTCGATCAGATCCCCGGACTCGGCAGGGGTCTCCGGGGTCCAAGGGCCGGGCAGGACGACGCCGGCCGGCGGGGTCGTGGGGTCGGTCTTGTGGCTCAGGTTCGGGTCGGTCATGCCGCACCACCTGCGGTCGCAGGAACAGGAGTCGAGCCGGCGGCGGCCCGGTGGATGTCGGCGATGTAGCGACGGACGGTCGCGGGCGACAGTCCGGCCTCGGCGGCCAGGTCGGCGGCGAGCTGCCGGCCTGAGCGGGCGTCGTCCGCGGGGATCGCGGCGTACAGGCGGGCGATCTGACGGCGGCCCGCGCCGGGGTCACGGCGGCTGGCTCCGGAGCCAGCCTGGCGGGTGCTCGCGGCGCGGCGGCCGGGCGTGGTGGGGGCTGGCTCCGGAGCCACCGGGGTCACTGGCTCCGGAGCCAGAGCCGCCGGGGGCGCGGTGGGAGCTGGCGCGGTCGCTGGCGCCGGGGCCGGGTTCGGGGCGGTGCGGACGAGCTTGGCGAACTGGGCGCGGTAGTGCGGTGCGGCCTCGGCAAGCAGGATCAGCACGATGGGTGGGATCGAGTGGGCGACGATCGCTCCGGCGTCGCCGGAGCCGGCGGCGTCCCAGGCGTTGAGGGTCCAGGTCGCCAGGCCGCAGAACCAGCGCAGCGCGGTACCCCAGCCGGAGCGTGGCGCGTTGTGGCGAGACAGGACGGAGTCGGCGGTGATCGCGCCGAACAGGGCGACGTCGACGATCGGCGCCAGGAGCCAGGCTTGCGGGTCGGCGGTGCCGTGGGCGATCGCGACGGTGTGGACGTTGGACAGGCTGTAGACCCCGACCGCCAGGGCCACGAGCCACAGCGCGCCATCCAGCGCACGAGCGACACGGCGAAGCTGGCGCGGGTCAACAACAGGCTCGGTCGCCGTCGGCGTGGTGGGGGTAGACACGGAAGGCTCCTTCAGGCCGAACGGCGACAGGTCGAACGGACAGGGATCGGGCGGAAGACGGTGGCGTCGGGGGCGGCCGGGGTGAACCCGGTGGCGATGGCGGCCAGGCGGCGGCGGGCGAGGAACAACCGGCGCCGCGCGAGCGGGTTGGTCTCGCCAGCGGCGATCGCGGCGAGGGCGTCGACGA
The DNA here is from genome assembly GCF_902806475.1 of Candidatus Frankia nodulisporulans. GTDB lineage: Bacteria > Actinomycetota > Actinomycetes > Frankiales > Frankiaceae > Frankia > Frankia umida. The sequence continues at coordinate 3,454 of NZ_CADCWS010000264.1, forward strand.
CGGCCAGCTCGGCGGCGATCAGCGGCCATTCGTCTTCGATCGCGGCCAGGTCAGCGGCCGTCGGCTCCAGGTCGGTCATGCCGCGGCCCGGGCGGTGTCGAGGGTGGCGAGTTCGGCGCGGTAGCGGGCCGCCGCAGGGGCCCAGACGTCGGTGCGGTAGCCGGCGGCGAGGTACTTCTCCGCACGGGCCAGGCGCAGGCTCAGCACCCGGCGGCGGTCCGGCGTCTCGTCGAGCACCGCGTGCAGCGCGGCGACCCAGCGAAGCGTGCCCCGGTGGTACGTGTTCGTCGGCGTCATCGAGCCGTCCAGCAGGCCCGTGATGACGTGGCGAGACGCGCCCACGACGGTGGCCGCGCGGTGCTCGTAGTCGTCGTAGTAGTCGAGCTCGTCGCGCGCCGCGTCCAGCTCGGCCGCCGTCAGGGGGGCGGGCCGGCCGGCCCGGACATCCGGGCCGGCCACCGAGACGGACGGGGTCACTTGCTACCGCCGGACTGCTTGCCCCGCGCAACCAGCTCCCGCGCGAGCTTCTCCACGGCCTCCGCCGTGGCATCCGCGAGGTTGTCGGCGTGCGGAACCGAGTTCAGGGCATGCTGCATACGGATCTGGCCTCCCACAAAGGTCCGGTCCACGACCCCGGCGGGCTGCAACCCGCCGGGGTCTCTCCTTTTCCCGTACTCGCACCACTCGTTCCTACGAGTACGACGACTACGATCGTTGGGATGAGTGGCGATGTCAAGGGGTATCGCTACGCTCGTCGTAACGAGTCGAGGGGAGACGGTCGTGAGCTTGGATTCAGGCAGCTCAAAGGCCCTGTACCGCCAGGTGGCGGACATCCTGCGCGGCTCGATCTTGCGCGGCGACTACGGACCCGGCGACCCGATTCCCAGTGAGTCCGAGCTGATGGCCGCGCACTCGGTGTCTCGAACGACCGCACGCCAAGCCATGGCGCTGCTGGGCAACGAGGGCCTGGTCGTCATCGGCCACGGCCGCCGGGCGACAGTCCGCCCACGGCCACCCGTACGGCGGCTGGCTCGCAACCGACTCTCGCGGGCCGAGCGGGACAAGACTGGCGGGACCTTCATGGCCGACGCCGCGGCGAACAACGCGCGGCCGGAGACCAAGACCACGATTGTGATCGAGCCCGCCGACCCCGAAACTGCGTTGCTCCTCGGGCTGGAGGAGGGCGCGCCCGTCCTTGAGCGGCGCCGCCAGATGTCGCTAGACGGCCGACCAACCCAGCTCGCGACGTCGTACCTGCCGGGCGCCCTGGTGCGCGGCACGCAGATCGAGCGGCACGACACCGGCCCCGGCGGGATCTACGCCCGCCTAGAAGAACTCGGCCACACGTTGACCCGGTTCGTCGAAGTCGTAGCCACACGCATGCCGCTGCCAGACGAGGTCGATGCGCTCCAGCTACCGCCGGGCACGCCGGTCTTCCTGGTCACCCGCACGGCGTACGACACTGAAGACAGGCCGGTTGAGGTCAACCGGATCACGATGGCCGGTCACCTCTACGAACTGGCCTACGAGATCCCAGCGACGTAGCCGGCCCGTGCGACCTCGCGTGACTAGTACGCATCCCCTCCGCTAGCCACTCCGCGATGGCCAGGGTGGGCCAAGGTAGAGCGCCGCCGACTCCCCACCGTGTCATTCGCTTCAAACCAGCCGAACAGATAGCGACTGCGCGACTACCGTCGCTACCCGGAGGTCGCTTCATGTCCGGGTTCGGTAAGGCGTTCACCGCTATCCTGTACTTCCTCGCCGCAGGCTTCGCTTGGTTTTCATCGGCCGACTTCTACCGAGTAGCGATCCGGAACGGTACCGGTGTTCTGGACACGGTCGTGGCAATCGCCTGCACGTTGCTGCTACTGGCCGTCGGAACCATGGTCTGGCGCACTCGGGCAGTGCCGACCTGGCAGGCTGCCGGAGTGTGCTGGGTCGCGGTCGCGTTCCTACTGCTTGGCACATGGGACGCGGTCGCCGCAGGTGACGCGGGGCGGATCGTCGCCTATGCCGCGCCACCGCTGCTACTGATGTTCCTCGTCTGGTGCATCGCACGGAACGTCGGGAAAGACCTGTGACCCCTCTGGCATCGCCCGCTTCTAAGCACG
>NZ_CADCWS010000265.1 GCF_902806475.1 Candidatus Frankia nodulisporulans
CGGGGGTGTCCCTGCGGGTTCGTGCTGGCGGTGGCGAGCCGGCGGTGGTGCACGGCGTGGGGTTCGCCATGGTCGTCGTCGCCGCGGTGCTCGCCGGGGTTGCCGCCGCGGTGCTGCTGGCCGTGCTCGAACGGCGCACCCGGCGGGCTGGGCGTTGGTGGGTGAACATCGCCGGTGCCACGCTCGCGAGTTCCTTCGCCGGGCCGCTGCGGGCGGCGGATGTCGCCACCGGGATGGCTCTGGCCGGGCTGCACCTGCTGGTCGGTGTGACACTGCTCGTCGGGTTCGCCCGCACGATCCGCTGTTCGCCGCCCGCCGACGGATGCTGACCGTCCCTGCGGCGCGGTCGATACCAGGCGGTCGATGGCCGGCGGCGGGGGCAGATCAGTCGCGCTGGTCCAGGGTGGCGCGGGTGAGCCGCAGCAGGGCGGTGTGGATGTCGTCGGCGCTGCCGGTGGCGGGCAGCGGGTGGAACAGGTCGGCTTCGGGCAGGCCCGCGTAGGCGGCGGCGAACGCGGTCAGCCGGTCGAGGTCCTCGCGGTCACGTCCGCGCAGTTCCACCCGTCGCTGCGCCACCGTCACCGGGACCGTCAGCCAGACGACCAGGTCCGGGGTGGGCAGGTGCCGGTAGGCGGCCCGGACCCACCGTTCACCCCGCGCCGCGGCGCCCACGGCGGCGGGATGTTCGCGCAGGCGCATGGTGGCGTACTGGCAGTAGCTGTAACGGTCCATGACGGCGACCTCGCCGCGCAGCCATGACAGGCCGAGCCCGATCGTGATCGCCGTGGCGCGGATCGTCGCCTCGACGGCGAGGTGACCGCGCGCGCCGAGCAGGTCCGGGCCGTCGCGGCGGCCTAGGCGGCGAGTGAGCGGGTCCAGCAGTGGCCGTCCGCCGCCGTTCTCGTGGTAGCGGGCGGGGCCGTCCGGCGGTGGACAGCGCCGCGGCGAGGCGCCGCGCCTGGGTGGTCTTGCCGGCACCGTCCACCCCGACCAGCGCGATGATCGGCATCCGGCGGCGTCGTGGCCCGCGCATCCGGTCAGGTGGGAGACGGCGCCGGGGCCGGCTCGTCGGGGAACAGGTCCCACAGGGCGGTGGTGCGGTCGGCCGACGCGGTGGCCAGCAGGCGGCTGTCGGGGGCGAAGGCGACGGCGTGCACGGCGCCGTGGTGCGCGGCCAGGCGCAACGGCGGGCCGGGATTGTCCGGGTCGGTGAGGATGCGCACGGTGACCGTGCGGTCGGCGGAAGCGGTGGCCAGCAGATGCCCGTCGGGGCTGAACGCGACGGCGTGCACGGCACGGCGATGCTCGCCGAAGGCGGCGATCTGCCGTTCGCGGGTGGGTTCGGCCACCGAGTACAGGCGCACGACACGGTCGCGTCCGGCGACGGCGAGGGTGTCACCGTCCGGGCTGAACGCGACGGTGTGCAGGGGGCCGCGGGCACCGGTGAGGGTGACCGTGGCGGCGGGGTGGGTGGGGTTGGCCAGATCCCACAGGGTGACGGTGCGGTCCTCGGCGGCGGTGGCCAGCAGCGTGCCGTCAGGGCTGAACGCGACGGCGCGCACCGGGGCGCGGTGCCCGGCGAGGATCGCCGCCCGGGTCGGGACGTCCGGGTCGGCGAGGTCCCACAGCAGGACCGCCCGGTCGTCGCCGGCGGTCGCCAGCAGGGTTCCGCCGGGGCTGAAGTCCAGGTCGTGGATGTGGCCGCGGTGACCGGTCAGGGCCAGCAGCGGCTGTGGCCGGGTGGCCGTGAGCCGCCACAGCACGGTGGTGCCGGCGTCACCGGCGGCGGCCAGGGTGTGACCGTCGGGGCTGAAGGTGACCACCCGCGCCCATTCCTGGTTGATCCGCCGGCCGTAGCCGACGGTCGCGGCCAGCCGCGGCGGATCGGGGAACGGCAGCTGCCACAGGTGCACGCAGGTGTCGGTGCCGGCGGTGACGACCAGCGGTGCGGCCGGACTGAACGTGACCGCGAGGGGATGTCCCCGTTCCTGGCGCAGGGTCGCCACCAGCTGCGGCGTTCCCAGCACCACGGGTGTTCGCCGCGGCGGTGGTGATGCGGGCCGGTCCGGGAACCCGCGGTGGGGCTGGTCCGCACGGGTGGCCGCCGGGGCGGCAGATGCCTCGACGTCGGCGCCGGCGGCGGCGGTGTCGCGTTCGGCGCCGGTGTCGGGCTGGGTGGTGCTGGGAGACGGTGGCAGCGGCGGGGGGACCAGGTCGACGGCCGGGTGCGCGGCGATGGTGGTGATCTGACGCAGCAGCCAGTCGCGGGCGGTCGTCGCGTCCAGACCGAACAGGTCGAAGGCGAGCAGGCCGGCGTACTGCCCGCCAGGTACTGCTGGTCCGCCAGACGGACCAGCAGTACCTGGCGGGCAGGCCAGGGTCCCAGGCCCGTGGCCGCGTCGAGCGCCCGCGGGTCGGATGGGGCGTCGGCGGGAGTCGAGGTGGCCTGCCGCTGATAGGCGGCGGACCACAGCACCAGCAGCAGCCCGCCCGGTGGCCGCGTGCCGGGGGTGGTCGCCGCCGGGGCGGCGGTCGTGACGCGGTAGCCGGCGTCGGCCAGATGCCAGCACAGCCACCGCGCCCAGGCAACGTCGGCGTCCGCGTGGGTCACCACCACATCCCAGACCAGGGCAGCCGCGGCGCGAGACGGCGGGCCCTCGTCGGCGGCGGCCGGGCCCGGGCCGCCGGCTACGTCGTTACTGCGCACACGTAGCAGCCTGTCACGGTCCGCACGACCACGAAAAATGACCATGACAGGTGCACCCGGCACCCTGCACCCCGTGCCCCGGGCGCTGCCGGGCCGGGCACAGGACGGCGGCCGATGCCCGGGGCGACGCGCTGTCGGGGTGCCGGTGAACACGGGGTGGCTCAGCCGCCCCGGACCGCGGTGGGGTCAGCGGGCGGGACCGGCCGCTGACCGGCACGCGCGGCGGACGGGCGGTTGCGCGGCGACAGGGGCGCCACCGCGGGCAGCCGCGGACGTTCCTTACGTCGCGGCGCCGGTTCGAGACTCACCTCGAGTGCGGCGGGGGCTTCCACGCTGACAGGGGCCTCGGTGCCGGTAGGGGCCTCGGCGCCGGCGGCTTTGTCCTCGAGGGTGCGTGGCGTGGCCAGCGTCCTGCGATGTTCACCGCGGTGGTCGTGAATGTAGGGGCGCAGAACCGGGAGGGCTTCGGGTGGGAACCCCTCCAGCCCATCGTCGATGACCCGGAGTTCCTCATCGCACATCGTGACCATGGCGACGAGCGCTGGCATGCGACGCACCGTCGCGTCGAGCTTCGTCATGACGTCCCGGCACGGGTTGAACAGATGGTGGCGATCCAGCGCCTCGAGCAGGGACGCGGCGTGATCCAGGATCTCCTGTTCGGTCAGCGCCGCTCCCCGGTCGTTGCGGGCCCTCCACATCCGCACCCGGGCCTCGGCCGCATGTCGCCGGACGGTTTCCCGCATGCTTTCCATGTTATCGCTCGGGGTGCGGTAGGAGCAGTCGCGGGATTGTGGATAGGCGCGAAGATAATAGGTGGCCAACTCGGCCAGGATTTCCTCCTGGGATTCGGGTGGGAACCCGAGCCGGACGTAGGCCTCGAGAAGGGGCCAGCGCAGGCCTTCGCTGCCGGTGCCCTCCAGGAAGAAACGGCCTATCTTACGCTCCAGGTTACGCCGATCCCGGCCCTGGGCGTCCGGTGCGATCCGATCCGCGATCTTACTCAGCGATACGGGCCGTTCCAGATGCAGCCTGTAGCGGAGCCGTAGCAGGGCCGTCACGTGCGGATCAGCATGATCGCGCGGGGCGCCCTGCGTTCTACCTGACATCCATCCACCACTCTCCGTGAGTTCGATGTCTCTGGTGCTGCGGCGATCCGGCCCCCGGGGGGCACGGATCGCCGCGTGGAACACACCGTACAAGGCGGTCCGGGTACCGATGATGCGACAGTGGCCGTCGCATTGTTGGACGGTTCATCCGACGCCCCTCGGTTGCGTCATTTTGACGCTCATTCGCGGACCCCGGTAGAAGACATCGCACCGGGTCTTTCGTCCCGGCGGTGGAGTCGGTCGGCCAACGCGCCTACACCGTTCGCCGACAGTCCCAACAATGCGACAACGCCGTCCCTCTGAGCTTCTGGAGTAATAGGTGACCCGACGTCGACGTTCACCGTCGCCTGCGGGCCAGGCCCCGCCCTGGCCCGGTCCGAAGCCGCGGGAGTCCGTCCGCGACCGGCCCCCGCCGTCGCGCCGGCCGCAGCGGCGGCCCGCGGACGGTGATCCGCGCCGCTACCAGCGCCAGCGGGTGCGGGTGATCGGGCTGCTGGGTCTGGTCACCGCGGTGGGACTGGTCCTTGCCGGCACCGGGATCACCGATCCCGCGGTGACGGTCGGCCAGGCGTGGGGGGCGGCTCTGGGGGTCACCTTCGGCCGGGTCGGCGCCGTGCCCCGCGGTGGACGGCGATCGGGACGGCGCCGGCCCCGTGGTCACCGCGGCCGGCCTGACCCGCGAGGCGGGGCGCAGACGACACCGGTGGGACGTGGTTACAGGCCGACGCGGCCCGAGGGGTTGTCCCGGTCGAACAGGCGGCCGGGGCGGACGTAGGCGTCCAGGCTGGCGGCGGAACGCCACCGTCCCTGGCGCATGATCGACCGGTCGTTGACGCCGGCGCGGGCGGCGGCGGTGGCGAACCCGGACCGCAGCGAATGTCCGGCGAAGTCGGTGGCGTCCAGGCCGGCGGCGGCCACCCGGCGTTGCACGATGCGGGCGACCGAACCGGGGTGCAGCCGGGTGGCGCCGATGCGGCCGTGCCGGTTGATACCGCGAAACGCCGGCCCGTCGGTGAGCGCCGCCAGCCGGCACCAGGCCGCCCAGGCGCGGACCGGACAGGTGGCGCGGTGCGAACCGTAGGTGATGCCGACCAGCGCGCCGGCGCCGTCCTGGTCGGTCTTGGACCGTCGGACGTCGACGATCAGACCGTCGGGAGTCTCGTCGAGGTCGGTGACGTCGAGGCCGACGAGCTCCGCGCGGCGCAGGCAGCCGGCGAACCCGACCAGCAGCAGCGCCCGGTCCCGCACATCGGCGGGATCGTCGTCGCCGAAGGTGGCCACGACCCGGGCGAGCAGATCGGTGTCGAGGGCGGTCTTGCGGGTCGGACGCATCCCGTGGGTGCGTCGGATGCCGTCCCACACGGCGCTGACCTGCGGTGCGCCGGTGGGGCTGGGTGCGCCGGCGAGCTGGTGGCCCACCGAGATCGCCGCCAGGCGCCGGCGGATCGTCGACGGTTTGTAGCCGCCGTCGGCGAGCGCGACCAGGTAGGCGGCCACCGTCGAGGGCTGCGCCGGGACCGCGACCAGCGCCACCGGCTGCTGCGCGCACCAGGCGTGGAAGTGGCGCAGGTCCGCGTCGTAGGCACGCCATGTCGAGGCGGCCCGTGAGGCCCGGGCGTAGTCCCCGACCCGTTCGGCCCGCACCGGCGCCAGCATCGGCGTGGACGGCCCGCGACGTCCCCGCACCGCCCCGACCGCCCCCCGCACCGCCACCTCCGTCGCGGCGTCCGACGACCCGTTCCCGTCG
>NZ_CADCWS010000266.1 GCF_902806475.1 Candidatus Frankia nodulisporulans
TTAACCTACGGCCATTGGGCTTGAGGATGACATCCAGCACAGCCTCAGGAGCATAGAAACTTTCCGGGAGGACTGGCGCCGGGTGCTGGCCGGCGAGTGGGATGAGTTCTCCATGCCGCTGGCCGAGATGTACGAGATTCTCGACAAGTACGAGGAGTACCTTCGCGAGCGAGCCGCCCACCGCCAGGTCGCCGATACCGACTGAGTGTTCGGCCTGCTGCCGTGAACGACGGGGCCGGGTGCACAGGGTCGGGCGGTCGGCCGTTTGCGTGCCATCTCGGCGGTCGGCGCTACAGGAAAACAATATTTGAACGATCTGCAGACATGTTGCGGTTCGAGTGGTCGGGGTGGGTTGATTTCGGGCTGGCGCGGTACCAGACTCCTTCGGTCAAGTCGGCTTTTCGCCGGCGCCGGAGAAAGCTCGATGGATTCTGGGGGTATCGAGCGTGCGTCTCGTTCATGCGGCCGACGTCCATCTGGACAGTCCTCTTCGCGGGCTGAGCCGACTTGAGGACCCCGCGCTGGCGGATCGGCTGCGGCTGGCCACGCGGCGCGCCTTGGAGAACCTCGTCGAGCTGACGGTGCGCTCCGAGGCGGATGCGCTGCTGCTCGCCGGCGACCTCTACGACGGTGACTGGCAGGACTACGGGACGGGCCGCTTCTTCGTCGAGCAGATGCGGCGGCTGCACGACGAACGGATCCCGGTGTTCCTGGTCCGGGGCAACCACGACGCGCAGAGCGAGATCACCAGGGCGTTGAGCCTGCCGCCGAACGTCACGGTCTTCGACGCGGACAACGCCGGTACCGCCCACGTCGAGGAGATCGGTCTGGCGGTGCACGGCCAGAGCTACGCGACCCGGGATGTGTACGCGAACCTGGCCCGTTCCTATCCCGACGCGATCAGCGGTCTGGTCAACGTGGGGGTGTTGCACACCGCGGTCGGGGGAGCCGAGGGGCACGCCGTCTACGCGCCGTGCACGGTGGAGGATCTGACCCGCACCGGCTACGACTACTTCGCCCTGGGGCACGTCCACACCCATCAGGTTCTCGGCGAGGGAGTGGCCGCGTTCAGCGGGAACCTTCAGGGGCGGATGCCGCGGGAGAGCGGGCCCAAGGGGGCGCTCGTCGTCGAGATCGAACCGGGGCGGCGGCCGGTGACCCGGTTCGAGCCCTGCGATGACATCCGCTGGGCGTCGCTGACAATCGACGTCTCGTCCTGCCGCACACTGGATGACGTCCTGGAAGACGTCGACGAGCGGTTGCGGGCGACCCGCGCGGACGCGGGGGAACGGCCGGTGGCCGCCCGGCTGGTACTCGTCGGGCGTTCCGCTGTGGCCGGGGCGTTGACGGACGAGGAACGGCTGCGAAACGAGCTGCACGGCGCCGCGGCCGCGCTGGCGGTGGCATTCGAGAAGATCCGGGTGCGGGTCGAGAGCCCACATGCTCCGAGCACGGTCGATGCCGATCTGGTGGCCGCGATCCGCGCCGCCGGGGCGGATCTGGCCGCTGACGGCGACCGGCTGGCAGCGTTCGCCGAGCCGCTGGACCGCGAGTTCGGCCGTTTCCTGCGGAACGCGGAGCTGCTGAACCTGCGCGACACCGCGGTGCTCGCCGAGCTCGCCGAGCGTGCCGGCACCGGGCTGCTCGCCCGCCTCACCGGCGACGTGGAGATCTGAGATGTTGATTCGTTCGTTCGGGTTGGAGCGGTACGGCGCCTTCGAGGACCGTGAGGTCACCTTCGGCCCCGGGCTGACCGTGGTGATCGGCGACAACGAGACCGGGAAGTCCACCACGCTGAGCGGCCTCGCGGACCTGCTGTGGGGATTTCGCCGCGGCCACCGGGATTACAGTTTCTCCACCGGCCGGCTGAGTCTCACCGCCGATCTCGAACTCCCCGACGGGCGGCAGGTCCGCGTCCGCCGGCGCGGCACCGGCCTGCAGACCATCCCGGACGGCAATCCGTTCGACCCGATCTGGGGGCCACCGGAGCCGGATGCCCGCGACCAGTGGCGGCGGGCCTTCGGCCTGTCCCAACGGGAACTGCGCGAGGGCGGCAGCCGGGTCTTCGAAGGCAGCGGCGATCTGGCCGAACTGGTCTTCGCGGCCCGCAGCGGCCGGGCGGTACACCAACTGGTGCGGACGTTGCAGGCCGAAAGCGAAGCGCTGTACAAGACGCATCGCGGCAACAAACGCAGCCCGATCCGGCTGGCCTGGGCCGAGTCCGACCGGCTGCAGGGCGAAGCGAAGGCCGCGATGAGCTCAGGGCAGGCCGTCCAGGAAGCCGAACAGGAGCAGGCGCGCCGGCAGCTGGCCGCGCGGACCGCGCAGACCCGGCTGGCGGCGGCGACCAGGGCCCACACCGAAGCCGAGCAGCGCCGCCGGGCCCTGCCCGAAGTCCAGGCGATGCTCGAGGCGCGGGCGGCACGTGACCAGCTGCTCGCCACCGGGATGGTGCTCACACCCGAGCAGGTCACAGCGCTGAGCGACGCGGACGAGACGTCGGGTGTGACCGCGGCTGACGTCCGACGGCTGCTCGCCGCCATCGAGACCGAGCGGGAGAACCTCGCCGCGCTGCCCGTCGACGAGCGACTGCTGGCCGACAACGACGAGATCACCCGGCTACAACGGCTGGTGGAGGCCCGCGTCGGTGACACCGGGCAGGCCGAGCAGGACGACCGCCGCGCCGAGGAACTCACCGCGCGGGCCCGCGCGCTGCTGGCCGAGCTCGTCGGCCCGCAGGACCAGCACCCGGTCGAGGAGCTGCTGAGCGCCCTGCACGTCCCGGTGGACGTCGCCGCCGACCTCGACGCCCTCAGCACCCGGATCGCCACCCTGCGAGACGAGCTGGCGCGCGCCGACCAGAGCATCCAGACGGCCGAGGAACGGGAACGCGCCGCCGCCCCGACCCTCGCCGCCACCCGCGACCCGCTGCTCGTCGTGCTGCTCCGCGAAGTGGTCACCGCGATCGACCAGGAGGGATCGGCCACCCGGGCGCAGCGAACCGCGGCCGACCAGGCCGCCGGGGCCTACGGTGATCGTCGGGACGCCCTGCGCCGCGCCGGCGCCCAGCTCCTCGAGGCCGAGCCGTCCGTACTGCCCGGACGGGACGCCCTGCGCACCGCCCGCGAGCAGCGCGTCAAGGCCGACGCGGAGGTGGCCAGGTGCGACGGCGAGCACGCCAGCGCCGAGCAGGCCGTGGACACGGCCCGCACCCAGCTCGCCGCCGCGACCCGCAAGCGGCTACCTGACCCGGGCCAGCTCGCCCAGACCCGCGCCCACCGCGCCGACCTGTGGGATCGGCTCGTGAGCGTCGCCGCGGGCGGCCTGACCCCGGAGCGGGCCGCCGAACTCCTGCCCAGCCTCGCCCTCGCGACGAGCCGGGCCGACGAGATCGCCGACGACCTGATCGAACACGCCTCCGCCGCCACGAAACAGGCTCAGAAACAGCGCCTGCTCGAGGAAGCCGAGCAGCACCGGACCGCCACCGCCGCCGCGGCCGCGGCCGCGCACATCGCCGCCGAGCAGGCCCACCAGCAATGGGACGGTTTCTGGCGCGACCTCGGCCTCACCCCACCCACGGTGGACGCCGCCGACGACGCCTACCGCGCACTCGACGAGGCCCACCAGGCCCACACCACTCTGCTCGCCGCCGAACGCCGCATCACCGCCCTGACCGGGCAGGCCGAAGCCCAACGCGCCACCCTGACCGAGGCCCTCGCCCGGCTGGGCCATCCCTACCCCGACGCCGACCTCGACACCGCCCTGGCCGCCGCCGGCCACCTGCTCGCCGAGGACGACGGCGCCCGCGAAGTCCGAGCCAGCGCCGCCACCCACGCGGCTGCCACCGCGCACGCCCGCACCGCCCGCACCCGCGCCGAAAGCGACCTGGCCGAAGCACTGCGCGCATGGGCCGACACCCAGCAGCGATGGGCCACCACCCGACCCGCCACCGCCACCGCCAGCGGCCCCGCCACCTGGCCGCCGTCCGTCATGACCGCCGACGGCTGGACGGCCTGGCACACCGGGCTCGCACAGGCCCAAACGGCCCATCACAGCGCCACCGAGGCCCGCGACCGGGCGGCGGCGGCCCGCGGCCGGATCGAGAGCTTCGCCCAGGACATCACCGTCCTCGCCGACCGACACGGCGAAAACGCCGCCGACACACCCACCGACACCCTGGACCGCCTCGCGACACGGCTGGGCACGGCCAGCAGGAACCTGGCCGCCGCCGAGACCGTGCGCCGCGTCATCGGCGATCTGAGCACCGAACTCGCCGACGCCCACACCCGCCATGGCCTGGCGATCACCGCCGTGGCGAAGCATCGCGCCGAGGCCGGTCTCCCCGGCGACGAGCCGCTGCCGCCCGTCCTCGAACGCAGTCACGCCGCCCACACCTGGCAGGACAGGGAAGCGGCCAGCGCGGCGCGCATCCGGGCGACCGCCCCCGACCACCACCTCGAAGATCTCGTCGACCACCTCGCGACCCGCGACGAGGCGACCCTCGACCAGGAACTCGAAGCCGCCCGCGACCATCGCGACGCCTGCACCGCCGCCCAGACCGAAGCCGACAACGCCTGCGGTGCCAGCGATGCGATTCTGCGCCAGCTACAGGAGAAACCCAGCGTCAACGTCCTGCTCGCCCAGTCACGGGAACACCTCGCGCTGGTCGCCGAACGGGCCGAGAGCTACCTCGTCACCACCATGCAGTACCGGCTGCTGCGCGATCAGCTCGAAGCCTACGAAAGCCGCCACGCCTCCCCACTGCTCGACGCCGCCGGACGTGTTCTCGAACGTCTCACCGGCGGATTCTGCGTGGGTCTGCGCGCCATCGAACAGGGAAACCAGCGGTTTCTGCGTGTCGTTCGTGCGGACGAGGTGGAGCGTCAACCCGGTGAACTGTCCGAAGGCACCGCCGACCAAGTCTACCTCGCCCTGCGCCTCGCCGCGATCAGCCAGTTGCAGAACGAACGGATCGCTCGCGGGGAGGTACCACTACCCGTCGCCCTCGACGACATCCTGATCACCTTCGACGACCGCCGCGCCGCCGCGACCCTGCGGGTCCTCGCGGAACTGGCCCAGAACTGGCAGATCATCGTCTTCACCCACCACGACCATCTCGCCGAGATCATCCGTTCCTTCGAGGATCCGAGTCTCAGCGAATCCGTGCGGATCAGCCGCCTCGCCCCGGTCGTCATGCCCGCGGACCTGCGTGACGCCGACCAGATCAGAGCCTCACTCGTCCAGTGGACCGACGGCTCGACCGACGCTCACGCCACCCCCGACACCCAGCCGCCCCCCGAGCGGTTCGCATCCGGACGCCGGACCCCGCCCGCCGCAGCCGACCATGACGCCGGCGAAATACGGGCGTGGGCCCGCGCCCACGGCTACGAGGTCTCCGACCGAGGCCGCATCGCCCAGTCCATCCAGGACGCCTACCACCAGGCCCAGCACGCCTGAAAGCCGGTCACGGCGACCACGGCGGCGCCACACCCCATCCCCCAATGGCCGTAGGTTAA
>NZ_CADCWS010000267.1 GCF_902806475.1 Candidatus Frankia nodulisporulans
GCCCCTGGATGCCCGCAACCAGCTAACCCACGATCAAAGCGCTACCTGACCAGTTACGGCTTGCGGTGGGCTCAATCCGCATAAATCTGTCGATCAACGGGTTGTCGGTGGTCCACTGACGGCGTAGCGGAGGCCGGGGGAACGGGCAGGTAGCGACCGCCCTGACCGCTTTGATCTTGATGTTGCGTGCCTACTCGGACCGGGCGGGGTCCGTCTCAGCTCCGCGCTGTCACACACAGGCCCCGTGGGGGGTCATAGGAGCGACAGGAAGCGCCAGCCGGACCGGAGCCGGACCCGGATTTACCCAGCGATACGGCCGGAACCTGGCCCGGTCAGCATCCAGCGCTTCCGATCCCTCACATGTGGCGCCGCCGGTGGGGCGGCGCTCGAAAGGACGAACGTGGCAGCACGTATGAAGAACCCGGCCGCCGTCATCGCCGAGGCCTGGCCGGCGATCGCGGCGCTGAACGCCGCCAGCGAGTCCGCCGACGTGCCGCTGGTGACCCTCGCACTGGTCCACCTGCGGGTGAGCCAGGTCAACGGCTGCAGCGCCTGCGTGGACGCCGGTGTCCGGGACGCGCTCAAGGCCGGCGAGACGCCGGAGCGGCTCGGCGCCGTCGTCGCTTGGCGCGACACCACCTACTTCAACGACGCGGAGCGCGCCGCGCTGGCGCTCGCCGAAGGCGCCACCCGGCTCAGCGACCGTACCGACCCCGTGCCGGACGACGTGTGGAACGAGGCGGTCCGGCACTACGACGACCGGGGCATGGCCTCACTCCTCCTCAAGATCGCCACGACGAACGTCTTCAACCGGCTGAACGCCATCACCAAGCAGACCGCGGGCGCGGGCGCCTGGTAAGCGCCTGTCGGCTATCCGTGTTTGTTCCGGGCGGCAGCCGCCGAGGTCAGGGCGAAGAACAGCCGCGAGTCTGGGTCCGCCTCGGCGTGCCACTGCACCGCCACGGTGAACGGGTAGCCGTCGAGCTCCACGGCTTCGACGACCCCGTCATCAGCGTGCCCGGTGGCCCGCAGACCCGCCCCGAGTTCATCGATCGCCTGATGGTGATGGCAGGGGACGATCACGGTCTCACCGAGAATGGTGGCAGCAGACTGCCCGGCGCCAGCCTGACCTTCTGTGGCTACGGCGAGATCGCCGGGTTCGGTTCGCACTGCAATGCCTTCCACATGACCGGGCTGCGCGCCGACGGCGTGGAGCTCGCGCAGGCCATCCGCGTCGCGTTGGCGGAGGCGGAGGTGGATCCGTCCACCGTCGACTACGTCAACGCCCACGGGTCCGGGACGAGGCAGAACGACCGGCACGAGACGGCCGCGTTCAAGCTCGGGCTCGGGGAGCACGCCTACCGGGTCCCGGTCAGCTCGATGATCGGTCACTCGCTCGGCGCGATCGGTTCGCTGGAGATCGCGGCGTCCCTGCTGGCGATGCGGCACAACGTGGTCCCGCCCACCGCCAACCTCGACACGCCCGACCCGGAGTGCGACCTGGACTACGTCCCGCGGGTCGCGCGGGTGTGGCGCACGGACACGGTTCTTACCGTGGGCAGCGGTTTCGGTGGTTTCCAGAGCGCCATGGTGCTCCGGCAGGCGAACGGGGCCGCGCGATGACCGGCAACCCGGTGATCACCGGGATCGGCGTCGCCGCGCCCAACGGTCTCGGCACCGAGGAGTTCTGGGCGGCGACCCGCGCGGGAGTGTCTGGGATCCGGCCGCTCACCCGCTTCGACCCGGCCGGTTACCCCAGCCGGCTGGCGGGTGAGGTCGCCGGCTTCGACGCCGCCGCGCATCTGCCCAGCCGGCTGCTGCCGCAGACGGATCACATGACCCGGCTCGCACTCGTGGCCGCGGAGCAGACTTTCGCGGACGCGCCGGTGGACGCGTCCACCGGCGATCCCTACGAACGGGGCGTCGTTACGGCCAGTTCGGCGGGAGGCTTCGAGTTCGGTCAGCGCGAACTCGAAGACCTTCTCAGGCTTCACCTTGGTTCTCAGTAGCATCGCCGACATCTGCTCAACCTTCCCTGTCACACGGGCCGACTGTCGTCGGTCATGGCTATGACACGCGTCGACCGAGGGAGGAGTGTGACCGGTGGAAGATGCAGAGTGGCTCGCCGCGCGGTTCGAGGAACACCGCGGGCACCTTCGCGCCGTCGCCTACCGCATGCTGGGCTCCCTGCACGAGGCCGATGACGCGGTACAGGACGCCTGGCTGCGGCTGAACCGGCCCGGGGCCGGTGAGATCGAGAACCTGAGCGGCTGGCTCACCACCGTCGTTGCCCGGATCTGCCTGAACATGCTGCGGGCCCGCCGGGTGCGGACCGAGGATCCGATCGGGGTGTACGTCCCCGACCCGATTGTCGCCCCGGACCCGGTCGGTGGCCCCCAGCAACCCGAACAGCCCGAACAGGAGGCGCTGCTCGCGGAGTCGGTCGGACTCGCCCTGATCATCATCCTCGACACCCTGACGCCCGCCGAGCGGCTCACCTTCGTGCTGCACGACATGTTCGGCCTGCCGTTTGACGAGATCGCGCCGATGGTCGACCGCACCCCGACCGCGGCGCGGCAGCTGGCCAGCCGGGCCCGCCGCCGGGTGCGGGAGCTGGGCACATCGACCCCGGACGTCGACCACACCGTCCAGCGCCGGGTCGTCGACGCCTTCTTCGCCGCCGCCCGCGGCGGCGACTTCGACGCCCTCGTCGAGCTGCTGGATCCCGACATCATCCTGCGCGCCGACGGCGGAGTCGGCCGGCCGCAGGCCACGGCGGTGGTCCGCGGGGCATCGGCCGTCGCCCGCAGGGCGCTCATGTTTGCCCAGCCCTCGGCGGCGGTGCGCCCGGCACTGGTCAACGGCGCTGCGGGAGTGGTCATCACCCTCGACGACCAGCCGATCTCGCTGATGGGCTTCACCGTGACCGACGAACGGATCGCCGAGATCTACGCCATCGTCGACCCCGATCGACTCAACTCCCTGGACCTGGCGGCCGTCACACTCGACGGCACGGCGTGAGTGGCCCGGCGCTGTTGCGTTCTGGGGCAGCTGGGCATGCCAGCGGCCTCGATGATCGGTGGTCAGACGGCTGCGGCGAGTTCGGTGAACGCGGCGGCCAGCCGGAGCTGTGGGTCGGTGTCGGCGGCGAGCTCGTAGTGGCCGCGGCGGATGTTCTGCACGAGGGCGTGTCCGGCGCTGACGGTCTGAACGGAGCGGAGACGTTTCAGTCCGCGCATCGGCCGCAGCCGTGCTTTCAACCGGCTGTGGTCGGCTTCGATTCGGTTGTTCTCCCGGGCGGCGTCGACGTGCCAGGCCTCGGGGAGCAGCTCGTCGAGGATCCGCGGGTAGACCGGGGCCTTGTCGGTGGTGACCTCGACCGGGCGGCGCCCATGCGTCAACGCTCGAACGAAGAATCGCCGGGTGGCGGCCTGGTCGCGCCGTGCGCTGGCCAGGACGTCGATGACCTGGCCGTGCTGGTCGACCGCCCGGTAGAGGTAGGTCCAGCGGCCGGAGACCTTGACGTAGGTCTCGTCGATGAACCATCTGTCGTCGGGCCGGTGCCGGCACGACCGGGCCGCGTCGACCAAGAGGGGTGTGAAGCGCTGCACCCACCGGTACACCGTGACGTGATCAATCTCGATGCCCCGCTCGGCGAGGAGCTCCTCGACATCCCGGTAGGACAGCGCGAACCGTAGGTACCACCGCACCGCCAGAACGATCACCTCGGGCGGGAAGCGGAACCCGGCGAACTCCGACGTCGGAGCCGGTGGACGGACATGACGTCGACGCATGATCCGATCATGACTGATCGGCAGCCGCACGATGGCGGACTTCGCCGATGCAACAGCGCCTAACCACGTACCCGTAGCCCGCTGCGCAGCAGCGGGACGAGGATCTGCCCGGTGCCCACCGCCGGCTCGAGGATCTCACCGGTGGTGCCGGCGAGCCGCTCCCGGTAGAACTCGACGTCGCCGAACGAGCTGCCGATCGGCTTGTCCAGCTGGTAGACCAGCGAACACAACCGCCCGTACCGCAGCACCTGCCCGACCATCAGACTCTCCCCGTCCTTGTCGCCCTGCACCGTCTGCCCGGCGAGCACCGTCTGCCCGGCGAGCACCGACCAGTGCGGCCTCCACCCTTGCGGGTGGCCGGCCATCGGACAAGTGGGGGTATTCGCGCATGCCAGGCGAATGGCAAGCCTGGGCCCGGAGTCGGTGACCTGCTAGCGTCAAATTCGATGTCGACTTCAGCTCGACTCGCGACGGGATGCGGCCGGAACGACCAGGACCAGAGGTGCGCGGATGATGCCCAGCCCGTTGCGTGGCCGGCCACCGGCACGCGTCGGTCGGTTCGCCCGTCCACTGCCGTCGGATTGTTTATCCAGCTTTCTGGCGAGAGGACGCGCATAACATGATTTCCACAGGTGCTCCGGTGACCAAGGCCGGCGGTGACCCGATGCGGGTCGTGGTCGTGGGTGCATCGACCGGTCTCGGTCGCTGTCTCGGTATTGATTTCGCGAAGCGCGGGCACCAGGTCGCTCTACTCGCCCGCCGGGAGAAACTCGTCGTCGAGGCGGCTGCCGAGGCGGGGTCGGGAGCATTCCCCGTCGTCTGTGACGTCACGGACGAGGCGTCCTGCCGTCAGGCCGTCGAAGAGTCGTTACGAACTCTCGGTGGGATCGACGCGGTCGTGTACTCCGCTGGCATCGGCATCCTGCAGCCCATCGCGGAACTCGACGCGCAGACCTGGGCCCATGCTTTCGCCACCAACGTGATCGGGGCGTCCGTCTTCACCGCGGCGGCACTGCCGGCGCTGCGGGAAAGCCACGGCACGGTGGCCTATTTCTCGTCGGTGAGCGCATCGGTCGGCGCACCCTGGCCGGGCCTTGCCTCCTACACCGTCACGAAGGCCGCGCTCGACAAGCTGGTCGCTGCCTGGCGTGCCGAGCACCGCGACGTCGGCTTCACCCAGGTGACCGTGGGTGACTGCGCCGGGGGAGAGGGCATCGGGACCTCCCAGCTCACGGCCGACTGGGACCCGCAGCTCGCGGCCGAGTACTACCCGCTCTGGACGGCCAGGGCGCTCATGTCGGACTGCCTGATGGATGTCGAGGACTTCGTTCCCGTCATCGAGTCCGTCCTGCGCTGCGGAGCAAGCGCCACCATTCCCACCATCACCGTGACCCCGCGACCGCTGGCCGCTGACGCGCCGTCGCCCGCCGGGCTGCAGCCCGCCTGAGCCAGGGTGCCCGGCGGCGCAGGAACGCCGGGTACGGGCAGCCCCGCTCCGACGTCGATCTCCTCGAGGGTGTGATCCTCGGGCCCGGCCGTTCGAAGTCCTGGGCGGGGCTTCCCTGCGTATACCGATCCTGCCCAGCCGTCAGACAGCCTGCGTGGTGGATCGGTGCGGGTTCACCGTGGTAGAGACGGGGGATAAGCAAAGGCGCAATGGCCGTAGGTTAAATGATCCCTTGGAGGTTTGAGGGATGGTTGGTCATCGGAAGT
>NZ_CADCWS010000268.1 GCF_902806475.1 Candidatus Frankia nodulisporulans
GCCGGTGCGGACCTTGGTCGGCCACGCCGGGTCGGACAGCAGCACCCGGCCGAGGCCGACCAGGTCGAACTCGCCCCGCTCGAACAGGTCCACCAGCGGCCCGAGGCGCAGCGGCGCGGATACCTCGCCGTCACCGCCGAACGCCGTGGCGACCCCGACGGAACCGATCGTGATGGTCGGCAGCGCGGTGAGGTGCTTCGTCCAACCGGCGAGTGTGCGAGGCGAGTCGTCGAAGGCGGGCAGCCAGTAGCGGCGGGTGGACACGTGCAGCGCGCTGGCGCCGGCCTCGACGATCGGGGCGAGCAGCCCTTCGAGGTCGGCCGGCGAGTCGGCGACCTGGGCGTCGAAGGCCCCGCCCTTCCACTGGGAGAAACGGTAGATCACCGGGAAGTCGGGGCCCACCGCCGCGCGGATCGCCGCGACCACCTCGGCGCCGAGCCGGGCCCGACCGGCCAGGCCCGTGCCGTAACCGTCGGTGCGCCGGTTGGTGCGCGACCAGAAGAACTGGTCGAGCAGATAGCCGTGGGCCCCGTGCACCTCGACACCGTCGAACCCGACGGCCCGGGCGTCCGCCGCGGCGCGGGCGAAGGAGGTCACCACCGCGTCGAGGTCGGCGATGGTCGCGGGCGTGCCGATCGTCGTGCCATCGGCGCGCACCCCTGACGGGCTGAGAACCGGTGCCTGCGGCCGCGGCGGCGCCCCCGGCTCCCGGGCCGCGCCCAGATGCCACAGCTGCGGCACGATCCGCCCGCCGGCCCCGTGCACCGCCTCGACCACCCGCCGCCACCCGGCGAGCGCGTCCTCGCCGTGGAAACGCGGCACCCGGTCACTGGAACCGGACGAGAGATGATCGACGTAGGTGCCCTCGGTGACGATCAGCCCGGCGTGCGCGGCCCGTCGGGCGTAGTAGGCGGCGACGTCGTCGCCGGGCACACCACCCGGTGAGGCCTGGCGGGTCATCGGCGCTATCACGAACCGGTTGGCGAGTTCCACCCCGGCAAGCGTGAACGGGGTGAACAGTGGCGCCACCTCGGCCCCGTCCAGCAGATCGGACTGATCCGCACGGGGCGACGGCACTGCGGTGGCGGCGGTGGTGGTGGGACGCGGAGACACGGTCACCCCTGCTTCAATCCACACCGCCCCGCCGCTGTTCCCCTCCCACCACCGGCGACGGCGGAGGTGGCGTGTCCGGGCCGGACACGGTAGATCACAGGAGGGTCGCTGGTCCGGCCACGCCGCGCACCGTTGCGTTCGGAGGAGACGATGACGATGACATCCGCGCAGGATGCCCCGGTCGGGCTGACCGTCGGCGAGGTGCTGAGGCGGGCGGCGCGGGAGTTCGGCGCGTCCGACTATGTGGTGACCCTGACCGAGCGGCTGACCGTCGCCGAGGCGGAGCGGCGGTCAGCTGTCGTCGCCCGCCGGCTGCTCCATGACGGTGTCGGGAAGGGCACCCGGGTCGGGCTGTTCTTCCCGAGCGGACCCGAATGGGCGCTGTGGTGGCTCGCGGTGAGCCGGATCGGGGCGATCGCCGTCCCGCTCAGCACGCTGCTGGCACCGGCCGAGATCGCCCGCATCGTGCGGCTGGCGGACGTCGCGGTGCTGGTCGCGCCGCGGATGGTGCTGCGCATCGACGTCGCCGAACGCTTCGAGGCCGCCTTCACGGACCTCGCCGCACCAGCGGGGCAGCCGGCGGGCCGTCTCGAACTGGCGTCGGCACCGTACCTGCGTCGCGTGATCCTGACCGAACCGCCGGACGCCGTCGAGCAGGCCGCCTCAGCCACATCTCCCACCTCGACCGCGTCTCCCACCCCGGCCATGTCTCCCGCCTCGGCCACATGGCCCAGCTGGGCTACGCGGTGGGAGGCGGGGACGGACGCGGAGGCGGGGACGAGGGCTCCGATGGTGCGGGCCGAGACGCTGGCCGCGGTGGAGGACGAGGTGAGTCCGGCCGACCTCGCCATCATGATTCACACGTCGGGGTCGACGGCCGAGCCCAAGGGCGTGCTGCACACGCAGGGCACGCTGGTCCGGCAGACGTCCACCTGGGCCATGGTCATCCGCGGTCTCACCGGGGTCGAGCGGGCGCCGCGGGTGCTGTGCGCCATGCCGTTCTTCTGGATCGGCGGCATCCTCGCGGCGACCGGCGCGCTGCACGAACCCGTCACCCTGCTGGTCCAGGCGAAGCTGGACGCGGGGCCCGCGCTGGAACTCGCCGAGCGGGAGCGGGCGAACGGCGTCGTCGGCTGGCCGGCGTTCACCCAGGCGCTACGGCTGCACCCAAGCTTCCCCGACCGCGACCTGAGCCATGCCCCGATGCTGTACGACGGCCCGGTGGACCTGGCGATGACCGGTGTCCCGGACGGCCTCCGATCCACCGCAGTCTCACCGAGTCCGCCGGCAGCTTCGCGTACACCGAGACGGCGATCATCGACGCCGCCGGCCAGCCGGTGCCCGAGGGGACCATCGGTGAACTGCTCATCCGCGGCCCGGGGTCGATGGCCGGTTACAACAAGCGGGAACGGTCCGATGTCTTCGACGCCGACGGCTGGTACCACACCGGCGACCGTGTCTACCGCCGCGCCGGCGACCCCCGGCTGTTCTACGTCGGCCGCGACAGCGAGATGATCAAGGTGGCCGGGGCGAACGTGTCGCCACGGGAGATCGAGGCCGTCCTCGAGGAGTTCCCCGAGGTCGCGCACTGCGTCGTCACCGGCGTCGCACATCCGACCCGCGGCGAGGAGGTCTGCATCGTCCTCGCCCCGGCCGCCCCGGCCGCCGCCACTGACGCGGGCGTCCCGCTGGACACCCGGTCCCTCGCCGGACGGGCCCGGGGGCTGCTTTCCAGCTACAAGGTCCCGACCCGCTGGATCGTCGCCACCGCGGACGAGGTGCCTTCCCTTCCCAGCGGCAAACCGGACCGCCGCGGCCTGCGCGCCCGCGTCGAGCAGGGCCACCTGACGCCGAGCACCCCTCCTGGGACGTCAGGTGGTCAGCAGGTCGTGGACGGTGACCGGGGTGAGGCCGGCGGTGCGCAGGAGGGTCGCGATCCGGGGGAAGGCTGCGACCGTGCCGGGGTAACCGAAGTGCAGGCTCACGATGGAACCTGGCCGCAGGCCGGCGCGGACCCGGGCGACCACCGCGTCGGCACCGGGTGAGGTGTAGTCCAGCGGGTCGACGTCGAAGTCGACCACCGTGCGGTAGCCGGCGGCACCGGCCTCGGTGAGGATCAGCGGGCTGGCCGTGCTGGTGCCGGACGGGCGGAAGTACCGGCCCTGGGTCGGTGTCAGCCGGGCGAGGACGTCCCGGCAGCCGGCGATCTCGGCCGCGACCTGGCCTGCGGGCAGAGCGGTCAGGGTCGGATGGGTGTAGGTGTGGTTGGCCACCTCGTTGCCGGCGGCGAGGATCGGCGGGATGAGGTCCTGGTGCGCGTCCAACCACTGGCCGACAGCGAACACGGTGATCGGCACGCCGAGGTCCGCGGCCTCGCCGAGCAACTGGCGGGCGAGCACCGGGTCCTGGCCGGTCTCGTGCGGGCCGAGGTGAAAGGTGAGCGCCACCCGTGGACGGTCACGCGGACCGTTCGCGACCGCCGTGGCCGGACCACCCGGCACCAGATCCGGGCCAGGCGGTGGTGCGGACGCGGCGACGCTCCCGGGAGTGGCCGGCGCTGTGGCTGTGGCCGGCGCGCGTAGCGGTCGCGGCGTGGAACCGGCGCCGGCCGCACCGGCCGAGCCGGCGGGCGAGGCCGAACCGGAGCAGGCGGCGAGCCCCGCGGCGGCCGCCACCGCGGAGCCAGCGGCCAGCAGTCGACGCCGGGATGGGCCGTTTCCTTCCATATCCGGCACGGTGAACCGCTGCGATGTCACTGAAAGCCCCCCTCACCTGGCACCGATCGACGGCACCACCCAACGCGACACGACGGACCACAGTGAGCCGGCGACCACAACGTCGCAGATTCCCCTCACTCACCCGGGTGCCGCTAGCATCCGAGCGATGACCCATGGCTAGTCTGTCGCCGTGCCAGCCAAGGATTCGCCCCACTCCCACCGGTCGGCCAGGCAGCCCCGGCAGCGCGTGTTGGGCGCCGCGATCATCGCGGTTCTGCTGATCGCCGCAGGGGTAATCTACGTCGCCACCGGAAACGATCACGAGCCGAGTGCGGTGGCGTCGTCCACCAGCGCCCACCCGCACGATCATCATGGCGACCCGGCCGGCACCCCGGCGGCGAGCGCCCCCGCGGGGGGCGCGGCGGCGGTGACGGCGGCGGCGGGTGGCGCGGGTGGGGTCGACGTCTACGCGCACGCGCGGGCCGGGATGCTCAGCCCGGTCGTCCGCAATGATCCGGCGTACGTCTACGTTCCGAACCTGGCCGACGGCACCGTCAGCGTCATCGACCAGAAGACGATGAAGATCATCGACACCTTCGCCACCGGACGGCAACCGCAGCACGTCGTACCGTCCTGGGACCTGCGCACCCTGTGGGTGAACAACAACGCCGGCAACAGCCTGTCACCGATCGACCCGAGCACCGGGCGGCTCGCCGGCCCGGCGGTCCCGGTCGCGGACCCGTACAACCTGTACTTCACGCCCGACGGCAGGTACGCGATGGTCATCGCCGAGGCCAACCATGACATCGACTTCCGCGACCCACACACCATGGAACTGCGCCACAGCCTCGACGTCGGCACCGAATGCGCGGGTGTCAACCATGTCGACTTCGCCCCGGACGGCAGCTACGCCATCGCCACCTGCGAGTTCGCCGGACGGCTCGTCAAGGTGGACCTCGTCCACCAGACGGTCGTGGGCTATCTGGATCTGGGCCGCCAGGCCGCGCCGCAGGACATCAAGATCGACCCGGCGGGCCGGGTCTGGTATGTCGCCGACATGAACGCCGACGGAGTCCACCTGATCGACGGCGACACGTTCACCAAGATCGGATTTGTGCACACCGGACCGGAGACCCACGGGCTCTATCCGAGCCGGGACGGGCGTTTCCTGTACGTGGCCAATCGCGGCGGCCAGATGGAAAGCATGAGCGTGCCGTTCCCACATGCCGGCCAGAATGGTTCGGTCTCGGTCATCTCGTTCGCCACCCGGGCGGTCGTGGCGAACTGGCCGATTCCCGGCGGTGGCACACCGGACATGGGCAACGTGAACGCGGACGGCACCCGGTTGTGGCTGTCCGGTCGGCGTAGCAACGAGGTCTACGTCTTCGACACCGGTGGCACCGGCGGTTCCGATCCGTCCGCCGGCCGGCTGCTGACCAGGATTCCGGTCGGCCATGAGCCGCACGGGCTGACCGTCTGGCCGCAGCCGGGCCGCTATTCCCTGGGCCACACCGGCATCATGCGCTGAACGGCCCGAATCCCAGCGGAGGGCCGGTCGACCGGTTGACTGGTCCTGGTCCAATGGCCGTAGGTTAA
>NZ_CADCWS010000269.1 GCF_902806475.1 Candidatus Frankia nodulisporulans
CCGTCCACCCCCGGCCGCTCCGCGTCGGACTACACCGACGAACCGGATGCGGACGAGCCGACCGCGAGTGATGCCGGGGCGGAGTCCTCGGGTGAGGAGGGTGCCCGCGAGCGGGTCGCCTCCGGTGCCGCCGAGGTGCGTCAGCGGGTGACCGGGGCCGCGCAGACGTTGGCGCCGCAACTGGGTGCCGCCGCCGGACGTACCCGCGAGGCCGCGGGCAAGGTCGCCGGCACCGTGCGGGACAAGGCCGCCGACAACCCGAAGCTGGCCGCCGCGACCGCCCGTTCCATCGACGCCCGCGACCGCGCACTCGGCACCGCCCTCGAACGGCTCGCCCAGCACCCGCAGGCCAGCGCCGCGGCGGAGAAGGCCTTCGCCACCAGCGGAAAGGCCGCCCGCTCCGCCGGCCAGCGCGCCCGCGGCAACCCGCGGGCCGCCGGTGGCGTGGTGGCCGGCATCGTCCTGCTCGCCCTGGCCGGACGCCGTCGCCGCCGCCGTCGCAAGGCCAGCTGACTCCCGCACCGGGACGTGTCACGACGTCTGGGAAGAAAATTGAAATACCGTGTTTGTCACCCAGGTCGACGGGAACGAATGAACCAGTCACCTCGGCAGGGAGAATAAAATGGTCACATTCGTTGTCGTCATGATTCTGCTCGGTCTGGTCGCTGGCGC
This sequence comes from Candidatus Frankia nodulisporulans, assembly GCF_902806475.1. Lineage (GTDB taxonomy): Bacteria > Actinomycetota > Actinomycetes > Frankiales > Frankiaceae > Frankia > Frankia umida. The sequence goes on from NZ_CADCWS010000269.1 coordinate 673, forward strand.
GGTTGCGCGAGTGGTTCTTCCCGGGCCCGACCCCATTGGCATTCTCGGCACCATTGTTGTCGGCATCATCGGTTCCTTCGTCGGCGGCTTTCTCGGTTACGTCCTGTTCGGCAAGGACCTGGGCGAGGGTGCCCTGCAGCCGTCCGGCATCATCGGCTCGATCATCGGTGCCATCCTCGTGCTGCTGATCTGGCGGAACGTGGGCACCGGTCGCAGCCGGCGCTACGCCCGTCGGTAACCGAGCGGGTATCGGTCACGGCGGCACCGACAGGTGATCTCCGGGACTGCCGAGCACCTCTGACGGCGGTCGCGGGGCGCCCCCGGTAAGAACCAGACATGGTTCTCCCCGGTGGCTCCCGCGGCCGCCGTCAGTCATGTCCGGACTCGCCGCTGGTGCTGCGGGCAGGATGGCCAGCGGAGATGGCACCGCCAGCACTGGTCTGCGGCGGCACGCGGTCAAGCTGGCCATCCGTGTACGGATGGCCAGCTTCTGGAGGGATTCCGCGTCAGTGGGAGCGATCGTTCGTGGGGAAGGAGTCATCGTCCGGATCGGACGGGGCCTCACTGAAGTCGCGGGCGCGCCTGGCCGCATCGGGGTTGTCACCCGAGAACAGCGAGGCATCAGACGATATGTCGCTGTGGGAGTGCTGCGTCGACGACGGGGATGAGGACGCCGGCCCACCCCGCTCGGCCTCGGCCTCGGCGTTGTCGGAGCCGTCGTGGCGATCCTGCTTGCGCAGGAGGGTGCCGATCGCACTGCCGCGACGCGCACCGTTGTGGCCGTCATGGTTGTGGTCGGTACCAGCGATCCCAGTGGCGCCGGCATACCGGCCACTCCCATCGCGCCGTGCGTCGGCACCGGATCGTTGACCTGGCGTACGGGCGGAGGTTCCCGGGTCGAACTCGGTCGGGTCGAACTCGGTCGGGTCGGAATCACGCTGCCCGAAGACGGCCGAACCGACATCCTGACCGGGGCGGCCGAACTCGACGCGGGTGCGCGGCAGGGCGCCCGGGTGGTTGCGCTGCAGCCACAGGACGAGGGCTTCCCGCACGTGGCAGCGCAGGTCGAAGGTGGTGGGGCCGTCCTTGCCGCTCACCAGCACCCGAATGCGAATGTGGTCACCGATGGCGTCGGTCACCTGCAGAACACACACCCGTCGGTCCCACAGTTCGTTCGCCTCGAGAACCCGGTGCATCTCCGCGCGCATCTCCTCGATCGGGACCTCCCAGTCGAGATCGAGTTCGACGGCACCGAGCACAGCGGATTCCTTGCGGGTCCAGTTCTGGAACGGGGTGGTGGTGAAGTAAGTGGAGGGAAGGATCATCCGGCGGTCGTCCCAGATGTGCACGACCACGTAGGTCAGGGTGATCTCCTCGATGCGGCCCCATTCCTCCTCGACGACCACCACGTCATCGACGCGCATCGCGTCGGTGAAGGCGATCTGCAGGCCGGCGAAGACATTGGCCAGCGATGTCTGGGCGGCCAGGCCCGCGACGATGCCGACGACTCCGGCGCTGGCGAAGATACTGGCCCCGGCGACCCGCACACTCGGGATCGTCATGAGGATCGACGCGGCGGCGATGACCGAGATGACCGCGACCGTGATCCGGCGCAGCAGGCTGACCTGGGTGCGTACGCGGCGGGCGTGGCGGTTGTCGACGACGTCCACCCGATAGCGCAGCAGCGCCAGTTCCTCGAACACGAACGCGAGGACCGTCACGCACCAGGCGAAGGCGGCGATCAGCAGAACGCCGCACAGGCGTGCCGATGAGGCGGTCCAGTCCTGTTCATGGGTGGTGCCCAGACTGATCTGGATCGCGATCAGGACCAGGGTGAGTCGGATCGGTCGGCGGCCGCGGTGGGCGAGGTCGGCGACGATCGCGGAATGCTGGCCGATTCGTCCGGCCACCCGGTGCAGCAGCACCGAGGCGGCCAGCGCGACGATCACCGCACCGGCCACCACGGTGAGCACGGCAATCGTGGACTGCATATCGGAAAACGAAAAATCGGGCGCGGCGCTCTCACGCACAGGCAGGCTCCTCGTCCGTCAGGGACAGTTCCCGCTCCCCCTGCCCATGAACGGTCGAGTCGATGAAGTGATAAGCGTCATAGCCCGCGACGCAGGCCCGTCGTGGGCGGCGGTGTCGCGCCGTCCGACAGTGCACGCAGGATGGAAAGATCCAGCTCATTGCGGATGCGGGCGACGATGCTGGCCCACTGTCGGGAGAACCCCGGCCGCCCCTCCAACGCCGCCCACACCCACGAAAGCTCCGGCTCGGTGTGCGCCCCCGGCATCCACAGATGCAGAAGCTGTTCGACGGCCGGCGCGATCCGTTCGATGCGGCCGGCCCGCACCGGTGGTTCGTCCAGTCCGTCCACAAGTCGTTGCATGATGGTCAGTAACCAGTCGTGCGCGGCAATATCCTCGCAGAGAGTCGCCAGTTGTTCGGCCGCGTCCAGCGCGGCGTGCACGACCAGCGTCCGCACCCCGGCGTCGTCGATGGTGAAGGAGGGCGACGGCGCGGGGCCGTTCGGCCCGGCATCGTGAACGGCGAAGCGAAACCGAGTGCGCGCGGTGCGCAGCGGGATGGTGCCGTTGAGCGTGGTCGCGGCCTGTACCCGATCCAGCTGTCGGCTCGCAATCGCCGCAAGATCCAGCACGCCTGGGCGCGAGGGGCCGGTGAACCCGCGGGCGAGGTCGTCATCGTCCGCTCGGCCGATCTGCTCCAGGATGCCGGGGTTGGCCAGGTGGGTGAACCATCCCCGCCGCCGGGCGTGGATGCCGGGACGACCGGCGGCGATCAATGTGCGGCTCGAGGCCAGCGCGATACGTCCGCCTATGAGCACTCCACGGCTTGTCACTGTGCCGATACCTTCCGTGCGTCGCCCGGCGGCGGAAGGCAGCCGGCAATACACCCCTTCGACGGTGTCCGGGGACACCGCGCGAGCCAGTGGCCGGGAGGTTGTCCGTACGCTGGCGGCCGGTGTGAACGCGAGAATCTCCCGAGCCATGTCCGGGTTGACCGCGTGCGAGTGGCGCAGCAGCGTGGTGCGGGCTTCCACGAGCAGCAGAGTGGGTCGCGGCCCGGGTGCGCTGTTGCCGGTCAAGGGCTGAGCAGAACGTAGGAAATCCGGTTGATGAGCTCCAGCGGCACGTCGATCCCCTCGGCGGCGGCTCGCCGCACCGCCTGTCGGGCGGTGACGGGGTCAGCCGCGACCTGGCAGAGGATCGTGCGCACCGCGGCCTCGACCGGCAGAAACCGGCTGTTCAGCACTGAAAGGGTGCGATAGGCGCACAATGGCGCCGCGGTGCGGGTGACCTGTGCGACGGCGGGCAGCGCCGACCAGCTGTCGGGCAGCTCAGCCGGGTCGACGAGCTCGGCCGCGACGGCATTCCCGCCGTCACGGCGCAGCATGCCAAGGCGGACAAGCTGCCACACGGCGGCCAGGTAGGCACAGGACCAGATCCGGGTGTCGTCACCGGCCGGGCTGCTCCACAGCTCCACGTCATGGAAGATCGAGTGCGGGTGGCGACCGTTTTCGGTCGGTGGGGCCCAGCGTGCCCGCTGCCCCATCGCCTGCCGTGCCTCGGTGGACGGCGAACGCTGGCCGTTGGTCAACCAGCCGGTCTGAGTGACCGGGGGCCGCGAACCGTTGGCGCCGAACGGCGGGTCCGCTACCAGCAAACCCTCGACGAGCTCAGCGAGCGAGCAGGCGGCTGGGCCCTGTACGAAGGCCGACTCGCGCGCCAGGTAGTCCAGCCGGGTACCCGCCCGCTCGGCGGCGGCCAGCAGCTGTGGGATCGCCGTGGTCGGTGGCGGGGCCGGGCGGGCCTGGGGATCGGTGGGACTGGAGTAGTCGTCCAGCAGCAGACAGGTGCTTACCCGCGGACGGCGGCCGGCGGGCAGGCATGCCACGGCCTGAATCCGGGCTTCGTCGACCCAGGGAGCGATTCGGGCAAAAAAATGGTCAAGATCGACGGTATGAAGATCCTCCAGGTACAGATGGCCAAGCTCGACCGATACCTGGGCCAGAGGCACCTCGCTGGTCCGTGCGAGCGCTGAGGACTCCATGTAGACCGCGTCCACCGGTGTGACCCGTTTCGTCATGCGCCCCGGTCGCCGGGACCGTCACTCCGCTTCGGGCGGAGGCGTGGGCGGGGCCGGGAACGGCGTGCTGGCCTCCCAGATCGCGTCGAACCTGTCCCGACGATCCCGGAGCGTGTCCCGATGATATCGAAGGTTCGTCCGCGCGATGCTCACTGTGGGGGGAACCCCCTCCAGCTCCACCTCGTAGCTCACATCGTCATCGAAAAGGATGAAGTCCTTGAACAGGGCCGTCCAGTCGTCGTATCGGGAGGATGGGGGCAGTTCATACACCTCGTTCGTGCGCACCTCCACCCCGGCGCTCGCCTGCTTCTCGCAGGTCCGGACGAAATCAGGGCTGGTGAGCACATCCGGATTGGTCAGGATGAAGATCCGCCGGACGGCGACCCCGCGTTCGACCGCCGCGCGCTGGGCATTGAGGTAATCCCGGCCGAGTTCGGTCTTCCAGAACCCGTCCTCGAAATTTCCCCGGCCACCGTCGGCGGCCGTCGTACTGATCGCGAGCATCTGTCGGCTGGCCGCCCGGGTCAGCGCAAGCAGCCAGTCGCGGTCCTCGCCCTCGCAGCCTGCCGCGAACGCCGCCGGCCCCTCTGCGGTCAGGCC
>NZ_CADCWS010000270.1 GCF_902806475.1 Candidatus Frankia nodulisporulans
CGATGGCGGACGACGGGGGACACGTGCTCCCGTCACATAACGTCCCGCTGAATGTCGTGGGACATGGCAGCGAGAGGTAAGCAACGTGCCAGTCACCGAGCTTGACGTCCAGACCCCCGACGGCGTGCTGGACGCCTACCTGCACACCCCGGACGGCGCGGCGGCCAGCGCGTCCCCGCTGCCGGTGGTGGTCTTCTACCCGGACGCCGGTGGGGTCCGGGAAACCATGCACCAGATGGCCCAGCGGCTGGCCGACGAGGGATACGCGGTGGCGGTGGTGAACTACTACTACCGGCAGGGCAAGGTCTCGTTCGATCTGAACAGCACGTTCGCCGACCCGGACGCGCGGACGCGGATCATGGCCGCGTTGGCGGGTGCCGATGGCGCGCTGGTCGCGCGGGACACCGCGCTGCTGCTCGACGCCCTGGCCGCGCGCGGCGATGTGCGGGCGGACCGGGTTGGCGCGGTGGGGTACTGCCGGGGCGGCAACCTGGCGTTCACCTTCGCCGGGGCGGTGCCGCGGCGGGTCGCGGTCGCCGCGTCGATCCACGGCGGGAGCATCGCCACCGACGCGCCGAACAGCCCGCATCTCAACGCCGACCAGATCCAGGGGGCGCTCTACTTCGGCGTCGCCACCGACGACCCGCACTGCACCCTCGAGCAGCAGGAGCTGCTGACCACGGTGCTGGACAAGGCCGGTGTCCGCTACGAGCTCGATCGTTACGACGCCGCCCACGGGTTCGCCGTCCCCGACCACACCGCCCCCTACGACCCGGCCGCCGCCGAGCTGCACTGGCAGAAGATCACCGCGTTGTTCGCCCGTGAACTCCCGCGCTGAGCCGCGCTGAGCCGCGCTGACCGGCCTGGCCGCCTGGCTGTCAGGGACGGTAGATGATGTCCCACAGGCGGGCGGTCATGTCGGTGCTGGTGGTGGCGAGCAGCAGACCGAACGGCGCGAAGGCGCAGCTTATGACGGTGCTGGAGTGGCCGGCGAGGGTGGCGACCGCGGAGCCGGTGGCGACATCCCACAACAGGGCGGTGTCGTCGGTGCTGGCGGTGGCCAGCAGCTTGCCGTCGGGGGAGAAGGCGCAGCTCTGCGCCGAGCCGGGCAGGGTGGCGACGGTGGAGCCGTTGGACGTGTCGGTCAGCCGGGTGCCCTCGTTACCGGCGGTCGCGAGCAGGGCGCCGTCGGGGGAGAAGGCGCAGCCACCGGTGAAGTTGGTGTGGCCGGGCAGGCTCATGATGATCTCGCCGACGGAGACGTCCCACAGCAGGGTGGATTCGGCGCCGGCGCTGACCAGCAGACGCCCGTCGGGGGAGAACGCGCAGCCGTAGACGGTGCCACGGTGACCGTCGAGGGTGGCGATGTTCTTGCCGGACACCGCCCCCCACAGCCGGACGGTGCGGTCGGTGCCGGTGGTCGCGACGAGGCTGCCGTCGGGGGAGAACGCGCAGCCGTAGACGGGGCCGCGGTGGCCGGTCAGCGTCACCGCCTGGCGGCCGGTGGCGACATCCCACACACGGGCTGTCTTGTCACTGCCGGTGGTGGCGAGCAGCCGGCCGTCGGGGGAGAACGCGCAGTCGTGGATGAGGATGCTCTTGCGGCCGCTGAGCGTGAGGGCGGTGCGGCCGGTGGCGACATCCCACAGCCGGGTGCCGTCCTTGCTGGTGGTGGCGAGCCAGTGGCCGTCGGGGGAGAACGCGGCCGAGGTGACGTCGCGCTCGTGGCCCTTCAGTGTCGCGCGGGCGGTGACCTCCACCTGATGGGACGGACGGGTGCTGCGTTCGAAACCGCGCAGATCCGCCCCGCCACCGGCACCGGTGGCACCGAGCAGCGGGGCCGGGCCGGACGGGAGTGTGGTGGCCAGCCAGTCGGCGTCGCGCACCGGCGTGCCGGGTTCGGCGTGGGTGTGCAGGAGGCTGCCGGGGGCGTCCATCGCCAGGTCGAACAGGGAACCGTCGGTCAGCCGGACCCGGGCGAGCACGGCGCCGGCGTCGTAGCGCTCGCCGGGTTCGACCAGCCAGCGCACCATCGTCGCCCGGGCACCGGGGATATCCCACCGGGCCGGGACGAGCACCGGGTTCGGCCGCGCCGCCGTGGTCCGCCGGGTCGACACCGACGACGCCCACGCCGCCGCGCCGAGCACCACGGCGAGTTCCGGATCGACCGGGGTGTAGATCTGGGTGGTCGACCACGCGGTGCCGACCCCGAGCCGCCCGGTGAGAATGTCGGTGACCACCGGGATATGCGCGCTGCCGCCCACCGACAGCACCCCGCCGAGCTTCTCCGGCCCGTACCCGCCGGCCTCCAGCAGATGCTGGCAGCAGGCCATGGTGCGGGCGAGTGTCGGCGAGGCGAGCTGGGTGAACCGATCGCGGCGCATGCTGACCAGCAGGCCCGCCGGGCTGAACACATCCTCGACCGAGGCGATGTCGCTGAGCTGGTGCTTGACCGCGCGGGCGAAGTCGAGCAGCTCGTGGCGGGTGCGGCTGGCCGTCGTCTGGTACATCTCGCCGCTGCCCGGCGGGTTCAGCAGCGGCTCGAGCCCCGGGCCGTACAGGCCGAGGATCTCGTCGAACAGGATCTGGTCGAGATCACGCCCGCCGCAGTCGTGCAACGCGGAATGACTGAGCATCTCGTGCCGACCGTCGGCGCCGACCTCGATCAACGCGCCTTCGAACGTGCCGCCGCCAAGGTCGTAGACGAGCATCAGCGTGCCCGGCTCGGGCTGGGTGCCATCCAGCGGCGACCAGGCCGCCGCCAACGGTTCGGCCAGCAGGTCGACGTCGACGAACCCCGCCGCCTCCGCTGCCGCGATCATGATCCGCCGCAGTGGCCCGGACGGATCGTAACTGGCCGGTACGGTGACGACCGCCCTGGTCAGCCGCTCTCCGCCGCCGCCCCCGGCACCCGCCCCGCCAGCACCGTTACTACCGCCACCGCTGCTACCACCGCCGTTGAGCTGGAGCTCCGCCTCGGCCTTCAGCGTGCTGATGACCGCTGTGACCAGGGCGCGCGGCGGATACCCGCGCCCATCCAGCCCGACCGCGACATCCCGCGCCAGATCGCGTTTGATCTCACCGCGGTAGGCCGCCGGCCAGATCCGTTTGCGTCGCTCGGCGAGGGTGCCGACGATCAGATTTCCCCCGTCGGCGAAGACCGACGCCGGCCAGTTCGCCGACCCGCTGGCCGGCTCACGCACCAACTCGATGCGCCCCTCGATGGCCAGCGCGGCCCTGGCACTGCAGGTGCCGTAGTCGATCGCGAGGATCGGCTCGCCCACGGCACCCCCTGTCCACGTTGTCCGGTGGGCAGATCGTAGCGGCGACCACCGACACGACGTCGGCACCCTCACCAAACTCGCCGACAACGGGACGCTTCGTCCGACACCGGTCGCCGCTGGTGAGCAACCGTCGACACCGGCCGCCCCTCGGGACCCTCGATCCCGGCCGTCCCGAACGTCAATCCAGGATCGCCGTCGCCGTCGCCGTCGCCATCGCCGTCGAGTGCCGAGTGTGGGCGGGCCGCCGGTCTCCCCCGTAAGACCGGCGGCCCAAGGAACCACACCGGTGCGCCCCCGTACGACTCCGAGCCGCCCCACGTTTCCCCCGACGAGGCAGCCCGATCACCGCCGCACCGGTGCGATCCCTTGGTTCCATCCTGTGGTCCCGTGCCGCCGGACGCTACCCCATTCATCGGGGGGAAATGGCGCTCGCCGGGTGCGGCCTGAGGGCCACGTGGCCGGGGATGGTCGAAGATCCACGCGAGCTGATGGGGATGGTGCCAGCGGGTGGGATGCCAGGGGGGCGGGCGCAGGGCGTCGGCCGTCCGGGCGAGGAGTTCGAGCTGGTCGGCGACCAGGTGGCCGAGCTCGGCCACGAGATCGGCGGGCAACGTGGCGTCCTCCCCGGGGGAGAGGCGTAGTCGCGCGACGGCCATGCCACGGTGGAAGACGCGCGTGACGCCCGAGGCCAGGCCGTCGGCGATGAGGTCGGGCGGACGATGGGACGTGTCCGCGGAGGCGGGCGTGACGTCCAGGGAACGGGCGAGGGCGGCGGCCAGCTTGGCGGCGAGTGTGACGGAAGCCAGCAGCCAACGTTCGTCGTCGACGCGGTAGAGGCGGGCATCTGGTGGTCCGAGCCAGATGGCGTGGCCGTAGCTCCGGGCACCCGCGATGCCGCTACCGGGTTGGGCCCCCGGGGCCGGGCCGGCGGCTGTCAGGTCGGGGGCGCGGATGCGGGTCACGTTCGCGGGCAGCGCGGCGGTGCTCAGGAACGAGGCGAAGAAGGCGGCGAGCCGCCGGTCGGACCTGCTGCGACCGCCCTTCCCCCGCCCCCCGGTTCCCATTGTGACGAGGGTGTGGGCCGCGATGCCCGTCCGCAATCCCGCAGAAGTAAGGGGGCCGGACGGACGGATGTGGGGCGCGGGTGGGTGCGAAAGGTCAGTGGAAGCCGAGTTCGAGGGCCCACTGGCCGGCGGCGTTGCTCGGCGCGATGGACGGCGGGGCCTCCGGATGGCTGGCGAGGTATTTCGTCCGCACCGTGCGCAGGTAGTCGGCGACGACACTCTCGCGGATCTTCATCTCCCGGGCGGCCTCCCGGTAGGTCAGTCCGCGACAGCCGATGAGGATCATCACCTCGGCCTCGCGGGGGGACGGCCGGTGCAGTCGGCGGCGGCGGCGGGCGGCGTCGAAGATGCGGTCGAGATGACGGCGGGCGGCGGGCGGCGAGAGATCCCACTCGGCGCACAGCTCGTCCATCAGGTCCCCCTGGGCGAGACCACGCAGAAGATCGCGTTCGGTGCTGTCGATCTCGCCCCGGGACAGCGGTCGGCGTTGTGCGTCGTCCAGCAGGAAGCCGGCGAGCCGGGTGGAGATGTGGTGGCCGCCGGCCGCGACGGCGATGACCGCCGGCACGAACTGGTGGGACGGCGCGGCCTTGTCGACGAAGCCGTGGGCGCGCGGCGATCGCCTCGAGCACCTCGTCCGGGGTGGCGACGCCGGAGGTCGCCAACACCAGCAGGCCGCGTCGATGCAGCTCGGCGACCGCGGCCGCACCGGACAGGCCGGGCAGATGCAGGTCGCAGACGACGACGTCCGGGGTGGCGGCGACGTCGAGGTCCTCGAGACGCGGGGCGGGCGCGAGCACCGAGAAACCGGCGCCGGCGAACCGAGCGGCCAACGACTCGGTGGTGATCGGATGATCCTCGACGATGGCCACGGACACCGGCCGGCCGGCCTCGCCACGGCCGCGACCATCCTGGCTACTCAGGGTCATGGGAGCTCCCCGTCCGATGCGGGCGGTGGGATCAACACGTCAGGTGTGCTCGGTGTGCTCGGTGT
>NZ_CADCWS010000271.1 GCF_902806475.1 Candidatus Frankia nodulisporulans
GTGCCGCGGCGGCCGGCGGAAAAGATGGCGCGTGGCGCCGGTAGCCGCCCTTCCCGGATGGACGGGCATCGGAGCGGAAGAGAAGCGCATGGTTTTCGATCGGGCTGAGGTGATTCTAGTAGAAGTCGGTTTCCCGGTCACCCCGCTCGCTTCGGACCGGTCGGTAGCCCGCGGCGAGGATATCCGGGCGCCTGGTGTTCCGCCGTACCTTCGGGTCGGCCGGAGCGAAGCACGATGCCCCGGGGCGGAGCTCGGCGCACCACGGATGGTGTGCACCGTTCCGAGAACGTGAACACGCCTGCCGGGATGGGCCGCGTACTCGTGTCGGCCCGCCGGCCGGGCGCCGGCGAGTGCCCCTCGGCCGACGGGGCCTGGCGGCGATCTGGTCGGAGGCGACCGTGGGCTGGTAGGACGGCTCCACCGGCGGTGGCTGGTGAGTCGCGGATCCGGCCGGTCAGGGGCGCCGACCCCACCGTCGTCGACAACTGCCGACGACGGCGGGAAGTCGGTCGGACACGCAAATCTGATTCGGGACCAAATACCCGGTTACTCGACGTCCGTGGGATGTTGCCAATGCGGATCCGGCCGGGTTCGCGAACCCGGCCGGACTTTCCGGCGCGGTGCCCGGAGGTCCGGACGTGGTGCTCTGGATGCCCGCGGAAGTTCCCCGCCGGACTCGTCGGGGCCACGGACCCGCGGGCGGCTGGGTCGAGCTTCGCCTACCGCCGGATCCGGTCGAGCATCGTGTGCCGCACGTGACCCGAAGCGCACGGGAGGCGCATTGAATGCCACACCCGGGGTGGGTCGTTACGCGTTGAACTTGTCACCCTTAGTAAGCGCTCGCCCGTCGTTCATGGCTAGCTGTGGCTAGATGATTCGACCAGATTCTAGTCATTAGTGACTAGTAATCACCGGTGGCCTCGCTCGGCTTCGGACTGCCGGACCCGGCGGGGGAGCGAATCAGTGGCTGGCCGGGGCAACGATGGCCAGCGGGTGGGTGGCCCTGGTGAACGCGGCCATCTGTTCGACGGACCAGGGGCTCAGCGCCCACGGGGTTCGTTCGGCCGCCACGCGGTAGTCATCCCACTCGACCCAGCGCCACTCGACCACCTCGCCGGGATCCGGGTTCGGCTCGCCCACGGCCCGCGCCACGAAGACGGGGCAGAACTCGTTCTCGACCAACCCATCCGCCGCCGTCGCCCGGTAGGCGAAGTCGGGCAGCGCGCAGCGCAGATCCGTGACGACCAGGCCCAGCTCCTGGGCGATCCGCCGCTCGGCGGCGGTCTCGATCCGTTCGCCCGGTCGAGGATGGCCGCAACAGCTGTTGGTCCACATGCCCGGCCACGTCCGCTTCTCCAACGCCCGCCGGGTGACGAGCAACCGCCCGTCCTCGTCAAAAATGTACGAGGAAAAGGCCAGATGCAGGGGCGTGTCATGGTCATGTACGGATAGCCGTGGCGCCGTCCCGCACGGTTGGCGGTCGGCGTCGAGCAGCACCACCTGATCGTCGACGTCCACGAGGGGAACCGATGCTTGCGGACTCACGCGTCTGGCCTCGCCTTCCCGAAACAGCTTGCAGGGGTCTCCCCATCCTCCCGGTGTCCCGGTTCGACCGCGGCCCGGGGCCCGAGCACCTCTGGTCACATCCTGCGTCGAACCCCACCGCCCAGGGCCCACCGCCCCGAAGGCCCACCCCGACGAGGTAGTCCGCAGGTGGGCGATGGGTGGGCGCTGCGACGGACGAGCAGACCGGCAGGGGCCCGCTGGCCGCCGCCCGCCGCCTACTGGCCGCGGCGCTCAGGCGCTCAGGAGGTCAGCATGCCGCAGCGGTCACGGATGTCGGCGAGCACTTCCCAGTCGTCGCTGGACAGGACGGAGAGCGCCGCGGGGAAGAGACCCTCCTGTTCCTTGACGATGTGCCGGCGCAGCAGGGTCAGCGTTTCGATGACCCGGGCGGGCCAGGCGGGATCGGTGCCGCCGGTGCCATCTGTCGCACCGGCGAGGACGGCCTCGATACGGCGGTGTTCGCCGCACAGAATGGCGATCTTCTCGGGGAACTCGACAGCCATGGGTGGGAAAAGGCCTCGTTCCTCGACCTCGGTATGCGGTCCGAGAACAGACGTGATCGCGGTGCAGCTCTCGACCAGCGCCTCGATATCGCCACACCGATAGGCCGCGCGGGCCAGCGCGGACAGTTCGACGAGTTCGTCGTGTTCCCGGATCAGGTCGTCGATGGCCGGGGTGGCCAGGCACCAGCAGTAGTCAGACACAGTAGGGCCGTCCTCGGGGTCGGGGGGAGACCGGCGTGGATCGCCGACCGCGGTTACGCCGGACGCGCCGCCAGCCAGTGGGGGCACGCCGGGCCGGCCGGCGACGAAAGACAACGTGTGGGGCTTTGACCTGCGCAGTTGCCCGGACAGTGGCGTACGCGCCGTCGTGGCCGAAGGCCAGGATGTGCGGGTACGGCGGGCAATCGCGCCGGTCGGTTCGGGCCGGGTGGACGCGAGGAGTGCCGGCGGGCGTGGGGCACCCGCCGGCGGGGGTCGCGAAGCCGTGGCCCAGGTTTCGGCTCCGGCCCCGCCATCGGGAAAGTCGCCAGTGCCGTCATGTCACCTCTGTTCCGCCCGGCGGCGCACAGGGTCGCGCCACCGCATCCATCATGCGGCGGCCCGGGCGGGACCAATATGGACCTTGGTCCCGTTGGTCGCCGTCCAAACGACCGTGCTGCCGCGGACCGCAATCCTCGATGCGTCCCTGCCGGTTCGCCCGAAAAGTGGAAACGGATTATCCGGCGAATTTTCGTGCCGAGGTCGTCCGTATGATTCCTTCTTTTCCTGGAGATCTGCTCTTCTTCCGGAGGTATGTGGATCGCGGTGCCCGGGAGACGGGAGGTCGCTCATCCGAGGGTGCCGGTGGCCGTGGGCGGGTTCCCCTGGACGTGCCAGGCGTCCGCGGGCGCGACCTCGGGCCTATGCTCCAGTCTGCGCGACCAGGGTCGATGGTGAGGTTCCGGTGCCGCTGTGACCCGGCCGCGCGCGGTGGTCGCCTGCCATCACCACGCCCTGGTCCCGGTCGCTGGGTCTCGGTCGTAGCGCGTGCTCCTCGGGCCTGGTCGAGGGATGGTCGGATGGCTGGATGGCTGGGGCATGAGGCGGTCGGATGGTTGGCCGGCCGGGATGCTGGTTCGGGCGCACCGGCCCGGGTGGGGGATGCCGATGTCGAGCGCACCTGAACCGCTGCTTGCCGCGACGCGACGACAGTTGCTGCACCGGGTGGCATCCGAACAGGCGGATGCCCGGGCCCCGTCGCTGGTGGCGGCCGTGGCCCGGGACGGCCAGACCGTCTGGTCCGCGGGCCGGGGTCGCGCGGTCGGCCCGGCCAGGGCTCCCGCCGACGACATCGGTGGCGGGGCGGCACCTGGCGCGGGCACCGCCGACGGAGGCGGACGGGTGACGCTGGGGGAGGCGGGCCGGCCGGGCCCGGACACCCAGTATCGGATCGGGTCGATCACCAAGACGTTCACCGCGGTGCTCGTGCTGCGCCTGCGGGACGAGGGTCGGTTGTCACTGGCGGATCCCCTCGACCGACATGTGCCGGGCACAGCGGTCGGCGACAGCACGATCGCCCAGCTCCTGGCCCATCTGGGCGGGATCACCGCCGAGACGCCGCCGCCCTGGTGGGAGCGGGTGGCCGGCAGTGAGCACGCCACCCTCGACGAGGCCGTCGGGCCTGACCCCCGGCGGTTCCGTCCCGGGCGGCGCCATCACTACTCCAACGTCGGTTTCGCCGTTCTCGGCGAGCTGGTCGCCCGCCTGCGTGGGATGAGCTGGGCGCAGGCGCTGGACCGGGAGCTGCTGGCGCCGCTGGGGCTGACCCGCACCACCGGGGCGCCGATGGCCCCCCACGCGCAGGGGTACGCCGTTCATCCGCATGCGGATGTTCTGCTGCCCGAGCCGGCGCATGACGCGGGGGTGATGGCGCCGGCCGGTCAGCTGTGGTCGACGGTGACCGACCTGGTCCGCTGGATGGCGGTCCTGGGCGGCCACAGCGACGCCGTGCTGTCCCTGGACACGTTGGCCGAGATGCGGGAACCGGCGGCGGTCGAGGCGGACAGCGGCGAGTGGCAGCTCGGCGCCGGCCTCGGCCTGCAGCTGATCCGCCGCCCGAGCGGCCAGCGTGGCCCGGCTGGGACGAGCACCGTGTTCGTCGGGCATGGTGGCTCGATGCCGGGGTTCGTCGCCGCGGCGTGGAGCCGTCCGGGGGGCACCGCCGCCGTGGCCCTGTCGAACGCGACGAGCGGAGTCGCGGTCGGGGAACTCGCACTTGACCTCATCGACTCGGTCGACGCGCTGCAGCCGTCGCTGCCCACCGAATGGCTGCCCGGCCCGCTGGTCGACGGCGACACGTTGGACGTCACCGGTGTCTGGTACTGGGGGCCAGCTCCCTACATAGTGACGTTGCGTGGTGACGGCACGTTGGTGCTCACGCCGCAGGGTCGCTACGGTCGGGCCTCCCGGCTGCGACCGGGCCCCGCCGCCGGGACCTGGACCGGGCTCGACGGCTACTTCGCCGGTGAGACTCTTGTCCTCGGTCGGGACGCGTCCGGTCGGCTGACGAACCTCGAGCTCGCGTCGTTCGTGTTCACCCGCAAGCCCTACGCGCCCGCCGACCGGATTCCCGGTGGTGTCGATCCACATGGCTGGCGGTAACGGCCGGCGGGACGCGGCGGATCGGCGGGGTGTGGCGGTCGGCGGGTCGTGACAGGCAGGTAAGAAGGGTCAGGGGAGGGCGCATGTTCCGCCGTCTGGGTCGGCGCGGGGTGTTGCAGCGCGCGCTGTACGTGCAGGTGGTGCGGCCGGGTGGGCGCCGCAGGTGGGTGCTCGTCGGGCTTGGCTTCGACGCGGCGGACCCGATCGCGGTGACCCTCACGGTCGGCGGCCCAGGGGTCGATCAGATCGTCTGGCGGTTCGCGCGTCGGCTGCTCGCCGAGGGCACCCGACGGCCGGTGGGTCTTGGGGACGTGCGGGTCCGGCCGGCGGTGGCCGCCGGCGAGGCGGCGCTGGCCCTGCGGCTGTCCAGCCCGTCGGGGATCGCCGAGTTCGAACTGCCAGCCCGTGACGTGGTCGCCTTCCTCTGGCGCAGCTTCGCCATGGTCCCGGCGGATGCCGAGGTCGACCGGATCGACTGGACCGCCGAACTGCGGTTTCTGCCCGGTGGCCCGGACACGCCGCCGGGGTCCGCCCCGCGTCGGCGGGCCAGGGGCCGGTTCCCGGCCGGTCCGCGTCACGCGGGTGCCTAGCCC
>NZ_CADCWS010000272.1 GCF_902806475.1 Candidatus Frankia nodulisporulans
CCCCGCAGCTCCCGCCATCCCCGCCGACGCGCCAGCCGCCGCCGATGCCACCGCCCGCGCCGTCGGTGCCGTACTCACCGACATCCCAGCACCCACCGACGTCCCAGCACGTGCCGATGTCCCAGCACCCACCGACGTCCCAGCATGTGCCGTCCGAGCGGCGGCAGTCGACCGGTGATGGCTGGTCCGAGATCGCGGTGGAGGGCTAGATGGGCATCTTTCTCGGCCTGCTGTGCGGGCTGGGCCTGTTTCTGATCGTCACCAGCGGTCGGTCGTCCGGTGTACGCGGTGGCGGTGCGCTCGCGGCGGCGGTGGCGCGCTGGGAGCACAACACCGCCGAGCTGCTGGCCCAGGCGGGAATCCGCGGTCTCGGCCCGCGCCAGTTCGTCGCGATCAGCGTCGGGCTTGGTGCTCTGGTCGGGCTGGTGGTGCTGGCGCTGACCGGCACCCTGTCGCTGGCCGGCGCGTTCGCGCTGTTCGCCGCCATGATCCCGCGCACCCTGGTGGTGCGTCGCCGGCATGCCCGGATGCACGACCTGCGCGAACTGTGGCCGGACGTCGTCGACAACCTCGCCAGCGCCGTCCGCGCCGGCATGTCCCTGCCCGAGGGGCTCGCCGCGGTCGGCGTGCGCGGTCCGGTGCAGCTACGGCCCGCGTTCACCCGGTTCGGTGAGGACTACGGTGCCACCGGCTCCTTCACGACCTGCCTGGATCGCCTCGCCGACGAGCTCGCCGACCCCATCGCCGACCGGATCATCGAGTCGCTGCGGATGGCCCGCGAGGTCGGCGGCACCGACCTCGGTCGTCTGCTGCGCACCCTGTCGACGTTCCTGCGCGAGGACGCCCGCACCCGCGCCGAACTCGAGACCCGCCAGGGCTGGACCGTCAACGCCGCCCGGCTCGCCCTCGCCGCCCCCTGGATCGTGCTGCTACTGCTCGCCACCCGCGGGCAGAACGTGCAGGCCTACGACAGTCCGACCGGCGTGGCGGTCCTCGTCGGTGGCGGCGCGGTGTCCGGTCTGGCCTACATCCTGATGCGCCGGATCGGACGGCTCCCCGAGGAGGGCCGTGTGCTGCGTGGCGGTGCCCAGCCGGGGCTGCCCGCGACCGACCCGGAACCCACCCTCGCCACGGCGACCGCGTCCGGCTCCGCCGGCACGGCGGGTTCGGCGGGCCCATCCGGGTCGTCCGGGTCGTCCGGTCCCTTCGGGTCGTCCGGGTCGCCGCCGATGGGCTGGCCGCCAGACCCGAACGGCGGCGGGCCTGGCCTGGACTGGCCGGGTGGCGTGGCGGATCCCGGCTTCGGTCCGGACGGCCCGCATCCCGGTCCCGAAGCCGGACGGGAGGGCTGGGGATGACGGCCGTGCCAGCGGTGACGGCTCCGACCGTGGTGGCGGGTGTGACAACCCTGGTGACGGGTGTGACGGGCGTGGTGACGGGTGTGACGGGTCTGATCGGCGTGACGGATGTGACAGGGGTGGCAGCGTGACGATGGTCGCCGCCGGTGCGTTGCTCGGCCTGCTGCTCGGACTGGGCCTGGTCATCATCGTGTACCGGTCGCCGCGGGCCCGGCGCATCCAGCTCGCCGACCGGATCGACCCGTACCTGCGGGACACCCCACGTCCGTCCCGGCTGCTCGCCGACCGGCCACGCTCGTCCAACCGCCCGGGGTTCGTCGCCATCGAGGCGCTGCTGCGTCCGCTGCTCTCGGATGTGGCTGGCCGCCTCGACCGCTTCCTCGGCGGACGGGTCGGACTCCAACGACGGCTCACCCAGGCCGGCGGGCGCACCGGCATCGAGGAGTTCCGCGCGCAGCAGGTGGTGTGCGCGGCCTGCGGGGCGCTGTTCGGGGCGTTCCTGCTGGGGCTGCGCGCGACCGTCGGCATCGGCCCGCCCGCGCTGGTCAGCGTCGCCCTCGTCGTCGCCGGCGCCGCCGGTGGTGTGGTCGGACGCGACTACTGGCTGACCCGGACGATCGCCGACCGCGAGGACCGGATGCTGCTGGAGTTCCCCACCATCGCCGAACTGCTCGCCCTGGCCGTCACCGCCGGTGAGTCTGCGATCGGGGCCCTGGAGCGGGTCGGTCGCCTCACCCACGGCGAACTGGGCCGCGAACTGCGTCTGGCGCTCGCCGACGCCCGAGCCGGCGCCACCCTCGTCCAGGCTCTGGAAGGCATCGCCGCCCGTACCGCCCTGGCGCCGCTGACCCGCTTCGTCGACGGTATGGCCGTCGCCATCGAACGCGGCACCCCCCTGGCCGACATCCTGCGCGCGCAGGCCGTGGACGCCCGCGAGGCCGGCAAACGCCAGCTGCTCGAAGCCGGCGGCCGCAAGGAGATCGCCATGATGATCCCGGTCGTCTTCCTCGTCCTGCCCACCACGGTGATCTTCGCCTTCTATCCCGCCCTGGTGAGCTTCACCGTGATCGCCCAGTGACCGTCGCACCGACGCCGAGCGCCTGGCGGCTTCCCCCGCGCGCGCAACGACACCGGACTTTCACGAGTCCCACATGTCGGACGTCGCGCACCGACTCGCACTGGCCGCACGCGCACGACCGGCCGCACGCGCACGACTGGCACGGCACGCAGGCATGGCACGACGCGGTGCCCACACACGGTCCCGAGACGACGCGCCGATGATCCGCGGCGCGCCGTCTCGGACCGAACAGCGAAGGAGAGACCATGGGACGGCGTATCGGGCAGGCCGGACGGGCCCTGAGCGCGCGGTGGCTGGCCTGGGCCGCGGGACCCACCCCCCGCGACGGCAGCGGCAGTCCTGGCGATGACCGCGACCGGGGTGACGTCCCCGGCTGGGTGATGATCACGGTGATGACGGCGGCGCTGGTCGTGGCGATCGCGACGCTCGCGACTCCCGCGTTGCAGAACCTGTTCAACTCCGCCATCAACTCGGTCTCCGGAGTCGGTGGTGGCGGCGGCAAGTAGGCGCACAATCGACGAACCGGTCGTGGACGATCAGCAGGCCGCGACCGTCGAAACCCCCGGAAGTCTACCAGCCACCGGAAATCCGCCCGCCTCCGGAGGCCTAACCGCCTCCGGAGGCCTGCCGGCCACCGGAGGTCTGCCAGCGGACGAGGGCTCCTCGGTGGTGGAGTTCATCCTGGTGGGAACACTGCTGCTGTTCCTGTTCCTCGGGATTCTGCAGGTCGGGCTGGTCCTCTACGTCCGCAACACCCTCGCGGCCGACGCGGCCGAGGGCGCCCGGCACGCGGCCAACCTCGGCGTCACCTCGGCGGACGGCGGCCCGTACGCCCAGGCGCTCATCGCCCGGACGATCCCCGGGCGAGCCGACACCACCTGCACGGGCGTGGACGTCGACGGCCCGGACGCCACCCCGCTCGTCCAGGTGACCTGCAAGGTGGTCGTCCCGCTCGTCCTGGTTCCCCTCGGGGACGGCGTCACGCTGACGGTCACCGGCCACGCCGTCAAGGAGGTGCCGTGACGCCTGGGGCCCGCCCGGGGTTGACGTCCGATCCCAGTTCGACGTCCGATCCCAGTTCGACGTCCGGTCCCGGTTCTACGTCCGGCCCGGGTTCGACGGTCGGCCCGGCGCGACGCGTGGTGCGATCGATGGACCGGGCCCGTCCCGTGCTGGCTGCCGCTTTCTGGGGGCGGCCAGGGGAGGCAGGCGTCAGGGAGGAGCGAGCCCGGGGCGCCGTCTGGGGACGGCGACTAGGAGCGGGGCCGGGCAAACGAGCGCGGGCCGCTGCCGGGAGGCGGGTGCGGGGATGGGGAGCCGCTGACGAGGGCTCCGCGATGATCGAGTTCGTGGGACTGTCGATCGTGCTGCTCGTACCGTTCGTCTATCTGTTTCTCTGTGTCTTCTCGGTGCAGCGTTCCGCCTTCGGTGTGACCCAGGCCGCCCGCGAGGCCGGTCGCGCTTTCGCGACCGCCGACAGCGCGACGCAGGGGGTCAACCGTGCCCGCCTGGCCGCCGGACTCGCCCTGCGAGACCAGGGCGTTTCCGACACGCCGCAGGTCCGTTTCGCCCCGACCGGAACGAACTGCGGCGACGGCAATCCCGGGGACGGCGCCGAAACCCTCGAACCGGGCGCCTCGTTCGTGATCTGTGTCCGCACCGTGGTCGCCCTACCCGGCACCGGTGCCTTGTTCGCCGGCATCACCGATGTCACGGTCAACGGCCAGTTCACCGTGATCATCGACCAGTTCCGCGCCAACCGCCAGGATCCCCAGCCATAGCAGGATTTTCCTGCGTCCACGGGGCCACCTGCGTTCACGGGGCCCCTGGGATCACGGTGTTTCACGACATCATGCGGACCCTGGAATCCGGATGGCCCCAGGATCACTGGTCGTGGAGCAGGGGCCCGGCCGCGGCATCCACATAGACCCAACGGCCGTCGATCCGGGTGAACGTGCTGCGCTCGTGCTGCATATGACGTTCACCGTTCGCCGTGCGCGCGACCGCGCGGAACTCCACGACGCCGGAGTCGTCGCCTGGCCCGCCGTCCACGGTGTCGACGATCTGCAGGGCGCGCCAGGTCAGATCGGCGTCCAGGTCCAGGCGGCGGGGGCGCGTCGCGGGATGCCAGGTGCGCAGCAGGTACGGCGCGAGGCCACGGGCGAAGGCGCTGTAGCGGGAGCGCATGAGCGCCTCGGCGGTCGGTGCCGGATTCCCGAGATGAAACGGCTCGCAGCACCGCGCGTACTCCCGGCGGGAGCCGCAGGGACACCGGTCGACGGAGCTCACGCGGTGCGATGCGGCGTCACGGCACAGTGGGTGAACTCCACTCGCCTGGTCAGTTCCACTCGCCGGCCCCACGGACGCGGGCTTCGGCGAGGGGCCCTGTTCGGCCGAGAGCAGGCGATCGCAGGCCTCCACGTGGGCGTCATCCCGGACATGAGGGAGCACGGCATGGGACGAGCTGATACCAGGCAGGGTATCGCGCTGGTGATCGCGGTAGTCCACGACGCCTGGCAGGCGGGAGGCCGCCAACGGGAAGTTCACTGTCCTCATCGACCAGTTCCGTGCCAACCGACGGAACCCGGGCTGTAGGTCACGGGCCGCCGCTGAGAACGTAGGGCACGTACCGATCGTCGGAGTCACGTAGGTAAACCGTCATGGTCATGGCGCAGGGAAGCGACGAGCTGCTTCCGTGATGCCACCGAGCCCGCGCCGGGAGCGGGTTGGCATACATCTCCTGTCCGAGCGGACGCAGACCGTGATAGCCGACGCGCCGTATGGGCGGACTCTCCTGCGCCTCGGTCGCGGCCAACGCGCGTGGCTGGCCCG
>NZ_CADCWS010000273.1 GCF_902806475.1 Candidatus Frankia nodulisporulans
TCGCTCCGCGGATGTCCCGGGGGGTCTGCTGGTTGCGTGCACCGACGGCGGTGAGGGCGTCGACGGCGTCGAGGGTGTTCAGCGCGTCGGCGGCGACCATGCGGGCCAGGCCGCGGGCGGCGCCGTAGAGGGTGACGCGCCGTCGCCCCTGCGGGGCCCGGTCGACAGCGGCCAGCGTTGCCGCGAGCAGCGCGTCGGGCTTCGAGATGGCCCCGCCCCCCACGAGGCCGGTCGGACTGGTCTTGGCGGTGCCGGTGGCCGCTGGGACCGGCGCTCCCGAGCGGGTCTGGCAGGCGTCGAGGAGACGGGGGGCCATCTCCTCGACGGGCCGGGGCTGGGAGGTCCACCGGTAGCCGCGGGCGGCCCCGGCGGGCGTGGACGGTGGAGCGACGACGAGTCCGCCGTCGGTCTTGATGTCGACGCCGATCCGACCGGGGAGCTTGCCGGGCAGCGACCGGCCGGGGTGGGCGTAGTAGAGGTGCCAGCCCCCGCCGGGGGTGGCCACGGTCGCGGTCGGGTTCATCAGCGTCCGGTCAAGCCGGCCGCCGTTACGCGGATCGATATCGATGATCGCCAGGCCGGACACGGCGCCGGTACGGATCGCGAGCAGACCCTCGGGGACGGCGGTGAGCATCGCGGCGATCCGCTCGGGGTCGACGGTGGCGGCGTAGAAGCCGTGGCAGGTCAGACACGGGCAGGCTTCCCGGTCGTGGTCGGGCCCGGCGCCGGCGCACGGCCGCAGTTGGCGACGGGCCGCTTGGTGCGACCGAGGACGAATACCTGCCAGCCGCGGGCGGCGTAGTGCAACGCGGCGGCACGCCGATCCGGCCACCTGCGCCCCGGCTGGGCGGCGGCCCGTGCGGGTGGGTGAGGAACGCCAGCGGTCATGGTCGGTCCTTTCAGCGGAGCGGTCGTCACGTGACGACCGGCGGGTGAAAGGGGGTTGGCGCGGATGGCTTGATGTGGGCGGGAACCGTCACGAGCTCTCCCCGCTAGCGGTGCCAGACCAGGACAAAGACATGTCGGATGGCTGGCACCTGGTTGCCCAGTGCCCCTGACCAGGCTGTTTGCCCCGGCCACCGCAAGCAGGCCGAGGAGCGGCGCGGGGAGTAGGGCGAGGAGTTGCCCGGGAGGTTGCCCAGGGAGTTCGCCCACGTCAGCGGTCGATGCGACGTGCCCTTCTCGGTGGACCTCTGGGGTGTGGCGGGCATGGGTGTTCTCCCGGGGTGGTCGCGGTTCGGTCGTGGTGACGGCTCGTCAGGGGAAGGCTCAGCCGGGAGCGGAGACGTGACAGCGGCGGGCATCGCTGTGGCGGATCTGGCCGTGGCGTCTCGTTCGAGGCGGGGTTAGACGGGTGCGGTGACGGCTGTGACGGGAATGTCGCGGCTGGTGGGGTGGGCAACCCAGGTCCAGGCCTCGTCACTGTCGAGACCGTGGTGCAGGAACAAGCGGATATGGCCGTGACGGACGTGGGGGTGCGCCCAGGACCGGGTCTCGTCGATCAGGTCGTTTGTGTGCGCGTCGAGGTAGGTGCGGGCGGCGGCGAGGGCAGTGGGCCGGTCGTGGTGGCCGGCGAGCAGGAGTTCGGTGAAGGTGAGTTCGTCGTCGGCCCAGTCCTCGCAGATCTCGATGTCCGTGCCGTCGACGGTGACGGTGGTCATGGCGGGAAAGACCTGCTCGATCTGGTCGGCGGTGTCCAGGGAGGTCCGCTCCCAGTCGACGGGCGCGGGGATGCCGGTGCGCGGGTGGCCGGAGGGGTCTTTGGGCGTCGGGGCGGTGTGGGTCATGGCCGGTCCTTTCGCTGGGGTGTGGGCGTGGCCGGTCATCACGTGACGACCGGCGGGTGGGTGTCAGGTGGCTGGTGGGGTGCAGCCGCCGGTGCAGACGGCGGCGCGGCTGGTGACGGTGAGCGGTCCGCGGGTGCCGCACCGGTCGCAGGGCGGCATCAGCGGCGCCCGGGCGGTCGACTTCTTCTTCGCAGCGGTCTTCTTCCGGCGCGGGCCTCGGGTGGCGGTCGTCTCGGTGGCGAACCGGTGCGGCCGGCTGGTGGTCTGGCGTCCGTCGACGTCGCGGCGGCGGCCGATCAGCCCGTCGAAGGCCCGTTGGGCCGCGCCGGCGGCCTGGTCGCCGATGCCACCGGCGGCGGCGTTGCAGGCCGGGCAGGGTCCGCGGTCACGTCCACGGCCGACGTACCGGGTTTCGCGGCAGCGGGTGCAGGTGTCTGCCATCAGCCATCCCCTTCCAAGATCTGTGACTCTGCGTGACTGGTGGTGGGCGTGTTGAACGAGGCTCGCGGGCGGTTAGATCGCCGCGGGCGAGTTAGATCTCTAACCCGGTGGGCTCAGGGGGCCGGTGGGCCTGCTGGGCTGGGGGAAGCGAGGCGAGTGAGCCCAGGTGGGGCAGTGGGATCGGAGGGCCGTAGGGGCCTGTCAGGCGCGGTTCAGGGGCTGGTGGGGGGCTCACTCACTCGTCGAGGTCGACGGTGGACCGGCGGGCAATCTCTTCACGGACAGTGACCGGGTCGAGGGGCCAGCGGTTGCCGGTGGAGGGGACCTTGATGCCTTCGGCGGCGAGGAGCTTGACGAGTCCGGTGCCGGTCAGGCCCTTGTAGGCGGGCCAGGTAGGGGCGAGGTTGAGCAGCAGCGGCGGGACCTTCGCGGCGGGGATGAGGTCGGTGCCGAGGACCTCGTCGAGGTCCTCGAGTAGGTCGCGGGTCGTGGGGGTGGTGGTGTCGCGGCGGGGGGTGGTGGTGCCGGGGACGGGCAGGCCCTTACGGCGCAGGGCGTCGAGGGACCGGGTGATGATCGGGGTGACCTGGTCGTTGCCGCGGGAGGCGGACAGGAAGTAGGCCTGGGCGACGACGGAGCGGTCCTGGGTGAGGCCGCGCACGACGGCGTTGCCTTTGTCGACGCCGGGGATGAGGTCGGTGGCGCGGTGGCCGGCGGCGTAGGCGCCTTGGCCGAGAACGGCGTCGTTCTCCTGCCAGCGGGCGACGGCGAAGCAGATGCCGTTGGCGCAGTTCATCGTCACGGCCGGGGGGACGCTGTTGCCGGTGGTCGCCTGCGTGCTGAGGATCAGGTGGATGAGGCGTTTGCGGCCCAGGCGCACGACCGTCTCGCAGGCGATGATGATCCGTTCGCCGTAGACGGGGTGCGCGAACGCGATGTGGGCCTCTTCGAGCAGGGCGCCGATGGGGTGCAGGCCGACCCCGGCGGAGGCGAGTTTGCGGGTGACTTCGGTCTCGCCGTGTTCGATCAGCTTCTCGCCGCGGGTCTGGATCTCGTCGACGAGTTCTTCCATGTCCAGGCAGATCTGTTCGATCTTCTCGTTTTCGGCGCCCATGACGTAACGGGAGCAGCGTGGGGCGAACGCCTCGAAGTCGTAGTTGGAGTCGGGGACCCAGATCCGTAGTTCGGCGGTCGGGTCGAGGGCAACCCCGGTCATGACGGTGCGGGCGACGCTGGACTTGCCCTGGTCGGGCATGCCCGCGGTGATGCTGTTCCGTCCGCGGATCTGCATGGTGAGGGGTTCGCCGCGCAGGCTCTTGCCGAACGGCACGCCCTTGAACACATCGACCTTGCCGTCGGTGAGCAGCGGGTAGGGGCCGGCGCCTTCCTGGAGTGCGCCGGGGTCGGCGATCCAGATGTCGAGCAGGCCCGCGTCGTCGCCGGTGCGTAGCCAGACCTCGTTGACCCGCCGGTGCAGGCTCGCCGCGATCGACTCCCGGCGGGTCTGGGCGGTGATGTGGCTGGCGGGTAGGCCGGCGGGCAGGCGCACGACGGCGTGGGTGCCCCGGCCAACCTGGCGGGCGGACACCAGGTACTGCATCGGGGCGATCTTCAGATAGTCGGTGATCTGCCTAATGCGTAGCGCGGCAAGCGCCTGGGTGAGGGTGCGTTCGTCCACGACGATGTCCACGTTGTCGTCGGTGGACGTGGCGACCCAGCCGGGGGCGGTGCCGTCGGCGCGGCCGGTGCGCCACGCCGCGACCAGCCATGCGGGCACGAGACCGGCAGCGGCCAACGGGACGAGGATGGTGGCCCAGGTGACCAGGGTGCCCAGCAGCCAGCCCAAAAAGTGCCAGTAGTCGCCCCAGCCGATCCCCAGCGGGGTGACCACCCCGACGAGGATGCCGAGGGCGACCAGGCCGGCGGCGATGACGAGCACGCCGGAGGCGGCGGTGATCACGGTGGCCTTGAGGACCTCGGGTAGGTTCGCGAGCCGGGCGCGGCGGGCGTTCTTCGCGGCCTGCAACTGGTCCAGCCAGACCTTGAGTTCGCCGGCGTCGCCGCGGGCCCGGGTGGCGCGGATCTGCTCGCGGATCGCCGCATGGGTGGCCGCATCCACCGCCCGGCGGGCCCACAGGACATGGCCGTAGCCGACGTGCACGGCGGCGCGGGCCGCCGGGCGGGTGACCCCGCGGACCGTGTCGGCGCGGACCAGCGGGCCCGGCCGCCGCCGTTTCAACGCCCCGCCCGCCGTGCGCGGGCCGTCGTCGACCAGGCCGACCGGTGCGACACCAGCAGCGTCGATGACCTCGCCGTCGATGACCCGGTCGTCGTCGATCGCGGGTAGCCACGGACCGGGCAGGACCGTCGCGTCCGGGCCGTCGGTCTCCTCAGACGGGCTGGCGGGTTGTTCGCTCATCGGGCACCTCCCCGGAACGCGGCGGACAGATCGGTCAGGTCGGGGATCAGGACGGTCGACGCACCCAACGGCGAGATCCCGGCGGCGATACCGACCGCGACATCGACGCGTTCGGCGAGGGTGACGATCAGGGCGACGACCAGGCCGGCGGCGCGCAGCCCCAGAACAGCCAGCGCGAGCAGGACGACCGGGACGGTCGCCCACCACGGCAGCCGGCGCAGATCGGCCTGCACGCCGCCGGTCATGCCGACACCTCCCGGTCACCGTCGTGGACCAGCGACAGCGGTGCCTGTCGGCGTGCCGCATGTTCGGTCAGCAGCCGCTTGGCGCGGACCTGTCCGACGCACAGGTGGGTCGCGGCGGCGCGGATCGACAGGCCGCCGGCCGCCTCACCAAGCGCGTCAAGCGCATCAAGCAGGTCGCTGTCAGACCGGGTCGGGGCGGTCGTGTCACGGGCGGCGGGAGGGACGGTGACACCGCGGTTGGGGCGTGCCCCGGGGCGCCCCGGGGATAGCTGTTTCGGCTGGTCCGGGGCTGTTCTCTCTGCTGCACGGTCGGGTGCGTCCAGGGCGGCGACAAGGGTCTTCTC
>NZ_CADCWS010000274.1 GCF_902806475.1 Candidatus Frankia nodulisporulans
GGACATCTTCGACTGTGAGTGTCGCTCGGGGCGCCGACGGGACAGCGGCGTCCACGAGGAGGAGACGCATGTCAGTCAACCGTCGACAGCTGATGGCCGGAGCTGGGACAGCAGGGCTTGGATTCGCGCTCGCGGGTGCGGTGGACGCGGTGTTCGCGGGGACGGCGAACGCGGCGACCCCGGCGGCGTTCAAGGGGTACGGAGAGCTCGTCGCGGACCCGAAGAAGGTGGTGGACCTGCCGAAGGGGTTCCGCTACACGGTGTTCTCGAAGGCGGGTAAGGACACCCTGGACGGGCCCGGCGGCGGGCTCGTGCCGGCCGCGCACGACGGGATGCGGGCGTTCCCGGCGGGGATCGGGCGCAGCGTCCTGGTGCGTAACCACGAGCTGTCCCCGGGGACGAAGGACCCGATCGTGCCGCAGCGCCCGGGGCTGGTCTACGACCCGGCGACCCCGGGCGGGACGACGACCCTCACCGTCGCGGGAGACCGGCTGTTGCGGCACGTCCCGAGCCTCGCCGGCACCTACCGCAACTGCGCCGGTGGCGGAACGCCGTGGAACACGTGGCTGACCTGCGAGGAGACCGAGGCGACCCCGGCGTCCGAGGCGGGGCTCACCAAGAAGCACGGGTACGTCTTCGAGGTCGACCCGTTCGGCCGCCTGCGTGACGACGCCCCGGTGCCGCTGACCGCGCTCGGTCGGTTCCCGCACGAGGCCGTCGCCATCGACCCGCGCGATGGCACCGTCTACCTGACCGAGGACGCCGCGAAGCCCTATGGCCTGGTGTACCGGTTCCAGCCGAAGCGGGCGCACGGTGGGCCGGGGAGCCTGCGCGCCGGCGGGAAGCTTCAGGCGTTGCAGGTCCCGGCCGTGCGGGATCTGTCCGCCGTGCGTGACCTCGGCACCAGTCTCTCGGTCACCTGGGTGGACGTGCCCGACCCGGACGCCACCACCGTCTCGGTGCGCGCCCAGTTCGACAACGCCAAGGTCACCCGGGTGCCGAAGGCCGAGGGCATCTTCTGGTCGCGCGGTGTCATCTACCTCGTGTCGAGCTACGCGAAGGTGTCCGAGGGGGCGGCCCTCGACCACTCCGGGCAGGTCTGGCGGTTCGACCCGAAGCGCGCCACCCTCGAGCTGGTGCTGCGCCTCGAGGTCGGCGGACGCTTCGACTCGCCGGACAACAGCACGGTCTCGCCGTTCGGCGGGATCGTGCTGTGCGAGGACGGCGACGGCGAGAACTACCTGGTCGCCCCGTCCGCGGACGGCACCCCCTACCCGCTGGCCCGCAACGCCGGCAGCGACAGCGAGTGGGCAGGTGCCACCTTCTCCGCCGACGGCAAGTGGCTCTACGCCAACATCCAGGGGGACGGCCTGACTGTCGCCATCACCGGCCCCTGGTGGCGCGGCTGATCCGTTGTTCTACTGGTAGGTGATGAGGTCCGGCGGGGGCGTGAAGGTGAGCGTCTCCGCCGGGCTGAAGATGTTCGAGTCCTGGGTGAGGAAAAGCTTCACTCCGGTGAAGAACGGCGGCGCGGCGCGCAGTAGGGCGTATTTCTCCAGCTTGTCCGGGCGGGCACCGAAGCCGTCGATGTGGAAGATGGTGGCCAGTTCCGGCCGGGCCACGATGTTCGCCCGGTCCGGCAGCATCGACTGGGTGAACTGGTGCACCGCGAACAGTTTCTGCGGCAACCGGTCGTGGCGCACGATCCCGGCGAGCCAGTCGGACACCTCGTTGATGCCGGCGGCATCGCTGCTGCCGATCCGCTGGCCGGGAACCTGACCCGGCCCCATCTTCCATTCGGGGTCCAGGGCAAGCCCGACATCCGGTTCCCGCAGGAAACGCTCATAGCGCTTCGCCTGGTCCAGGAAACGCGCGCGGCCCGGCTGCAGATCCAGGATGAGCAGCATCCGGTGCGCGCGGGCGGCCGTCAGATACGGCGTGATCGCGTCGTCCGACAGGGTGCTGCTGTAGAGCCCGTCCGCACCCGGTGCGGCCGCCGCGACCGTGGTGATCAGCTCCATCGCCGGCTGCACCGGCCGATCACCCGCGCCGAACGGCGCCGCCGCGGCCAGCACTCGCCGCGCCGCCTGCTCGGGGGTTCCCTCACCGAGCACGCCGAGGGCCCCACCGCCGACCGATCCGTAGTGCGCGACGATCCGGTAGTGCGGCAGCAACGTCCGCCCACCCATCGGCTCCTGCGCCATGTCGGCCCGCTGCCCGCTCGATCCCGCCGGCCCCGGATCATCGCCGTGCGCGGTCGCGCGGGACCGTCCGCTCCCGTCGCCGGCTGGCCGCGCGGCCGGTGATCGTCCGGATGCGCCGGCCGCCGTGTGGGCCGCTCCCGGTGCCACCGCGGATCCGTCGGCGGACGATCCGCCCGCGCAGCCCGTCCACAACAGCACCGCGCTCACGATCACCAGCAGGGCGGACGCCACCCGACGCGACACAGGCCGTGGCGCCCGACGCGATGCCCGCGATGCCCGCGATGCCCGCGGCGATGTCGGCACTGGTCCTGGCGCCGTCGTGTGGCGTTCCGGTGTGTCCCGATCGGCCATGTCGGTGCTTCTACCCACGAAGCGGGCGATCACCCCGTAGACGGTGCCTGTCGGCCCTGGCCGGACGGTTCGGTATCGGCGTCCACGGGCTGCCCGGAAATCCACTACCGCTTTGTATCAGGCATCTGATTGGTCTTCGAGAAATGCATGCGATCGGTTTTCTTTTTGGTTGATCAATAGTTGGACGATACTTTCCGTATTCGGCCCGGAGGGGCGTGTTGTCTTCCTGTCCGCACGCCCTTTTTCTTTTTCTTCCGGTCTGGTGTGCTCCGGTTGTCGTTGGCTACACTTCGTCCTGGCAGTCGGAGATCGGACGTTTTCTAGTCGGCAAGGGACTGTGATGCGGGGACGTGTGTCGACACGCGGTTCGCGTGACCTGGTGACGGTTACCGGTGATGGCGACGGCGGACGAGCCAACAACCCTAGGCAAGCTGGAGGAGATATGAACAGTGTCGACATCGCACTGAAGGAGACGCTGGAGATCGGGGGCGCACTCGGAGCCGCGCTCGTCGACTTCACCAGCGGTATGACCCTCGGTACGGCTGGCAATCCCCATTCGCTCGACCTGGAGGTCGCCGCTGCCGGCAACACCGAGGTGATCCGGGCAAAGCTGCGCACGATGGAAAGCCTCGGCCTCCAGGACACGATCGAGGACATCCTGATCAGCCTGGGTCGCCAGTACCACCTCATCCGCCTGTTGCAGAGTCATTCCGGCCGTGGCCTTTTCATCTACCTCGTGCTCGACAAGAGTCGTTCGAACCTCGCCCTCGCCCGTCATCGCCTGCGCTCCATCGAAAGCCAGCTCGACGTCTGACCCGTACACGACGTCGTGTTCGGTACGCCTCTCGGTCGGCCTGTTCGGTTGCCGGGCGGGCAGACTGGGAGCCGACAGACTCAGGCTCCCGGTCGGCCGAGGAGGCGCGATGGTGACATCGAGCGATGGGGCGTCCACCGTCGCGGGCGGACCGACGCTGCACATCCGCGGGACGGTGCTCGTCGGGCCGACGGAGACGCTCGGCGAGGTGTGGGTCATCGGCGGGCGGATCAGCCTCACCGCACCCCTCGGCGACGCCGCCCGTGATGTGCGGACCGTGACCGGCTGGGCCCTACCCGGCCTGGTGGACGCGCACTGCCACGTCGGCCTCGACGGGCACGGCGCCGTCGACCAGTCCACCGCCGAACAGCAGATCCGCACCGACCGTTCGGCCGGCGCCCTGCTCCTGCGGGACGCCGGCTCCCCGGCCGACACCCGCTGGGTCGAGGAGCGTCCTGACCTGCCCCGACTCATCCGGGCCGGCCGGCACATCGCCCGCACCCGCCGCTACATCCGCAACTACGCGGCCGAGGTCGAGCCGGACGATCTCGTCGCCGAGGTGCTCACCCAGTCCGGCCGCGGCGATGGTTGGATCAAGCTCGTCGGCGACTGGATCGACCGTGACCTCGGTGATCTGGCCGCCTGCTGGCCACCGGAGGTCGCCAGGGCCGCCATCGACGCCGCCCACGCCGCCGGCGCCCGCGTCACCGCCCACTGCTTCGCCGAGGCCGCGCTCGCCGACCTCGTCGACGCCGGCATCGACTGCGTCGAACACGCCACCGGACTCACCGAGCAGACCATCCCCCTGTTCGCCGAACGTGGCGTCGCCATCGTCCCCACCCTGGTCAACATCGCCACCTTCGAGAACATCGCCCGCGGCGCCGAGGCGAAGTTCCCCGCCTACGCCGCGCACATGCGTGACCTGCACGCCCGCCGCTACGAGACCATCGGCGCCGCCTGGGACGCCGGCATCCCCATCTACGTGGGCACCGACGCCGGCGGCAGCCTGCCCCACGGGCTGGTCGCCGCCGAGGTCGCCGAACTGCACCGCGCCGGCCTTCCCACCGACGCGGCCCTCGCCGCCGCCACCTGGTCCGCCCGGGCCTGGCTGGGCCATCCCGCCCTCACCGAGGGTGCCCCCGCCGACCTCGTCGTCTACCCCGAGGACCCCCGCGCCGACCTGGGCGTCCTCGCCGCCCCCGAGCTCGTCATCCTGCGGGGACGTCTGATCGCCGGGTGACCGTCGTTCGTCACCCGGCCTGGCCATGGCCGGGTCGGTCCGGACCGGACCGCTCGGGCCCGGGCCGGACTGGTCGGGGTCGGGGTCGGTCAGAGCTTCGTGCCGAAGACCTGGGTCCAGTAGGTGCCGTGTTCGCCGCCGACGGCGTAGCCGACGCCGATCTCGCGTAGCTGCGGCAGCAGGATGTTCGCGCGGTGACCGGGGCTGTCCATCCAGCCGGCGACGACCTCCTCGGCGGACGTCTGACCCGCGGCGATGTTCTCGGCGACGCGGGAGTAGCGATAACCGAGCGCGGTCACCCGGTCGGAGACGGTGCGTCCGTCGGGGCTGGTGTGGGCGAAGAAGCCGCGTCTGGCCATGTCGGTGCTGTGCCCGTCGGCGGCCGCGGTCAGCACCGGGTCGATGCTCAGCGCCGAGAGCCCGGCCCGTCCGCGTTCGAGGTTCGTCAGCGTGACGACCTGGGCGAGCATCGGCGGGAGGCCGTCGCCGAACGACGCCGCCCCACCGTGCCAGGCGGGTGCCGCGCCGGACCTGAACCCCACCGGCTGGTGCGCCTCGCCCGGTGACCCCATCCCGGGTGGGATCCGAACGGACGATGTCGGCGC
>NZ_CADCWS010000275.1 GCF_902806475.1 Candidatus Frankia nodulisporulans
TAAGGCCTGTGCGCTGGCGAGTTCCGTCTCGTAGTCGATGGTCGGCGAGAGCACCGGGTCGTAGCGCATCTCAACGGTACGTCGGTCCGCGTACACCCGTAGATCATGCGGCAGGTCCGCCCGCCGGATTCCGCAGTCCTCCAGCAGAAGAACCAAACGGTGATCCCTTCTGAACCGCAGCCCGTTGAGGGCGATTCCAAGCGCCTTGGCGTAGGCCTCAACCACGTATCCAGTGAGGTAAAGAGCCCCGAGCTGCCGGGCCTTCTCATGCAGCGCATCAGCATCCTTGCCGCGCTCACGGGCAACCTCGACCCAGCGATCAGCCTCTCTTTTTCTATCTGGATTCAGCGCACCCACCCGCCTATACGATGGCCTCCGATACCACTCTAACAACCAGCACGCTACAGCTGCGAGCGGACCATCTGCGGACAACAGGCGGATGACGGTGAAACGAACGGCCGCGTAGGACGAGACGGAGATCCCGTCCTACGCGGCCGTCGGACAGCCGGGTCCGCGTCAGACCTGGATGCGGCGGGTGACGGCGTCGAGGATCTCGGCGATCGCGTCGTCGACGGGGACGCCGTTGCGCTGGGTTCCGTCGCGGAAACGGAAGGAGACGGCACCGGCCGCGACGTCGTCGTTGCCGGCGAGGAGCATGAAGGGAACCTTCTGCTTCTGCGCGGTGCGGATCTTCTTCTGCATCCGCTCGTCCGAGGCGTCGACCTCGACGCGAATGCCCTGGGTGGACAGGCGCCGGGCGATCTCGTCCAGGTAGGGCACATGCTCGTCGGTGATCGGGATGCCGACGACCTGCACGGGGGCGAGCCACGGCGGCAGGGCACCGGCGTAGTGCTCCAGCAGGATGGCGAGGAACCGTTCGATCGTGCCGAACAGGGCCCGGTGGATCATGAACGGGCGTTTGCGGGTGCCGTCCGCGGCCTGGTATTCGAGGTCGAACCGCTGCGGCAGCTGGAAGTCGACCTGGATGGTGGACAGCTGCCAGGTGCGGCCGATCGCGTCGCGCGCCTGCACGGAGATCTTCGGGCCGTAGAAGGCGCCGCCGCCCGGGTCCATGACGAGTTCGAGGTCCTGCTTCTGGGCGGCCTCGCGCAGCAGGTCGGTGGCCTCGGCCCATTCCTCGTCGGTGCCGACGGCCTTGCCCTCGGGGCGGGTCGACAGCTCCAGGTAGAAGTCGTCGAGGCCGTAGTCGCGCAGCAGGCCGAGCACGAAGCTCAGGGTGCCGTCGAGTTCGGTGGGCAGTTGTTCACGGGCGCAGAACAGATGGGCGTCGTCCTGGGTGAGGCCACGCACCCGGGTCAGGCCGTGCACCACACCGGACTTCTCGTACCGGTAGACGGTGCCGAACTCGAACAGCCGCAGCGGCAGCTCCCGGTACGACCGGCCGCGCGACCGGTAGATCAGGATGTGCATCGGGCAGTTCATCGGCTTGAGGTAGTAATCGGTGCCGCCGTCGAGCTGCATGGGCGGGTACATGCCGTCGGCGAACCAGTCGAGGTGCCCGGAGATCTCGTACAGCTCGGACTTGGTGATGTGCGGGGTGTTGACGAACGAATAGCCCGCCTCGGTGTGCCGACGCCGCGAGTAGTCCTCCATCGCGGTGCGCACCGCGCCACCCTTGGGGTGGAACACCGACAGGCCGGGGCCGATCTCGGTCGGGAAGGAGAACAGGTCGAGTTCGGCGCCGAGGCGACGGTGGTCGCGCCGCTCGGCCTCGGCGAGGCGGGTCTGGTAGTCCTTCAGCGCCTCACGGGACTCCCAGGCGGTGCCGTAGATCCGCTGTAGCTGCGGGTTCTTCTCACTACCCCGCCAGTAGGCGGCCGCCGAACGCAGAATCGCGAACGCGGGAATCGACCGGGTGCTCGGCACGTGCGGACCGCGGCAGAGGTCCTTCCAGCACAGGTCGCCGGTCTTCGCGTCCAGGTTGTCGTAGATGGTCAGCTCGCCGCCGCCGACCTCGACGCTCGCCTCGGCGTCGTCACCGGCGCTCGATTTCAGGCCGATCAGTTCCAGCTTGTACGGCTCGTCGGCGAGTTCGGCGCGGGCCTGGTCGTCGCTGACGACCCGACGGGCGAACCGCTGACCGGACTTGATGATCGCCTGGGCCTTCTTCTCGATGGCCTTCAGATCGTCCGCGGTGAACGGGGTCTCGACATCGAAGTCGTAGTAGAACCCGTTCTCAATGGGCGGGCCGATGCCCAGGCGCGCCTTCGGGAACAGGTCCTGCACGGCCTGGGCGACCACGTGCGCCGCCGAATGCCGCACGATCGCCCGCCCGGCTGGCGAGTCCAGCGCGATCGCCTCGACGACGGCCCCGTCGGTGAGGACATGAGCGAGGTCGCGCTGCTGACCGTCGACCACCGCGGCGATGACCGAACGGTCATCGGCGAACAGGCTGGCGGCCGTCGTACCGGTCGGCACCACCCGCGGCTCGCTGCGCTGGTCATGCTGGACGGTCACGCGGACGTCGGACACCGAGACTCTCCTGTGTGCGCTGGGACGCTGAGCGCGGGCAATCATCCCGCGGCCGGCGGGTAACCGCCCCGAGGGCGGCCCACGGCAGGTTTTCCTGACCCGCTCGCGATGCTACCCGCGTCCCGGCCGAACCCCCCGAACGCACACACTCACGGTGACGACTCTGGCGCGCGCACGTCCACCACCCGCGGCTCGTCCGACGGGACGCCGTCCGCGTCGCCATGGCCGTGGTCCGCCGCGTCCACCCCGCTGACGGACGCACCAGCCAGCGGCGTCCCGGCCTCGGACGGGCTGACATGGGACGGGCCTGCGTGGGACGGGCCTGCGGTGGACGAGCTGGCGTCGGGTGTCCCGGAGGCGGGCGTACCCGTGCCGGGCGCCGAGGCCGGGTACCGGCCGAGGACCGGATAGGTCTGGCCCAGCGCGAAGGGAGCGCCCACCGGATAGGCCACCAGGCGAGGCGTCGCCAGCTGCCCACCCGCCGGCTGCGGACCGGCCACGACCGCACCGCTGAACGTGGCGACACCGCCCGACGGCACCACACCATGGGACGGCGGCGCAGTACCCGACGCCGGGGTGCCGTTGGGCGCGGCGGCTACAGCGGGCGCGGCCGGGAGCTGGCCCGTGCCGCCGGCGGCAGTGGCAGTGGCGGCAGTGGCGGCAGTGGTGGCAGTGGTGGCAGTGGTGGCAGTGGTGGCAGTGGTGGCAGTGGTGATCGGGTCGGTGTCCGATGCCGGGGTGCGGATGCCGACGAGGATGACGTCGACGATGCGAGCGGTGCGGCCGCCGCTGACCTCACGGTCGCCGCTGAGGTACTGACGGTAGGAGACCGGGCCGATGAGCATGTCGACGATCAGGTCAACGTCGACGTCCGCCGCGAGTTCACCCGAGTCGATGCCACGCCGCAGCAGGCCCGCCGCCCACCGGCGGGATGGTTCCAGCACCCGGTGTGAGTAGGTGGCGAACAGGTCGGGGTGGGTGGTGCGCTCCGCGGCGAGCTGGGGCATGATCCGCCCGGCCAGGGAGTGCATGTTGCGGCGGCGCAGGGCGTTGAGCCAGGCGACCAGATCGTCGCGCAGGGAGCCGGTCTCGACCGTGTCGACCTCGTCGGCGAGGGTGTCGAGGGCGTCGCTGATCAGGGCGTCCTTGGTCGGCCAGCGCCGGTAGACGGTGGCCTTGCCGACGCCGGCGCTCGCGGCGACGGCCTCCATGGACAGCCCGGCGAACCCGACGGTGGCCAACTCGTGCAGTGCCGCGGCGATGATCGCCTCGTCGGTCCGAGGGTCGCGGGGACGGCCGGGGGCACGCGGAATCCGTACCCCGGAGGGGGCCCGGTCCGCTGGCCGACGAGGCTGCGGCGGACGGGCGTCCGACGTTGTCATCGGACGCGCCTTCCGCTCACCGCGGCGATCTGGTCGCCGTACCTGTGCGTCCGCATGGATAGGCCACCCGCCACCTGGTCGAGCCGCGCGTTGCTGTCGATTGTCCGGTGTCATTTCAAGATCAGCATACGTGGCCCGGGCGCCAGACGCATCCGTTTGCCATGGCAGCGGCGTGGTGCTCCACGTCCGACGTCGGACGCCCGGGCACGGCGGGGCCTGGCCGGGGCATCCGCCGGGGCCCGCCCACGAAGGTCGGCGGGGCTGCCCCGAGGGCCGGCAGGAGGCCGTCAGCGGTGGCAGCATGGATGGCACGCCGGGACGCCCCGTCGCCCGGACGGACGGATCAGGAGTGCTCATGACGTCGTCAGACACTGGTTCCCACAGCGCCGACTCCCCCGCCGCAGGTTCCCCTGGCACAGGCTCCTACGTGGCTCCCGAGGAGGGAGCCACCACGACCAGCCAGCCCCGTGGCCGGACCCGCTTCACCGTGCGCGATGTGGCCGCGGCCAAGGCCCGCGGGCAGAAGTGGGCGATGCTGACCGCCTACGACTTCACCACCGCGGGCATCTTCGACGAGGCCGAGATCCCCGTCCTGCTGGTCGGCGACTCGGCCGCCAACGTCGTCTACGGCTACGACACGACGATCCCCGTCACGGTGGACGAGCTGATTCCGCTGGTCCGCGCCGTGGTGCGCGGGGCGCCGCACGCGATGGTCGTCGCCGATCTGCCCTTCGGGTCCTACCAGGCGGGGCCGGCGCAGGCGCTGGAGACGGCCATCCGTTTCCTCAAGGAAGGTGGGGCGCAGGCGGTGAAGCTCGAGGGCGGCCAACGGGTCGCTTCGGCGGTGCGGACGCTCACGGCCGCCGGCATCCCGGTCGTCGGGCATCTGGGGCTGACCCCGCAGAGCGTGCATGCCTTCGGGGGCTACCGGGTGCAGGGACGGGACGCGGCCGGTGACGTGCTGCTGACCGAGGCGCTGGCGATCGAGGCGGCCGGCGCGTTCGCCGTCGTCCTGGAGGTGGTGCCCGCGGAGCTCGCCGCCCGGGTCACCAAGGAGCTGCGGATCGCCACCGTCGGGATCGGCGCCGGCGCGGACTGCGACGCCCAGGTGCTGGTCTGGCAGGACATGGCCGGTCTCGGCGCCGGACGAGCCCCTCGTTTCGTCAAGCGGTACGCCGATCTGCGCACCGCCCTGGGCACGGCCGCGCGCACCTACCGCGACGAGGTCCGGGACGGCCACTACCCCACCGTCGAACACAGCTACTGACCGCAACGGCCCGTGACGGCGGCGCCGTCCCTGGGCGTCCGCGGGCAGCGGGCGAGCGCCTAGCCC
>NZ_CADCWS010000276.1 GCF_902806475.1 Candidatus Frankia nodulisporulans
GCCGGGTCGGGCGCCGGGTCGGGGAAGGGGTCGTCGTCGGAACGGGGGGTCCAGAGCGCGGGGCGGCGCAGGCCGGCGGGCAGGAGGGTGCGCGGGCCGCCCTGGGCGCTGTCGACCTGGGCCTGGGTGAGGGAGGCGGCTCCGGTGAGGTCGGCACCGGTCAGATCCGCGCCGGTCAGGTCGGCGCCGGTGACGTCCGCGCCGCGCAGGTGCGCCTTCGTCAACGTGGCGCCGGTGAGGTTCGCCCCGACCAGTTCGGCGTCGGCGAGTTCCGCGCCGACCATCCTCGCGTCGGTGAGATCCGCACCGAGCAGACGCGCCCCCGCGAGCGCGATGCCCGGTAGTTCGGCGCCGGTGAGCTGGGTGCCGATCAGGCGTGCCTGGGAGAGGTCCGTCCCGATCAGATGGGCGTCGCGCAGGTTCGCACCGGACAGCCGGGCGCCGCGCAGCGTCACCCCGGACAGCCGGGCGCCGGTCAGGTCGGCGCCGGTCAGGTCGGCGCCGCTGAGCAGGGCGAAGGACAGCTCCATGCCGCGCAGGTCGGCGAAGCTCAGATCCGCCCCGGTCAGGTCGGCCTGGTCGAGGCGGACCCGGCGCAGATTCGCCCGGGACAGTCCCAGCTCACGCAACGTAGCCGGGCCGGTGAGATCGGCGTGGCGCAGGTCGGCGCGGGCGACGCCGTCGAGGTGGGGTAGTCCGGCGAGGGCCTGGACCGCGGCCCGGATGTCGGCCGCCGGCGTCACCTCCCCCAGCGGGCCGCGCTGCGTCGAGGCCGCCGTGCGGCGTGCCGCGTCCGTGCTGCGGGCCCGGACGAACGCGGAGAGCACCTCGACGACCGTGGCCTGGTCGACGGGGGAGTCGCGGGCGATGCGGCCGAGCGCGTAGATCCCGCCGAGGCGCACCTCGACGGCGTCCGCGGCGAGCTGGCCGACCGCGCTGGTGTAGCGCCCACCGACCTGCTGGGTGGTCATGAGCCGCCCGGCCCGCTCGGAGGCGGCTCGAAGCTGGGTGGCGACCAGCGCCAGCGCGCCGGCCACCAGCGCCGCCGCGATCATGGCGAGCAGCGCGGCCTGCAACGTCGCCCGGGACGCACCGTGCTCGCCGTACAACAGGGACGGCACCCAGATCGCCGCGGCCACGGCGGCGGCGACGGTGGCGACGCCACCCAGGGCCACGGCCGCCCGGCGCCCAGGCGGCTGGTCCGCGCCCGACGGCCGCCCAGCGGTCAGCAGCGGCCTGGTCACGCGTGATCGCGCCGTGTCCGGCCGTCGGCCACGCTGCTCGCGGCGCGTCCGCACCCGGCGCTCCGGCTGCCCTGCTTCCCCGTCAGTCATGGCAGAGCTGGTATGCCCAGGCAGCCGGCGCCTGTCACCACCCCCGCCGGGTGCCCCGTCCTGCCGGAGCACCCGTCCCCCTCCCGGCATCCCCGTCCTTCCGGCGATCTCGTCCTGTCGACGGCTCGCGTGCTACCGAGGTCCGTGTCCTGCTGTCATCTTCGTCCTGCCGCCGTCCTCGTGCTGTGGACATCGTCGTGCTGGTCGCGATTCGGGTGCCGGCGGCGGCTGACGAGGATGGGTGATGTCCCTGTTTCGCGGCTAGCATCCTGGGATGCGCTCGAGCCGACTGACCGCGCTGCTGCTGTATCTGCAGGCCGTCCGCCGGGCGACGGCACCGGAGCTGGCGGCCGAACTCGAGGTGTCGTTGCGCACGGTCCGTCGGGACATCGCCGCGCTGCAGGACGCGGGCGTCCCGTTGTGGACCGAACCCGGACGTCACGGCGGGGTCCGACTCACCGACGGCTGGCGTACCGATCTTGATGGGCTCACCGGGGACGAGGCGGCCGCCCTGCTGCTCGCCGGGGCCGGGCCGCAGATCCTGGCAGGTCTCGGGCTCGCCACCACGGCCGCGGCCGCCCGCACCAAGGTCCTCGCCGCGCTGCCGCCGCGGCCCCGGATACACGCCGGTCAGGTGCACCACCGATTCCTGCTGGACGCCCCCGGCTGGTTTCGGCGGGCGGAGCCCGTGCCGCACCTGTCCGCCCTCGCCGAGGCGGTCTGGACCGCCCGCCGCCTCGACCTCACCTACACCCCACGTGACGGTGATGTGACGACCCGTCGCGTCGATCCGTTGGGTCTCGTGTGCAAGGCCGGTGTCTGGTATCTCGTCGCCCGACATCGCGGACGCGTCCTGAGCTACCGGATCGCCCGGATAACCCGGGTGGTCGCGCGGGCCGAGACGTTCGACCGTCCGGCCGGGTTCGACCTCGCCACCTGGTGGCGCGAGGCCGGTGACGACTTCGCCCGTTCACTGATGCGCTGGACCTGCCGGCTGCGGCTCTCGCCCGCCGCCTTCGCCGACCTGCGTCTGGCGGTCGGTCCCGTCGCCGCACGGGACGCCCAGGCCACCGCCTCGCCCCCCGACGCGGACGGCTGGCGAGTGGTCGACCTGTCCACCGAGGGCCCGCGGGTCGCCCTCGGCCAGGTGCGTGACCTCGGCGACGGTGTCGAGGTGCTCGCCCCCGCGGACCTGCGCGCGACCCTCGTCGCCGAAGCCCGTCGCATCGCCGATCGCAACGCCGGCCCGCCCCCGACCCCGACCCGGTAGCCCTGGCTCGCCGTCCGCCGGCGCCGCGGCGGTTCTGATCGTTGCCGTCGTTGCCTTCGTGGGCGCGGGAGTCGGACGTTTGTCATGCTGTCCCGTAAGGTGTCGGTGGGCCGGTAACGTCGCCGAAAAGGTGGATGAGGAGGGAGGGCACACCATCAGTACCGCGCAGCTTCTGGCCGTCGCCGCAGTGATGGCCGTCGGACTGGTCGGTGTCGTGCTTCCGGTGCTGCCCGGGCTCGTCCTGGTCTGGGGCGCGGGCCTGTGGTGGGTGATCGCGGACGGCGGCGGGGTCGGCCGCTGGATCGTGCTCGCGCTGATGACGGCCCTGTTCGTGATCGGCGCGCTGACCAAGTACATCCTGCCGGCCCGGGCCACCGCCGGGCGTGGAGTTCCCTGGCCGAGCCTCGCGATCGGCCTGGCCTGCGCGATCGTCGGCTTCTTCGTCATCCCGGTGATCGGCCTGCTGATCGGTGGGGTGCTCGGCGTCTACGTGGCCGAGCTCGTCCGCCTCGGTGATCATCGCACCGCCGCCGCCACCACCTAGGCCGCGATTGTCGCCTTCGGTGTCGGTGTCCTCGTGGAACTGTTCGCCGGTGTGGCCATGGCCGCCGTCTGGGCCGTGGGCGAGCTGGTTTTCTGACGTCCGCGTCATGACCTGTCGGGAGTTGCCAGGTGATGTCGTAATCTCGGTAATCTTTTTGTTCTGGGGTGTCGGACATCTTGGTTCTGGAAATACCGGGCATCCGGGATGGTCGGCAGGCGAATTGTCCGGGGTGCTGGCGGGACGTTGCGGGTGAGGATTCACGGGGTGCGCATAATGTGCGAGTGAAGGACACGCGCCGGGAATTGGCTAGATGATTGCCGAGGTCCCGGGAAGGGGCGGGCGGGCAGGCTGGGATGAGCGGCGCGGGCGCTGGCCGGTGGCGACCGGGCCGGGGCCTGGTGAGTCGGCGGTCAGCGGGCCGGGGATGAACGGGCCGGCGAGGAGCAGATCGGCGGTGAACGGGTCGGTGGCGCCGCCGGCTCCGACGGTGCCGATGGTGCTGGTGCAGAGTCCGACGGTGGTGCAGCCGGTCGAGACGTTCGTGTTTCGAGCGGGCCGTCCGGCCTACGATCCGGTGCGGGCGGCAGCGGAGTCGGCGACGGCGCGGGCGGTGCTGGTCGAGCTTGGTGTGGAGCCGCGTTCGCCGGCCGAACTGCTGATGACGCTTCCCCGCAGCGTCCTGCTGGAGCTCGCGGCGCGGGCGGTGAGCGCGGACGACGACGCGCGGCTGCTGGCCGCTCGGGACGCGCTGCGGGACTGGTCGGTGCCGGCGTTGGCGCCGGTGGTGCTGCGTCAGCCTCGGCTGCTCGTGGAGGCGGGAGCCGGCGGCGGTGTCATCGGGCCGCGGTCGGGGGCGGGGGCCGAGCGGCGAGACGAGAGCTACGCGCTGCGACCGCTGTCCGGTCTGATGTTCCCGCGGGACCATTATGTCGATCTTGGTGGTGCGGTGGCCGTGGGCCGGCTGCGTCGGCGGGAACGGGCGCGGGAGACGGTGGTGATGGCCGCCGTGCTGCGCGGACTGCGGGGGCGCTCGGCCGAGGTGCGGGTACCAGCGCCGCTG
The DNA here is from genome assembly GCF_902806475.1 of Candidatus Frankia nodulisporulans. Lineage (GTDB taxonomy): Bacteria > Actinomycetota > Actinomycetes > Frankiales > Frankiaceae > Frankia > Frankia umida. Next base: position 4,209 of record NZ_CADCWS010000276.1, read on the forward strand.
TATCTCGCCGGCGGGGATGTGGTGACCTGCGGTGGGGTCGCCATCCTGGCCACCGGCGCGCGGACCAGTCCGGCGGTGTGGGGCTTGCTGCGGCCCTACCTGAGGGCCTCGTTCACCCATGTCGTGCGGGTCCGCGACGAACTGCGGCGGCCCGCCGAGCCGCATCTGGACCACTGGCTCGGCCTCGGCCCCGGCATCGCGCTGGTGGCGGCCGATCGCCTGAACGCCCCGGCCGTCGTCGAGAGCCGTGTCGTCGAGCGGCCCGACCCCAGCGGGTACGGTGCGGCGGACCGCGGCGGCGGCTACCGCGACCCCGGATATCCGGGCTCCGGCTACGCGGACTCCGGCTACGCGAGTGGCGGCTATGCGAGTGTCGGGTACGAGGATGTGGGCTATGAAGGCGGCGGATACGAGGTAGGCGGGCACTGGGGCGCCGGAAACGGGCGGGCCGGCTTCGGGGGAGGCGAAGGCAGCGTCGACCGGGAGAAGGCCGGCAGCGAGTACGGCACCGAGGGACTTGGCGGCCCGGACGGAGTGGGCATCGTTGGCCGGGAGACCACGCTTGTCGACGCGTTGCGCAGTATCGACCTCGCGGTCTGCCCGCTGGCACCGGAGATGGTCGCCGCCTTCGCCGCCGGAGTCTTCTTCCTGCCCGCCGCGCGGCTGGCCGCGGTGGGCGACGAGCCGGCGGCCCTGGTCTCGACGGCGAGCGCGCCGTGGACGGAACCCGTGCTGGCCCGGTTCGGGGTGCACACCATCGCGGTTCCCTTCGACGAACACCACAAGCACTTCGGCAGCCTGCACCGGGCGCTGAACACCGTGCCAGAGCCGCGGATTCCGATGCCGCGGCAGTGACCGTCGGATACCGAGCTCCCGGCCAGTCGCGGGTTATGCTGGCGTCGCATTCGCGACGGATGGGAGAACCACGTCATGAATTCCCGCGAGCGTAACTGGTCAGGTAGCGCTTTGATCGTGGGTTAG
>NZ_CADCWS010000277.1 GCF_902806475.1 Candidatus Frankia nodulisporulans
ATCATGACAATGGCACAGTCCGCGGATCTCGCCGGTCTTGGACGGGCCGAGGATCAGTTCCAGTCCGTGGTGGCTGCCAACGACTCCGCGGGGCTCGCCGACGTGCTGCACGACGACCTCGTCGCCCGCGGGCACGACGGTCTGCTCCACGGCAAGGCCGAGGATGTCGCGGGCTACGCCTCGGGAGCCTTCGCCGTGACCTCGTACGTCGAGCTGCGCCGGCACTGTCTGCTCCACGGCGCGACCGGAGTCACGTTCGTGCGCGCCGCGATCACCGCTCGGATCAGCGGTGAACCCGTCTCCGTCGTCATGGACTACACCCGCACCTGGGTCCACGACAGCGGCCGCTGGCAGATCATCGCGGCCCACCTGTCCCCCGCGCCGGAACAGCCCAGGGCCGCAGCGGCGGATCAGTGAGAGATCGGCGTGCGGTCCGACCTGGTCAGTGACCGAGGATGCGACGCAGGATCCGGTCCGCACTGGCCGGTCCGGGTGGTACTGGTGGCGGAGCCGCACATCGGCGTGGCATCGGCACGGCCCGCTCACTTCTGCCCCCCGCCGTCGAACGAGCTGACGGCCAGGACCTCAGGCCGGGCGGTTGACCAGCAGGTCGAAGGCGGTCTGGATGGTGCGGGCCTCGTCGGCGGTGAGGGAGCCGAGCACGTCGGCCAGCCAGTTGCGGCTGTGGCAGAGTGCGGCCGACGCGGCGATGCCCTCGGGCGTGGCCGCGATCAGTTTGACGCGTCCGTCGTGGGGGTCGGAGCGGCGCTCGACCAGGCCCAGTTCGATGAGGCGGTCGACCTTGGCGGTGAGGTTGGACGGATCGCAGCCGAACTGCGCGGCGATGTCCTTCATGGCCGACGGTCTGATCGCGGCGAAGCCCAGGACCCGTGCCTGGGCGAGGGTCAGCCCGGCCCGCTGGGCGGCGGTCTCGAAGTCGAGCAGGTAGGCGCCGACGAAGTCGAGCATCGCCCGGCGGATCTCGGGAAAGCCGCCGCGGGCGATCTCGCCGGTCAGGGTCTCCCCGGTGAAGGACGGCCGCGTACCCACCCGCTCACGATACCTGAGACCCTCCATCAACTGCTTGACACTCTCAGGTAACTACCTGAGACTCTCATGTGGTTGGTCTCTGGGTGAGGCCTCGGCGAAAGGGCTTTTCATGATCACAGATTCGTTCCCCGTGCCGCCGCGGCCGGCGCCGGTCGTGGTCGGCAAGAGTGCCGAGCGGCAGGTGGAGGAGGTGGTGGCCGCCTACGTACGCGCCGCCGACCACCGGGACGGGCCGGCGATGGCCGCCCTGTTCACCGAGGACGCGGTGGTCGAGATCTACTACACCGGCGGCGGCGCCCGTACTCCGCTCGGCAGCGTGCGGACAGCGGCTCGGATCGGGCAGGCGGTCGCGGGGATGATGGCCCCGCACCCACCCCGTGGTTGGAGCCACCACACCACGTTCAACCACATCGTGGACGTCGACGGTGACACCGCCACCATCGACGTCCAGTTTCTGGTTCACAACGTGGTCGGCCGCGCCGAACCCGAGGGCGGGTGGCCGCCGGGAACGTCCGGTGCGCAGGGGACCATCACCCCGATCGAGTCCGGCTACAACCGGTCCACGCTGCGTCGGGTCGAGGGTCGGTGGCTGATCGCCGAGCATGTGATCAGCCACGACCTGCCCTACGCGTCTCCCCGGGACTGAGCGCGGTGCGGGCGATTCGCCGAACGGCACCCGACCCCGACGGGCTGCTCACCGGCATTGAGATCGACGATCGCGACCAGCCGCCGCCGGACGGGTGGGTCACGGTGACGTTGCGATGCGCGTCGGTCAATCACAGCGACCTGGCCGCCATCCGTGGGCACGGGTTCGATCCGGCCGGGCCGCCGCGGGTGCTCGGCTCGGACGGTGCGGGCCTCGACCCGGACGGCAACGAGGTCATCGTCTATCCCATCCTGGCGGCGGCGCGGTACCCCGATCCGATGCACGATCCCGGTCTGCGGATGTTGTCGCAGGGTGTCGACGGCACCTGGGCCGAGCGGGTCCAGGTGCCCCGCGCCAACCTGGTGCCGAAGCCGCCGGAGCTGACCTGGGAGCAGGCCGCGTGCCTGGGTACCGCCTGGCTGACCGCCTACCGGATGCTGTTCGGCCGCGCCCGGGTCGCCCCCGGTGGCACGGTTCTCGTGCAGGGTGCGGGCGGCGGCGTCCCGACCGCCCTGATCCGCCTGGCCGTGGCCGCCGGGTTGCGGGTGTGGGTCACCAGCCGCGACCCGCACCGCGGTCGACGCGCGGTCGAGCACCTCGGCGCACATGCCGCCTTCCCGTCCGGCGCCGTGTTGCCCGAACCCGTGGACGCGGCCCTGGACTGCGTCGGTCAGGCGACGCTGGCGCACTCGTTGCGCTCGGTCCGCCCCGGCGGGCAGGTCGTGACCGCCGGGGCCGTAACCGGTGCCACCGTCGGCATCGACCTGACCGACCTGTTCGTGCGGTCGATCTCCCTGCACGGCAGTGCGATGGGCACCCCCGCCGAGCTGTTTGCACTCGCCCGGCTGTGCGCCACCACCGGCGCCGTACCCGTGATCGACACAGTCTGGCCCCTCACCGACGCCCGCCCGGGTATCGCCAGGGCCCTCGCCGGCCAACAGTTCGGCAAGATCGTCCTGCGCTGCGACCGGTGAGCCTCGGCGCGCCGCCCCCGTCGGCGGTGCGGACTGTTCCGGAGTCGCTACTTCTGCCCGGCGGTGGGGCTCGACACCTCCGGCTGCTGAATTGCACGGGCTTTGGACGTCCCGATGCGATGGGTGAGTGCGGTGTGGCGACGCCCGGCTCCCGGGGTTCGGACCGCGGCCGCCAGCGCCTTACGGGATCCGACCAGGACAACAAGTTTTTTGGCGCGGGTGACGCCGGTGTAGAGGAGGTTGCGTTGCAGCATCATCCACGATGAGGTGGTGAGGGGAAGCACGACGGCAGGGTATTCACTGCCCTGGGAGCGGTGGATGCTGACGGCGTAGGCATGGGCGAGCTCGTCGAGTTCGGAGAAGTCGTAACTGAGACTTTCGTCCTCGTCGGAGAGCACGGTCAGCGTCTGTTCCTCGGAGTTGATGGCGGTGACGACGCCGACGGTCCCGTTGAAAACCCCGGCCTTGCCCTTCTCGTAGTTGTTGCGAAGCTGGGTGACCTTGTCGCCGACCCGGAACACCCGCCCCCCGTAGCGGCGCTCGGGCATGCCCTCCCGCGCCGGGGTGAGGGTTTCCTGCAGCAGGATGTTGAGATTGCCGGCCCCGGCCGGTCCGCGGTGCATCGGTGCCAGGACCTGAACGTCGCGGCGGGGATCGAGGCCGAAGCGTTTCGGGATGCGGCGGGCGACGATGTCCACCACCATGGTGGCGGTCTCCTCCGCTGGATGCAGACCGGAGTCCTCGGCCGGCTCGCAGGAAAACCAGAAGAAGTCCGCGAAGCCGTTCAGCTGTGGCGGCGTCCCGGAATTGATGCGGTGGGCGTTGACCACGATGCCGGACTGCTGTGCCTGCCGGAAGATCCTGGTCAGCCGGACCCTGGGGATGGTGTCGGCGGCGAGCAGGTCGCGCAGGACCTCACCGGCGCCGACCGAGGGAAGCTGGTCGACGTCACCGACGAGGAGTAGATGTGCTCCCGGCGGGACCGCTTTCACCAGCTTGTTGGCCAGGATGACGTCCATCATCGAGGATTCGTCCACCACCACCAGATCGGCGTCCAGCGGATTGTCCCGGTCATATCGGGGGTCGCCGCCGGGTTGCAGTTCCAGCAGCCGGTGGACGGTGGCGGCCTCGTGCCCGGTGAGCTCGGCCAGCCGTTTCGCGGCCCGCCCGGTCGGCGCGACCAGCACCACCCGGGCGTTGCGGGCCCGGGCGAGCTCCACCACCGAACGGACGGTGAAGCTCTTGCCACATCCGGGACCGCCGGTGAGCACCGCGACCTTGCTGGTGAGCGCGAGCCGGACCGCTGCCTCCTGTTCGTCGGCCAACTCTTGACCGGTCCGGCCCCGCAGCCAGCCAAGCGCCCGGCACCAGTCCACGTCCGTGAACGTCGCCAACCGATCCTGGTCGGCGTGGAGCAGCCGCAGCAGCCCGTCGGCGAGGGAGGTCTCCGCGCGGTGGAACGGCACCAGGTAGACCGCCGGAACGGTGGCGTCCCCGGCCGGAACGCCCTCGCGGATCACGCCCTCATCGGCGGCGAGCTGCTCCAGACACGGGCCGATCAGCTCGCGTTCGACCTCGAGGATCTTCACCGCCTCGGTGACCAGGTTCGGTGCGGGCAGGAAGCAGTGCCCGTCGTCGGCGGCCTGCGACAGGGTGTACTGCAACCCGGCTTTGATCCGTTCGGGACTGTCGTGGGGGATGCCGACCGCCTGGGCGATGGTGTCGGCGGTCCGAAACCCGATTCCCCACACGTCGGCGGCGAGCCGGTAGGGCTGCGTGCGGACCACGCCGATGGAAGCGTCCCCGTACTTCTTGTAGATCTTCACGGCCAGGGAGGTGGACACCCCCACCCCCTGGAGAAACACCATCACCTCCTTGATCGCCTTCTGCTCCTCCCAGGCGTCGGTGATCTTTTTGGTGCGTTTGGGTCCCAGCCCGTGCACCTCGATCAGCCGCGCCGGCTCCTCCTCGATGATCCGCAGGATGTCGGTGTCGAAATGCGCGACCATCCGCTCGGCCATCGCCGGCCCGATTCCCTTGATCAGCCCCGAGCCGAGGTAGCGGCGAATGCCCTGGATCGTGGCGGGCAGCACCGTGGTGTACGAGTGCACCTGAAACTGCCGGCCGTACCGGGGATGACTGCCCCACTGCCCGGTCAGCCGCAGACTCTCCCCGATCTGCGCGCCCAGCAAAGGTCCGACCACCGTCAGCAGGTCCGGGCTGGACCGCTCGGTGGCCAGCCGGGCGATGGTGTAGCCGGTCTCCTCGCTGACGAAGGTGATCCGCTCCAACACCCCCTCCACCACCGCCTGGCGCGCGGCATCAGCAGAAGCACGCGTAACCGTCACAGCCAGCCATTATGCGAGGTCCGCGCGGTGGAGGTCGTCGGGGTGGGCCAGATGGCGGGGATCTGGACCGCCGCGCGCGGGTCGGCGGCCTCGACTCCAGGCCGCACCCGCCCACGGCAGCAACCCTCTTCG
>NZ_CADCWS010000278.1 GCF_902806475.1 Candidatus Frankia nodulisporulans
CGCGACACCGTCCTTGCCCATCAGCCCGGCCAGCCCCGCTCCTCCGCGTAGCCCCGCCGTCCGACCTGACCCCCCGTCCGACCTGACCCCCGTCGTCACGGATGGCCCCGCCGTCCAGCCTGGACCGTCGTCCCGGAGGGTGCTCAGACGCCGGGGGTGGGGGTGCGCAGCGCGGCGAGGGCCTCGGCGTAGAGGGTCTCCTTGATCTGGGCGCGGGCCGGTTTGGTCTTCGCCGCGAGCGGACGGGCGAGCTCCAGCGCGGCGTCGAGCAGACCGTCGGCGGAGGCCACCGCATCGACGATGCCGGCGCCGAGCGCCTGCTGGCCGCCGTAACGCTGGCCGGTGGTCATCGCCAGATGGGCGGTGGACGGGGCGAGCCGGGCGCGGACCAGCGCGGACATGCCCGGGGTGAACGGCAGGTCGATGTCGACCTCGGGCAGGCAGAAATAGCCCCGGTCCGTGCGCATCACCCGCAGGTCGTGGGCGAGCGCCCAGATCGCGCCGGCGGCGAAGGCATGACCGTTGAGCGCGGCCACGGTGACCACCGGCGAGGCGAGCGTACGGGCCAGCAGACGGTGCACCCGGTCGAGGTAGGGGCCGACCTGATCGGTATGGCTGAGCAGCCAGTCCAGCGCGAGACCGTTCGACCAGAACCGGCCGCTGCCCACGGTCACCAACGCCCGTGGTCCCTCGGCGGCGGCGGCCTCGTCCAGGGCTGCCTCGACGGCGTCGATCCAGTAGGGATGGAACCGATTCTCGTCATCGGGGTCAAGATGCAGCACGAACACCTCACCATCGCGCTTCATCGTTGGCATCTGCCGAACGTACCGCGATGAGCTGTGCGTCCTTGTCTCAGGATCGCGCGTCGAAGGTGCCACCCGGCCAGGTGACACGGCGAGGTGACACGGCCAGGGCGGGCCTATGGCCACCGGATCGCCGCGTGCCGAACCAGACCCCGGCCGTCGCGGAGTCCCCGTCGATCCTCACGGGGCGAGAGCGGCCGGGGTGGCCCATTCGGGGGCGACCGTGGTCCCGTCCACGGTGAGGCTGTAGCCGCCGTCCTCGTCGAGTTGGGTGACCAGCAGGGCGAGCAGCGTCTGTAACCGGGCGAGCCGCTCGCTGTCCGGGGCGGACGGCGCGCGCAGGGCCTCGGCGAACGGGTCGAGCCAGCTGGCGAACAGCTCGTCATAGCTGTCGTGGAAATAGGCGAATCCGACGCAGACGGTGCCGGTGCCGTCCGGCCCGCGCATCAGCTCGCCGATGGCCCGCTGCTCCTCCCGCCAGAGCATGAACCGCGGCTCGCCGGCGCGCTCGGCCTTGCGCAGCGAACTGGCCCCCGCCGGCGGCCCGCCCTCCTGCGCACCGGACAGGGGATCCTCGTCGTAGAGCTGGCTGGAGAAGGCACGGCCGATGTCGGCCAGCAACGCGGCGACCAGCCGGGTGTCGGTGGCACTGTCGAAACGCAGCAACGCCAGCCGTGAGTAGAGGATCTCCAGCGTGCCAAGGTAGCGAGCGACGCAGTGCACCGTGCCGAGCACGGCCAGACGCCCGCGTCGCTGCGTCGATCCCAGATAGCCCTGCAACCCACGCTCGCGGATCGTGTGCAGCCGCGCGCCCAGATCCACGACGGCGAGCAGCAGCGGCTCGCGGTAGCGGTCCAGCTCCGCCTTGGCCGCCGAGCGCTTCTCGTGGTCGCGGGCCGAGCGCTCCGACTCGAACCGCATCCGCTCCAGCTCGACACCCTGGCGGCGCGTCCACACCGACGCTCCCACGGACACCACGACACTCGCCACCGACGTGATCAGTGCCGCGATGATGCCGGCGTCCACCGCACCCCCACCAGTCCCCCACGCTGACCCGGCCGCACCGATCCGATCCGATCCGGCCCGCACCGATCCGGTCCACGCCGACCTGTCCCGAACCGTGCGCGTGCGACTCCGTGCCGACATATCGGCGACGATCATCGTCGCGCCGCGGGGCGCCGTGCGGGTGTTTTCCACCCGGATCGTCGTGGGGCGGCGGGCGGCTCTCAGGACCGAACCAGGGACCGCGCCAAGACCACGTTCCAGGACCCACATCGGGAACCGTCAGGGGCCCATCTCAGGGGCAGGCCGGGCGACGATCAGCGGGCGGTGAGGGTGAGAGCGGCGGTGTGGAGCTGGCCGGCGGCGCGGAACTGCAGGTAGATCCGCCAGGCACCGGGGCGGGGCAGCAGCGCGTCGAAGGTGAGGGTCGGGCCGCCGCGGCCGGTGGCGGTCCGACCGGTCGCGTCGGGACCGAGGGGATGCAGGTGCGCGAAGGCGAGATCGTTCTGGTGGAAGGCGCTCAGGTGGGCGTAGCTGGCCAGATATGGCTGCAGATCGGTGACGGGCTGACCGTCACGGCTCACGGTGACCGTCAGCGGGCTCGTGGTCCCGGCGCGCGGGGGACCCTGCGGGGTGGCCAGGCTCAGGGTGTAGCCGTCCACGACGGTCGTGGTGGCGGGTGCGGGCACAGGCGTGGGGACGGCCGCCCCGGGCACGACGAGGGGAACGCTGAGGACGAAACGGTTGGCGCGTCCGTCCACCGCCGTGGTGAAGGCGGCGTAGGCCCGGTAGAGGCCGCTCGCGGGGGCGGCGAGGGTGGCCGTCCAGGTGCCGTCCGCGGCCATGGTCGGGTGGACGTGCTGGAATCCGACCAGGTCCGAGCGGATCAGATAGAGGTGCATCGCCGCGTCCTGTTCCTGGACGAACCGGGTGATCGCCTGACCACCCACACCGCGGATCTGGAAACGCAGCTCGACCGGCCAGTTCGCGGCGAACTGCGTGGTCGCCGGCACCAGCCTCACCCCGCCCGCCGCGACCGCCAGCCCATCACCACTGCCATCACCGACACCGGTGCTCTCGCCATGGATGTCGGGCATCGCGTGTTCGGGTTCCCTCGCATGGTCGGCCGGATGCGAGGCGACAACCGAGCCGGATGTCCGTGGGACACGGCCGGAACCGACGGCGCCCGTGGTGTCGGCACCGCAGGCGGTGACCGCGGCGAGAGCAGCCACGACGGTGGCGGCGGCGAGCGGCCGGGCCGACCGGGAACGGGCGCGCAGACGAGAACGGAAGCCGGCGCCGGAACGGGCGCGGGAACCGGGACGGGAAAAGGCGCGGGAGCGGAGACGGGGGCGGGCGGCCAGCATCGAACAGAGCCCTCCTCCGGGCGGAAAACGGGGGTCGTGCACCCGGATATCCCATTCCAGGGACACCCGGTCTCGATCACGGACGGCACAACCGGCGGGACGACACAACCGGCGGGACGGCCCCACCAGTGCGGGAATCCCGCGCCATCAGCACGTGCGGGCACTCGTCGACATTCTAGGAAATGCGCGGCAGGTCACCCCACCATGCGGCTCCCCCAGCAACACGGCGCCCCGCCAACATGGCGCCCTCGACCACGCGGGCATCGCAGCACCACGAGCCATGAACCGCCGCCACCGACCACGGAGCGGCACAACACTCGAAGAACCGCATCCCGATCGAAGGCCAGCGCAACGATCAGTGGGCGCGGCGGCGGTACGGACGCTCCCAGACAAAGGTCGCCTTACCCACCCGCCAGGCGACACCGCAGTAGGACGTCCCCTCGCTGACCTCGGGCAACCCGAGCGCGATGCGCCGCGCGTCCGCCCGGTCAGCCATGCGGATCACTGCAACGATCCGTCCCGGTGACCACGGCCCGGGCCACCCGGCACGCGGCTCCAGCCCACGGCCGCGGGCACGAGCCTGGGCAGACGAGGGATATCGGCGCGGGCACGGGGCACAGGGCCAAGGTCACCAGGCGTCCCGGCGGTGGGCGCGGGTCACGGGATCGGACGCGGGAGGTGGCATGGCCGGCCACGGTGCACACGACCACGACACGCACGACCACGACACGCACGACCACGACATACGCCGCAGCGGCATGGACGAGGCCACGGCGAGGGACCTCCCGGGACGGGACGACAACCGGGCGGGCGGGGTCGTACGCACCGCGATTCCGGCCCGGCTGGACCGGCTGCCCTGGGCCAGGTTCCACTGGATGATCATCATTGGCCTGGGGACCGTCTGGATTCTGGACGGGCTCGAGGTGACGATGGTCGGCGCGGTCGGTTCGCGCCTGACCGAGGACGGCAGCGGCATCGCACTGTCATCCGCTGACATCGGCACCGCCGCGGCGATCTACGTGCTCGGCGCCTGCCTCGGCGCGTTGTTCTTCGGGCAGCTCACCGACCGGTTCGGCCGCAAGAAGCTGTTCATCCTCACCCTCGGCGTCTACATCACGGCCACCACACTCACCGCGTTCTCCTGGACGCCCTGGTTCTTCTTCCTGACGCGGTTCTTCACCGGTGCCGGTATCGGCGGCGAATACGCCGCGATCAACTCCGCGGTGGACGAGCTCATTCCCGCCCGGGTGCGTGGCCGCGTCGACCTGATCATCAACGGTACCTACTGGGCCGGTTCGGCCGCCGGATCGGGGCTGACCGTCTTCTTCCTGTCCGAGCACTACTTCGCGGCGGATGTCGGCTGGCGGCTCAGTTTCGGCCTGGGCGCGCTGCTGGGTCTGGTGATCCTCATCGTCCGCCGGCACGTGCCGGAAAGCCCACGGTGGCTGTTCATCCACGGCCAGGCCGACGAGGCCGAACGGATCGTCGGTGACATCGAGACGTCGGTCGAGGCGGACACCGGCCAGCCACTGCCACCGGCGACGAGCAGCATCACGGTGCGCCAACGTCAGGTGATTCCGCTGCGGACGATCGCCGAGACCGCGTTTCGCACCTATCCCCGCCGGGCCGTCCTGGGCCTCGCCCTGTTCATCGGGCAGGCTTTTCTTTATAACGCGTTCACGTTCGACCTGGGCACGATGCTGACCACGTTCTACGACGTGAAGTCGTCCGCGGTTCCGGTGTTCCTGGTCGTCTACGCCCTCGGCAACTGTGCCGGGCCGCTGCTGCTCGGGCCGCTTTTCGACACGGTCGGACGCAAACCGATGATCGCCGGGACGTACCTCGCGGGTAACTGGTCAGGT
>NZ_CADCWS010000279.1 GCF_902806475.1 Candidatus Frankia nodulisporulans
ACAGCGCACGCGATCTCGTGGTGGGCATCGGCGCCCGGCCCGGGGTGCGGACGCGGGAGGTCCTCGCCCTCATCGACCACGGCCTGCGGGCCCTGGGCGTGTCCCCGGCGTCCGTGCGGGCCCTGGCCACCGTCGACGTCCGCGCCCGCGAACCCGGCCTGCGCGGCGCGGCCGCCCATCACGGCTGGCCACTGATCGCCCACCCCGCCGCACTGCTGGCCACCGTGGACGTCCTCCACCCCAGCGCCGCCGCCGCCGCGGCGCTGGGCACCCCGAGCGTGGCCGAAGCCGCCTGCCAACTCGCCCTGCCCACCACCTCCACCCGGGCCGACACCGTCCCACCGTCCCCGGGACGTCTCATCCTGCGCAAACAGACCAGCCCCCGCGCCACCCTCGCCATCGCCCGACACCCGAGCACCGGATGTGCGTAGCCGACATCAGGTCAGCCCACCGACCGAGCGGCACCGGCCGACATCACCGACCTGCCCGGATGCCGTCGGTGTGCTGGTAGCGAAGGCCGTCGAGCAGCAGCGCGCGCAGACGGTCGGCCTCCTGCGTCGCGGTCGGGGTGCCCTGGGTGGCCCAGCGCAGGGCGTTGACCGCGCGCAGGATGTCCCGGGGACGGGCGTCGCGGCGGATCGCGCCGCTCTGCTGGGCCCGGGTGAACAGGCGGTCCCAGGCGGCGAGCATCGCGTCGCATCCTCGGGCGGCGTCCACCGCAGGCTCGAGCAGGGTGGGACGCAGCGAGTCCGCCATCCCCTGGAACAGCGCCAGGTGGCAGGCGAACAGATCCAGCCAGGTGGTCAGCGCCGCGAAGGCCCCCGAGGTGGCGCAGGCGTCGAGGAGACGGTCGGCCTCGTCGCGCAGCGTGTCATAACGGTCGCCGAGCACGGCGTCGACCAGGCTGGCCCGGTCGGGGAAGTGGCGGTACAGGGTGCCGACGCCGACACCGGCCCGACGGGCGATCTCCGAGGGAGGCGCGTCCACGCCCCCCTCGGTGAACGCGGCGCGCGCAGCGTCGAGCAGCCGGCGACGGTTGCGTCGCACGTCAGCCCGCGCCGGTGCGGCCTCCAGGGTGGCCCGCTGCGGCGCGCTCATGGTCATCTCCTCGGCATTGCAAAACGGAACGTGTTTCCGTAGGGTAGCCGATCAAATCGGAAAGCCGTTCCGTTTTTTGGGCGTGTGTTCCGGCACCGCCGTAGGAGGTTCGGGTGACCACGACAACAGACGGGTTCCGGGCACGGCTGGGACGCTTCGGCGTGTGGCTGGCGCCCGCCCCGGTGCTGGGAGCCACCCCCGCGGCGATCGAGCGGGAGCAGGTCGCCCGCATCGAAGCGCTCGGTTTCGGCTCGGTCTGGGTCGGCGAGGGCGCCCACGGCCCCAAGGAGATCTTCGCCCACCTCGCCCTGCTGCTGACGGCCACCGATCGTCTGCTCGTCGGCTCCGGGATCGCGCGGGTGGGCAACCGGACCCCGGCTGCCATGCAGGCCGGCGCCGCCACCCTCGCCGAGGCGTTCCCCGGCCGGCTCCTGCTGGGCCTGGGCTTGGGGATCACAGCCAACACCGGCGACCCGCAGGACCCGGCGGCTCGCGCCCCCTCGGACGCGTCGCCGGTGGCGGTGATGCGCCACTACCTCGACGCCATGACCGCGGCCGCCGACGCCGACGCCGACGCCGACGCCGGGGGACTGGCCGCGCCGTTTCCCCGCCTGCTCGCCGCCCTGGGCCCGCGGATGCTCGCCCTGGCCCGCGACCACGCCGACGGCGCCCACCCGTTCTCCGTACCGGTCGCCCACACCGCGCTCGCCCGCGAGATCCTCGGCCCGGACAAGCTCCTCGTGCCCGAACAGGTCATCCTCGACGAACCCGACCCGACCGCCGCCCGTGCCCTGGCACGGCGCCACCTGGCCGCCGGCAGCCCCACCTCGCCGTACGCCAGGAACCTGCGACGTCTCGGCTACGGCGACGACGACTTCGCCCACGGCGGCAGCGACCGGCTCATCGACGACCGTTTCGCCCACGGCGACCCGGCCGCCCTCGCCCGACAGCTCACCGAACACCTCGACGCCGGCGCCGACAGCGTCCTGATCCGCGTGCCGGCCCCCACACTGAACGCCGCCGTCGACACCCTCGCCAGACTCGCCGACGCGCTACCCGCCGCCCCCGCCGCTTCCCTCCCACAGCACATCTGATCACCACACCCCGGCCGCCGCGTGGTCGGCCCCGAGGCCCGGACAGGCCTCCGATCGCCTCCGGGTCACTGATCGCCTCCGGGTGACGTCCGCGCTCAGGCCACGCTGACCCTCGCCCCGGGGACCCGCGCGTCCCGCTCCGACGCCGACTCCGCCTCGGCGGCACACGCGTCGACCAGGACGTCCAGGGATACCCCGAGGGTGGTGGCCAGGGCGACCACGGTGAAGAACGCCGGGGTCGGAATCCGCCCGGTCTCGATCTTGCGCAGGGTCTCGGCGGACAGCCCGGCGCCGGCCGCCACCGCCACGATGCTGCGCTCACCGCGCGCCCGGCGCAGCAACGCGCCGAGCCGCTCGCCACGGGCCCGCTCCGCTGTGGTCAACGCCGTCCGCACCATGCCCCCGATAGTAATACCGGTATAGTTATCGCCGCACGGCCGGCTGGACCGGCATCGGGGCACAGGACGCGGGATGGGTGGGCGGGGCGCGATGGTGGAGATGAAGACACCGCAGGCGATCGAGGCGATGGCGGCGGCCGGGGCGGTGGTGGCCCGGGCGCTGGCCGCCACCCGAGCGGCCGCGGCGGTCGGGGTCACCCCCCGCGACCTGGACGCCGCCGCCCACGCGGTGATCCGCGAGGCGGGAGCCCTCTCCCCGTTCCTGCACTACCAGCCACCGTTCGCGCCCAGCCCGTTCCCGGCGGTCATCTGCGTGTCGGTCAACGACGTGATCGTGCACGGCATCCCCGGCGACACCCCGCTGCGCGCCGGGGACCTGGTCAGCGTCGACTGCGGCGCCACCCTGGACGGCTGGACCGGCGACGCGGCGATCAGCTTCACCGTCGGCGCGGCCAGCCCCGACGACACCGCCCTCATCGACACCACCACCGCGGCCCTGCACGCCGGGATCGCCGCCGCCGTGCCCGGGGGGCGCATGGGCGACATCGGCGCCGCCATCGCCACCGTCGCCCGCGCCGGCGGCTACGGCATCCTCGAGGGCTTCGGCGGGCACGGCATCGGCCGGCACATGCACGAGGACCCGCCGGTGCCCAACGAGGGCCGTCCCGGCCGTGGCCTGCGGCTGCGTGAGGGCCTGGTCCTCGCCCTCGAACCGATGCTGCTCGCCGGCGGGCACGACACCTTCCACACCGATCCCGACGGCTGGTCGCTGCGCACCCGCGACGGCAGTCGCGCCGCCCATGTCGAGCACACCGTCGCCATCACCGCGGACGGACCCCGCATCCTCACCCGACTCTGAATCCGCGGCTGACCCGCGCCGCATTGCGACAATGGCGCACCCGACAATGGCACCAATGCCGGAAACAGTGCCAATCCGTTCCGTCGACGCCCGGGAAGGGACACGACACCCGCAGACGGCAGGGCCCACCACCCCCACTCGCCCAAATATCGGATATTATTCTCAAATCTGGCACCATGGTGGACGGAGCGAAGCCGTGGCGCACCGGGGTGCGCCGGACCCGGTCACCATGGGTACCCCCCGTGATGCGGCAGGTGTCCGGCCGGGGGGTGTGGGGCGCGGACGGGCCGGGTTGCGGGAGGTCGGAGACGACAGAGTCGGGGGTACGACAACCCCCGAACGGGTCCCCTTTGAGACATAGCCCCCACCCCTGCTGTCCGCAAGAGGAACAATGTCCCGGATGGATAGCGTAGGGACGAGTCGGCTTTCACCAAAGCCCTGTACAGACCCCCCGCGCACGCGATACCGCGCCGAGCGTCACGTTGTCGACACCCGCCGCGGCGCGTATCGCACTCCACCACCCGGAACGCGAGGGGAGGCTGGGCATGGACTCCGCCGAACGGCCAGGCACCGGTGCCTGTGCCAACAGCGGCACCGGTCGCGGCAGCGGCAGTGGCGCCAGCGGTGGCAGTGCTGCCAGTGGTGGCACCGCGGGCAGGAGCAGGGGCATGGGCGCCGAGGGCGTAGGGACGGTGGCCGCGGCCACCAACCCCGACGACGGCGACCCCGACGACGCCGACTGTCCGCCCACGCCCACCACACCCGGCGGCGGCTTCGGCCTGCCCGACCGGTACGGCCTCGCCGCCGCCATGATCTCCCGGGAGATCGCCTACGCCGACGCCGACCCCGACCCGCGAGATCGACGAACGGCTCTACCGCTATGCCACCACCCTGCTCAGCGCCTCCCACACCGACCTGCTCGGCCCCGTCATCGGTGACTGGCGCCGTGTCACCGCGGCCCTGGGCCGGCGGCTTTCCCCCGCCGTGCACTGCGAACTCACCCGCGCCGCCGGCTACCTGTCCTTCTGTCTGGGCTACCTGGCCGCCGACACCGGCGACGACACCAGCGCCCGCCGTTTCGCCACCCTCGCCGCCCAGTACGCCGACCATCTCGACGACCGCCTGCTCGCCGGCACCGCCCACAGTCTCGACGCCTTCGTCGCCTTCGCCGACGGCCGCCTGGACGCCGCCCGCGCCGCCGCCGTGCGCCATCCCGCCCTGCACGGCTGGGCCGCCGCCCAACAGGTCCAGATCGCCGCCGCCACCGGCGACGAACCCGCCCTGGAAGCCGCCCTGTTCGCGCTGCGCGACCGCCCCAGCGTCCCCGCGCTGCGCACCCCCGGCTGGCCCCCGTTCGACGAGGCCCGCGAGGCCTGCGTCGTCGCCGACGCGATGTGGCGCCTGCGCGTGCCCGGCGCCCGCCGCGCCGTGGCCCTGACCACCCCCGACACCCTCGAACGCGGCTGGGCGCTCGGTTCCCTGGCCGCCACCCTCGTCCACGACGACCCCGCCGCCACCGGCGCCGCCCTCGACGAGATGGTCGCCATCCTCGACCTGCGCCCCTCCCG
>NZ_CADCWS010000280.1 GCF_902806475.1 Candidatus Frankia nodulisporulans
GGGTTGTTGTACAGGTTCCACGGTGTGATGAGCACGGAGCAGACGGCGGCGATCATGCCGCCGGCGCGCCAGCTGATGCGCTGCGGGCTGACATTGGAGAAGTCGAACGCCGGCGAGATGAAGTTCGCGACGATGTTGATGCCGATGGTGGCGGTGGTGAAGGTGAGCGCGCCGAGGACGATGGCGAAGGTGCTGTCGATCCGGGCGACGGTCTGGACCGGGTCGGTGATGAGTTCCCCGAAGACGGGAATCGTCAGCGAGGCGGTGAGAACCACCAGCAGGGAGAACACCAGGAAGTTCACCGGAAGGCCAAGAAGGTTGCCGCGTCGGACGGCACCGAAGTCCTTTCCGTACCGGGCGAAGTCGCCGAAGTTCAGCATCGGACCGGAGAAGTAGGAGACGACCAGGGCGATGGCACCAAGCATGATCGAGATGGTGGAGCCGCCATGGCGCTCGCCACCGAGGTTGAGGCTCATCCCGCCCCAGCCGGCCTTGTAGATGAGGTAGCCGGTGAGGGCGAACATCACGACGTAGACGGCCGGGCCGCAGAAGTCGATGAACCGGCGGATCGTCTCCATCCCGGTCCAGAACACCGCCGCCTGGAGGACCCACAGGGCGGCGAAACTGCACCACCCGAGCAGCGGCAGGCCCAGGAAGCCGTACTGGTGGACATCCGCGTAGGGAGCGAGGCCGCCGAACAGCTTGAGCAGGACGACGTCCAGGGCGGCCGAGGCGAGGTAGGTCTGGATGCCGTACCAGGCCACGGCGATGAGCCCACGGATGATGGCCGGGATGTTGGCACCGAGCACACCGAAGGACGCCCGGCAGACCACCGGATAGGGCACCGCCGCCTGCTGGCTGGGCCGGGCCACGAGATTACAGAAGAAATAGACGATGGTGATGCCCACGAGAAGCGCGACCAGGACCTGCCAGCTGGTCAGCCCGAGCGCGAACAGGCTGCCGGCGGTCACATATCCGCCGACGCTGTGCACATCCGACATCCAGAAGGCGAAGATGTTGTAGGTCGACCAGGTCTGCCTGGGTAGCGGAGCCAGATCCTCATTGGCAAGCCGCGGGTCGTAACCCGGCTTCACCGCACCCGAACCGACCGGCTGGCCGGCGGCTTCGGGCATATCTCCACTGCTTGTCGGCAGATCCCGTGGCGGCGCCACGGTAGCCTCGGACTCGTTCATTGTTTCTCCCTCGGATGGCTGCGCGGTCCACGCGGGTGATCGGGCGTTTTCAGACACACGACGGGTCGCCGGAAGCGCGGCCCGCTTCGGCGTCAGACCGCTCCGGTCACGGCGGGATGAATCCACCGGCCGGCCTCTGTCGAGAGACAGTAGAGTGGTGATGTTTCTGTCGAATGACGCGGCAGATATATCCACTGGTGGACGGTCGAAGCCGAGTTGCTCCGTGCTGCGCTGATCAGAATCACGGCCGACCGGCCCGGGGCGGGCAGCCGGCAGTCGGGCGGTAGGGCGGTCAGGGCGTGGGGCCGGGGCTGCCGGGGAGGGAGGCCCGAAGCCGGGCGTGGTGCAGGCGGGAGATCTCCAGCAGCGCCGGCGCGTTCCGAGCCGCGAAGGCGGCGAGCATCCGCTCGTGGTCCTCGTTGAGCGCGGTGACCACGTCGCGCGGCGCGTGGTCCATCGGCCGGGCGGGCTCGGTCATGTTCCAGGCCGATTCGTACATGCGTGCCAGCCGGGGCATGGCGCCGGCGTTGACGAGCGCGAGATGGAACCGGCGGCTCTCGCGATGGTGCCCGCGGGCGTCGCCGGCCTCGATCGCCGCGGCGGTGGCGACGTGCGCCGCCAGGACCCGTTCGTCGTCCGCGACTGTGGCCCGGCGCACGGCCGCCGCCAACGCGGAGGCCTCCAACGCCTCCCGCACCAGGTAGAACTCGCGCAGCTCGGCGGGCGTGAGCGCCGCGACGGTGTAGCCCGCGCGGGCCCGATGCTCCACCAGCCCCTCACCGACCAGGCTCATCAACGCCTCACGGACGGGAATCCGGCTGACCTGATAACGCGCGGCGACCTCATCGACCGGGATGGGCAGGCCGGGTGCGGCCGCGCCGTCGAGGATGACCCGCTTGAGCTCGCCGAGGATGGCCTCACGGGCCGATCCATCCCAGTCGGTGGACAGGGTCGCGACCCATGTCACCGGTGGCCGGGGGACTCGCATCCCATCCTCCCAGGGATGGATCCGCCGGGGCAGCTGGCGGGCCGGATCTGCAGTGGACGTCCGGGACTGTAGCCCCGAACTGTTTCGTCCCGTCCGCCGTCAGATCACGTTTGTGCACCGAGCCAGCCCACCCCCACGAACCGGGCCAGCCCGGCCGTGATCGGGGCGGACCAGACCAGATGTGCGGCCATGTTCGCCGACCGGACACAATGACCGAACTGAGGACCGAACTGGCGGAGAGGAGATCGACCGCGCCGGTTTCGCCTCTGCGCCCCAGTGACCCGGCGGAGATCGGTGGTTATCCGGTTGCCGCCCGGCTTGGTTCGGGGGGATGGGCGTGGTCTATCTGGCCACCGATCCCGCCGGTCGACCGCTCGCCGTCAAACGAATCGCCACCCGGTTGGCGGGCGACCCGGATTTCCGGCAGCGTTTCCGCCGTGAGGTGACGGCCGCCCGGGCGGTCGGCGGGGTGTGCACGGTGCGGGTCGTGGCCGCCGATCCCGAGGCCGACCGACCGTGGCTTGCCACCGAATACGTCGCCGGCTCCAGTCTGACCGAGGTGGTGGAGGCCGAAGGCGCCCTGACCGGAGGTGTCCTGGACAGCCTCGCCGTGGGTCTGGCGGAGGCGCTTTCGGCGATGCACCGGGTCGGCGTGGTGCACCGGGATCTGAAACCGTCCAATGTGCTGCTGACCGCGGACGGCCCCAAGGTGATCGATTTCGGGGTGTCCTGGTATGCCGAGTCGACGCCGCTGACCAGTCCGGGCTCGTTGCTGGGCAGTCCGGGTTACATGGCGCCCGAGCAGGTCGCCGCCGGTGAGACCGGGCCTTTCACCGACGTGTGTTCCTGGGCGCTGACGCTCGCCTTCGCCGCCACCGGACGCCCCCCGTACGGGCTGGGTCGACCCGAGGTCCTGCTGTACCGCGTGATCGGGGAACGCCCTGATCTCACCGGTGTCCCCGACCGTCTGCTGCCCGTCCTGCTGGCGGCGTTGCGCCCCGATCCGCGTGGCCGGCCGAGCGCGACGGACCTGCTGCACCAGCTTCTGCCCGCGGCCGCCGACCCGACGGCCGACCCCGCCGGGGCGACCCAACGCCTGCTGGACGAGCGATGGCAGCTCCCCGGCCTTCCCCGCACGGTCACCGACCTCGACTCCATGCCTGTCATCCACCCTCCGCCACCGGCCACGGGGGCAGCCGTGGCGCGCCCCTCGCCACCGGCCGCGGCTTCGCGACCAGGACAGCCAGGGCAGGCAGGGCAGCCGGTGCCACGGCCAAGGCGTCGGCCGGGGTGGTTGTCGGGCCCGTGGATTCCGGCCGTGATCGCCATCGCGGGTGTTCTCGCCATCGCGATCGTCGCGACCCTGCTTACCCGCGGTGGGCCCGCGAAGCCCACCACCCTGGCATCCGCCGGGGCCGGCACCGCCACCGCGCCGGCTCCGGGGACGGCCGTGCCCGTACCCACCGGGACGGCGTTTCTCGGCCCGTCGCCGTCGCTGCCCCCGACCGGCGGCGGCTCCGTATCGGCGACTCCGAGCGCCGCCGCCACACCACCGATCGCGCTGCCCGGCCTGTGGCGCGGCGGGTACGTCTGTTCGCAGGGCCCGACCGGGCTATTGCTCAGTATTGTTCTGACCCCGAGCCAGGATCTGTGGGCACGGCTTGACTTCTACCCGCTGCCGTCCAATCCCGGTGTGCCCCGCGGCTCCTACCTGACCCGCATCATCTTCGCCGACGGGGTGCTGAACTTCACCGGTGTGCGCTGGATCGAGCAGCCCCCCGGCTACAACATGGCCAACTTCACCGCGCGTCCGGACGCCACCCGCCCGGACGACCTGGCGGGCCAGGTGCGCCTGGCCGGATGCTCGACCTTCGCCGTCCATCGCCAGTAGTCCCCCGGACCGACCCGCACCGCCCGTACGGACCAGACAGCCGCACGCACGGCATATCCACGCGAACCACATCACGTCACCGAAATCCGGCAGATGATCTAGGTCGGGCATAAGGTCGCAGGTGGGGCACGGGGATCGGCGAGGCAACCCAGTGACGCACGGCGATCCGGTGGACGGTGAACCCGCGCGACGCGGGGCGGATCGCGCTGCGACACGGACGCTCAGGCACAGTGGTCGACGGGCAGGAACGGACAGGTGCGGACACGGCGGGCGTCCCCAGCGGACTGGGACGCGATCTGGCCTGTCTGGCGTGCCGCTGTCGTCGAGGGCGAGACCTGCCCGTGGCCACCGGACACCGACGAGCAGACCGCACGCAGCGCGTGGATGCTGCCGCCCCCGGCCGACGTCCTGGTGATGGAGCAGGAGGACACCGACGGCCGGGTCGCCGTGGTGGCCACCGCCCTGCTCATTCCCAGCCTGCCCGGCCTGGGCGACCATGTCGCCCAGGCCATCCTGTTGGTCGATCCGAAGTGGATCGACCACGGCGGCGCGCCACAACGCGCGAGGGTGCTCGGCGCCGGCCGGGGCCGGAGCGGCGCGGGCGGTGGGACCGGCGGGCCAGGCGGGCACTGGGAGAGCGCGAGCCGCCTCGCCGCCGAGCAGATGATCGAGTACGCGACCGACCGCGGTTACCGGGCGATGCAGCTCAACGCCGTCATCTCGGTGAACCCAAAACTCGTCGCCCTGTGGCGTTCTCTGGCGTTTCGCCTGGTCGGCACCCTGCCCGCCGCCTATCGTCACCCCTGGCTCGGCGACGTGGACCTCTACGTCATGTACCGTTTTCTGCCCACCGGGGAACACTGAGCGGCTATCCCGGCAGAACGGCGGTCGACGCTGCGACAACGGTTTGGACAGTGGGCAGATTTTTGCTCCCGGAAA
>NZ_CADCWS010000281.1 GCF_902806475.1 Candidatus Frankia nodulisporulans
CCCATCGATGCGATCCGTAATGTTGACGGCTGTCGGCGGGGATCGTCCGGCGGGGGAGGTACGGCTCCATGGCAGGCATGAGCTCGCACAACGGCGTCGGCCCGGGGGATGTCATCCTGCGTGGCGGCGGCCCGATCACCGGTGTCTCCGTCAGCCCGCTGTTCATGTCCCCGGACCAGGACGGGTCCACGCCGTCCGGGCCCACACCGTCGCGGGCCGCGTCGGTATCACCTCCGGCGTCGGTATCACCTCCGGCGTCGGTATCACCTCCGGCGTCGGCTCGTTCGGCGTCGGCTCGTCCCGCGCCGAGCCGGCCGGCACCGGCCCCTCGTCCTGCGGCCCCCCGCACCAGCGGCGCGTCCCGTACCAGTGCCCCTCGCACCAGCACGTCCCGTGTCAGTGCCCCGCGCACGAGTGCCCCTCGGGCCAGCGCGTCCCGTACCAGCGCTCCTCGGACCAGCACGTCCCGTGTCAGTGCTCCTCGGACCAGCACGTCGCGGGCGGTCGGGGTGCGGGTCGCCTCGGGGCGGTCGACGGCCGCGGTGCGCCAGGCGGAGGGTGGACGCACGCCAGCCCGTGGCGGGACGGGGGGACGCGGCGCCACCGCCACCACCCGCGGACTGCCGTCCACCAGGTCGGACCGGGCGGTCGGAACGGGCTCGGCGGGTCGGGTGGGGTCGGCGCGTCCGGGCTGGTGCGCCGGCGTGAGATGACGGTGCGGATGCCGTTCGTGACGGCCCATCTGGAGGTGGCGGTTCCGCAGCCGCCGGCGCGGCTGCGGGTGGGGCCGCTGGGCGTGCCGACGCCGGGGCGGGTGGCGTATTACCTGGGGCTTGGCGCTCTGGTCGCGGTCGAACTGGTCGAGTGGCCGGTGGCGCTCGCGGTCGCGGCGGCGAGCCATCTCACCGACCGCACCCGGTCGACGCCGGGTGGCGCCAGGGCACGGGAGGCCGGCCGACCGTAGTCGACGGTCGCCGGCCGGATGGCGCCGGGGTCGCGCCAGGCCCGCCGCGCACGGACGTTAGCGTGGGAGCCGTGCGGATATGGGGTGGGTACCGGGCTGGGCGTGGTGGGCCGACGAGGGATCGACGGCGGGTGGCGCGGTGAACTATCCGCAGGCCACGATGCTGGGGCTGGTCCAGGGGCTGACCGAGTTCCTTCCGGTCTCCTCCAGCGCCCATCTGCGGATCACCGCCGCGGCGGCGGGCTGGGACGATCCGGGCGCGGCGTTCACCGCCATCACCCAGATCGGCACCGAAGCCGCCGTGCTGCTCTACTTTCGCCGGGACATCGCCCGGATTCTGCGGGCGTCGGCCCGGTCGATCCGGGACCGGGAGGCGCGCTACGACCCGGACGCGCGCATCGGCTGGCTGGTGCTGCTCGGCACGATCCCGATCGGCGTGCTCGGCCTGACCTTCCAGGACGCCATCGAGGGGCCGTTTCGGGACCTGCGCCTGACCGCGATGAGCCTGATCCTGCTCGGCCTCGTGCTCGGCGGCGCCGATCGTTACGCCGCCTCCGGCCGGCGCAAGGGTCGCCACGCGCTGCCCCGGCCCCGGCGAACCCTGGACGACCTGTCGGTGCGCGACGGGGTGCTTTTCGGTTTCGCGCAGGCCGCGGCCCTGATCCCGGGGGTGTCCCGGTCGGGGGCGACGATCAGCGGCGGCCTGCTGCTCGGCTACACCCGGCAGGCCGCGGCCCGCTACTCGTTCCTGCTCGCGATGCCCGCGGTGCTGGCCTCGGGCCTGTTCGAGCTGCGGCATCTGATCGGTTCGGGCGACGAGGACGCCAGCGACACCCCGTCGGGCTCGGCGGCCGCGCAGTCGGCGTCGTCGGTGGCGGGTGTCGCGGAGCTGTCGTGGGGACCCACGCTGCTGGCCACCGGTGTGGCGTTCACCACCGGGTACGCGGCGATCGCCTGGTTCCTGCGCTACATCTCCTCGCGGAGCTTCGCGCCGTTCGTCGCCTACCGGGTCGGGCTGGGGGTGCTGCTGCTCGTCCTGCTCGCCGCCGGTGTTCTCGACGCCCAGGCGGGCGCCCCGCAGGACTGATCGGGGCGGACGGGGCCGGGCCGCACCGTCCGCGCGGCGGGCCCGGCCGGGTTCGCGCGGTGGGACGGACCCGGTGGGGCGGCCGCGCCACGGATTCGTATGGTCGACTACGGTGGTCGCGCGGACCCTGCGGTGTGCGGACCGGTGTGGTCGGCGGGCTGCCTCTGGGTACTGGCCGAGGCGGCATGTGGCGCGTGACGGGCTGGAGGACAGGATGGATCGGCCACCGGCCGGACAGGACCAGCCCGCGGTGCTCACGGGTCTGACCACGGCCGAGGTGGCCGAGCGGGTCGCCGACGGCCGGGTCAACGACGTGCCGGTGCGCTCCAGCCGGTCGGTCGCCGAGATCGTCCGGGCGAACGTCCTGACCCGGATCAACGCGCTGATCGGCGTCCTGTTCATCCTGGTGGTGATCGTCGGACCGGTGCAGGACGCCCTGTTCGGCGGTGTGATCATCGCGAACACCCTGGTCGGGATGTTCCAGGAGCTGCGGGCCAAGCGCACGCTGGACCGCCTGGCCCTCGTCGGCGAGGCCCGTCCCCTCGTGCGCCGCGACGGCATCGCGGCCCCCCTGCCCACCGCCGAGATCGTCCTGGACGACATCATCGAGCTTGGCTCCGGTGACCGCGTCCCCGTCGATGGGGAGATCGTCGCCGCCGACCGGCTCGAGGTCGACGAGTCGCTGCTGACCGGTGAGGCCGACCCGGTGCACAAGCAGCCCGGGGACACGACGATGTCCGGCAGTTTCGTCGTCGCCGGCAGCGGGGCGTTCCGGGCCACCCGGGTCGGCCGGCAGGCGTACGCGGCGCAGCTCGCCGAGGAGGCCAGCCGCTTCACCCTGGTCCGCTCGGAGCTGCGGACGGGGATCAGCACGATCCTGCGCGTGGTCACCTGGATGATCATCCCGACCGGTATCGCGCTGATCATCAGCCAGCTGCTCGTCAACGACAACGACCTGCCCGAGGCGATCCGCCGGATGGTCGCGGGCCTCGTCCCGATGGTCCCCGAGGGGCTGGTGCTGCTGACCTCGGTCGCCTTCGCCGTCGGCGTGGTGCGCCTGGGTCGGCGCCAGTGCCTGGTGCAGGAGCTGCCGGCCATCGAGGGCCTGGCCCGGGTCGACGTCGTCTGCCTGGACAAGACCGGCACCCTCACCGAACCCGCGATGGACGTCACCGAGCTGCGCCTGGTGCCCCCCGACACCGCCGGTTCCCCCGGTGTCGGGCCGGGTCCGTCCGAGGCCGGTGCGAAGGACGACGGGGGTGGCCGGGTGCGGGCGGTGCTCGGCGCGCTGGGCGCCGCCGACGGCCGCCCCAACCCGAGCCTGCAGGCGATCATCGACGCCTACCCGGCCCCCGCGGGCTGGGCGGTGCGGGCGGACGCCCCGTTCTCCTCGGCCCGCAAGTGGAGCGGCGCGACACTGGCGGACGACACCGACACCGTCACCACCTGGCTGCTCGGCGCCCCCGACGTCCTGCTGCCCGCCGGGCATCCCGCCCTCGCCGAGGCCGACGGGTTCGGCGAGCAGGGCCTGCGGGTGCTGCTGCTCGGCCAGACCACGACATCGTTGGACGCGGCCCTCGCCGACCCGGCCACCGTCGCGGGCACGGTCACCCCGACGGCACTGGTCGTGCTCGCCCAGCGGCTACGCGCCGACGCGGGCGACACCCTGCGCTACTTCGCCGAGCAGAACGTCGCCGCCAAGGTCATCTCGGGGGACAACGCGCTGTCCGTCGGCGCGGTCGCCCGCGGTCTCGGTCTGCCCGGCGCCGAGCATCCGGTGGACGCGCGCACCCTGCCCACCGACCAGGACGCCCTGGCCGACCTGCTCGAACGCCACTCGGTGTTCGGCCGCGTCACCCCGCAGCAGAAGCGGGAGATGGTCGCCGCGCTGCAGTCGCGCAAACACACGGTGGCGATGACCGGTGACGGCGTCAACGACGTCCTCGCCCTCAAGGACGCCGACATCGGGGTCGCGATGGGCTCCGGTAGCCAGGCCGCCCGCGGCGTCGCCCAGATCGTCCTGCTCGACAACAGCTTCGCCACCCTGCCGTCGGTCGTCGCCGAGGGACGCCGCGTCATCGGCAACATCGAACGGGTCGCGAACCTCTTCCTGACCAAGACCGTCTACTCGGTGCTGCTGGCCGTGCTCGTCGTCATCACCGGCGTGCCGTACCCGTTCCTGCCCCGCCACCTCACCCTGCTCGGCTCCCTGACGATCGGCATCCCGGCGTTCTTCCTGGCACTGGCCCCCAACAGCGAGCGAGCCCGCCCCGACTTCGTCGGCCGGGTGCTGCGTTTCGCGATCCCCGCCGGCGTGATCGCCGGCGGCGCCACCATGGCGTCCTACCTGCTGGCCCGGTCGATCTACGCCGACCTCGAGGCCGAGACGTCGATGGCCACCCTCACCCTGTTCGTCATCGCCCTGTGGGCCCTGGCGATCGTGGCCCGCCCCTACACCTGGTGGCGGATCGCCCTGGTGCTGACCATGGCCGTCGCGTTCGTGCTGGTCCTGGTCATCCCGTTCGGTCAGGACTTCTTCCAGCTCTCCCTGGTCGGAACCACCGGCCCCCTGAGCGGTCTCGCGATCGCCGTCGGCGCGGGCCTGCTGCTCGAGATCGCCTGGGTGATCATCCGCCGCCGCGACGCCGCCGCCACCGTCCGCGAGGGCCTCGCCGCCACCCACCGCCCCCACGTCCAGCGCAGCCACGTCCGCACCCTCCCCGCCGCGACCACCACCGCCGCGGATGCCGCCGGTCGCGCCCCCGTCCCCGCCTCCCCGGTGACGCGCGCCGGCTCCTCCACCCCGATGGTCACCGTGGTGCGGTCAGCCACGGTCCCGCCAGCCGCCGTGGTGCAGCCATCCGCGGTGCCGTCGGCTGACCCCGCCGGGTCGTCAGCCGCGCTGCCGGCAGCCGCGGAGCCGAAGGCGGATTCCGCGAAGTCGACGTCGGATTCCGC
>NZ_CADCWS010000282.1 GCF_902806475.1 Candidatus Frankia nodulisporulans
GACCACCGCGACGGTGACAGGCCCGCGGTGCGCGCCGGGCGAAGGGGACACGGGGCGGGTGGAACCCGGGTGATGTCTGCACGGCAGAACCATCTCCGACCCGCGGCCCCGCGCACATCAGCCGTCCGGCCAGAGCGCATCGACTTTGGTCGGTGGGCGGGCACGCGAGAGGCCCGTACCCTTCGGCTCATGCATCCAGCGCAGCGCCTGCGGCCGGTGGGCCTGGCCGTCGTCGCCGGCGGCCTCAGCGGGCTGAGCCGCCTGGACCTGCGCACCCCGAGCACCGCGGACGGCTGCAGCGACAGCCAGACATCGCGGGAGCGGCAGGCCCGCTGTCAGGCGCGGACCACGGCGACCGTGATCACACTGGTCGTGTGCGCCGCGCCGGTCGGCCTCACCGTGTGGGCTCAGGTCGCCGACCATCCGCACAGCGGCTGGGCGGCAGTGGACATCGCGGCCGGGCTGGTCGGCTGGGCGCTGCTGGCGGCGCTGATCCGCGCCCCGGTGCCCACGGCGCTGCTGCTCGCGGCCCTGGCCGCGTTCTCCTCGACGGCCACCGTGCCGGCGACCCTGGCGGTCCTGCATGTCGCGGCCCGTCGCCGGCTGCCGGTGGCGCTCGCCGTCGCCGCGGCCGGCATCGGCGCGCACGTCACCCGCGGAGTGCTGCGACCGCCGGAGGGGCTTCCGCTTGGTTGGCTGTTGGCGCTGGTCGTCGTCGCCCACGCCGGTCTGCTGGGCTGGGGCAGGCTCGCCCGCGCCCGGGCGGCGCTGCTCGCCTCGCTGGAAGAACGAGCGCGGCGCGCCGAAGCCGACGGGGCCCGTCGCGTCGCGGCGGCCCGCGCCGGCGAACGCACCCGGCTGGCCCGGGAGATGCATGACGTGCTCGCCCACCGGCTGTCCCTGCTCGCCACCTACGCCGGGGCACTGCAGTACCGGCCGGACGCGCCACCGCAGGCCCTGGCGCAGGCCGCCGGCGTGATCCGCGAGCAGGTGGCCGGCGCCCTCGACGAGCTGCGCGACGTCATCGCCGTCCTCCGCGACGACGACGAGCACACCGCGGGGCCCCCACCCACCCTCGCCGACCTCCCGGAGCTGCTCGCCCGGGTCCGCGCCGCCGGCACCCCCATCCGCCACACCTGTGACCTGCCCACCCACCCAGACGCCTGCCCCGCCGGCTGCGAGCAGGACGACCGCGGCGCCCAGACCGAACCCGTCGCCGACCCCGACGGCCGCCGCGCGGACGGCCGCGACCCTGCGATCGGGCGCCTCCCCGAGATCGACACCCTGGCGCCCGCGGTGGGGCGGGCCGCCTACCGGATGGTGCAGGTGGCCCTGACCAACGCCCACCGGCACGCCCCCGGCCAGCCCGTCCACCTCACCGTCCGCGGCGGCCCCGGTCGCGGCCTGACCCTCGACCTCGTCAACCAGCTGCCCGCCACCCCCGACGCGCCCCCGTCGCCGACAGCACCGGTAGCGCCCGCGTCGACAACGGCCCCGTCCCGGGCAGCGTCACCGGTGTCGGCGGGCTCCGGGATGGGGCTGGTCGGGCTCACCGAATGGGTCCGCCTGGCCGGCGGCCAACTCGACCACCAGCACGTCGACGGAACGTTCCGCCTGCACGCCCAGCTGCCCTGGCCCCGATGACCCGCCCCGAACCGCCCGACGCGCAGGCCTCCACCACACCGACACCACCCGGGTGGGCGCGCCTGCGGATACGGGTACTGCTCGTCGACGACGACCCGCTCGTACGCGCGGGCCTGACCCTGATGCTCGACGGCGCCCACGGCAGCGGAACACCCGACGGCGAGGAGCAGGAGATCTCCGTGGTCGGGCAGGCCGGCGACGGCGCGCAGGCCCTGACCGCCGTCGACACCCACGCACCGCACGTCGTCCTCATGGACCTGCGCATGCCCCGACTCGACGGGCTGAGCGCCACCCGCCGGCTGCGCGCCCGCCCCCACCCGCCGGAGGTGATCGTGCTGACCACCTTCGACACCGACGACAACGTCCTCGCCGCCCTGCGCGCCGGCGCCGGCGGTTTCCTGCTCAAGGACGCCCCGCCCACCCGCATCGTCGAGGCGGTGCTGCGCGTCGCCGCCGGCGAACCGATCCTCGCCCCCCAGATCACCCGCCGCCTGCTCGCACGCACCACCACCGAAGCCGACACCCACATCCGCGCCCGCACCGCCCTGGCCGGCCTCACCCCCCGCGAACATGACGTCGCCCTCGGCGTCGGCCACGGCCACACCAACGCCGAGATCGGCACCCGGCTGCACCTGTCGACCGCCACCGTCAAAGCGCACATCACCCGCATCCTCACCCACCTGCACCTGACCAACCGCACCCAGCTCGCCCTGCTCGTCCACGACGCCGGCCTGCTCTGACCCTGATCGAGGTACTCGCCGACCAGTAGCCGTCACCCGGGCCAGCCCTGGAAGCACGCAAACACGAACTGTTCGGTGACAGGCGTGCCCACACCATTGCAGGACCTTCTCGACGGTGGGGATCGCGTGCTTCTAGGGCCGCAGGAGCCGGACCGCGAGGAAGCACGGAGCCTGGTGGAGCTTGTCGTAGGCCGTTTCGTCGATGTCGCGCAGCCTGGGCGTCGGGCGAGGCTCGAGGAGTCTTTCCAGCGTGAATCCGGCGGTCAGCAGTTCGTGCAGGAACGTTTCCAGCGGCATGCGCTGGTAGCGGACTGCCAACGGCCCCCCGGCGAGCAGGCGGTCGACCCAGTCCTCGGCGTAGTACGAGCCACCGAATTTCCGCCAGTCCGCTGTCGGGTGTGTCGTCGAGACCAGCAGCCACCCGCCAGGACGCAGGACGCGTCGTAGATCACGTAGCAGGCGCGGCCGGTCGGCGATGTGGTGCAGCGTCAATGCGCACACGACTCCGTCGAACGACGTGTCATCGAGGAAGTCCAGCGGCTTCTCCGCGTCGTGCACGCGCAGTGCGGCCCAGTCGCCCAATCGCTGCCGCGCGTGGCGCAGCAACGTCGCGCTGCCGTCGATTCCGACTACCTCGGCGCCACCCGCCAGGAGTTCGGCCGCGTAGTGCCCGGCCCCGCAGCCGACATCGAGAATCCTCAGGCCGGCAACATCCCCCGCCAGTGCGAGCATCGCCGGCCGGTCGGTGTGTGCGTTGTAGGGGCTGGTGTCGGCGTTCCGTGCGAAGTAGTCGCCGATATCGTCGTGGTAGGCGGTCTGTGCGGGCATCGTGACAGCATCGCGTCGGTGGCCGCAGGCCGCGAGCGGTTGTGTGCGACCGCTGGTCGGGCCGGGGGGCGTTGGCCAACCGGTCCATCGTGCTCGGTTCGTCCGTGACCCTCGTCTATTCGGGCAGCGGGACGCGGGGTGGGGGTGAAAGGCCGGCGTGGCGCAGGACCTCGTCGACGAAGGCGCCCTTGGCGTTGGTGTAGGCGTTGCGGTTGGTCGGATGCTCGAGAGCGAGCCGGCTCTTGAGCGCCGCGTAGTCACGGGCGAGAGCCGGGTCGGCACGCAGGACGTCGCGGAAGGCCAGCAGGGCCTCGGCGTGGGAGTCGCCGTGTTCGATCACGTGGAGATGGTGGGTGCGGGCCTCGGGGCGGGGGCGCAGGAACCACAGCCGGTAGTGGCCGCACGGATCCTGCGGCCAGAACAGCCAGCCCGCCGCCTCCAGCGCCGCCACAGCGCCGCCGCGCGCCGCGTCGAGGGAACGCACGGGAGCGAGAACATCGATGACGGGCTTGGCGGGCAGGCCGACGACCGCCGTCGACCCGATGTGGGTGATCTGCGCTGCCAGCCACGGCGCGAGGATGACCGCGAGCCGGTCGTGTTGTTCGGCGAACCGGGCGGGCCAGGCCGGGTCGTAGCCGGCGAGGTACACGGGTTGATCAGCGGACATGCACGGCGTCCTCGCTGTGGTCGGTCAGCGGCTCTGGTCGGTCAGCGCGGGGTGCGCCGGCCGCGGCGGCGGTCACCTGCTGGTCGGCCGCGTTCCCGTGGCGTGGCCGACGGAGCTGACATGCCGCCGATGCTGGTGGTGGCCGTGGTGGTGGGCCAGTGGGTGGGGTGGTCGAGGCCGGTGGGCAGGCGGGTGGTGGCGTCGCCGCGGGCGGCGGCGAGCTGCATCGGGGTGAGGAACCACGCCCCGCGCAGGTCGGCGCCGCGCAGATCCGCCCCGCGTAGGTCGGCGCCGCGTAGGTCGGCGCCGCGCAGATCCGCCCCGCGTAGGTCCGCGCCTCGCAGGTCCGCGCCGAGCAGCAGACGTCCGGTGAGGACCATGCCGCGCAGGTCCGCGCCGGCCAGCCGGGCGCCGATCAGATCCCCGTCGCGGACCCCGCGCCCACCGGCCCCGCGGGTGCCGGCGTGGTTCGGGCCAGCCCTGCCGGTGGACGGGGCGGCCGGGCCGCGCAGGACGGCGCTGGCCTCGGTGAGAGCGAGATGGACGGTGCGGCGGTGGAGGTCGAGGTCGACGGCGCGCAGCCGGTCCGCGTCCGTGGTGGTGGTCAGGGCGAGGGCGGCGGTGAACAGCTGCCGTAGGCGGACGGCCAGCGTCGCGGTGTCCGAACCCGACGGGTCGAGGGCGCTCAGGGCGGCGTCCAGGTGGTGAAGCGACTCGTGTAGGACCCGCAGGACCCCGAACACGGCGAACATCGCCGGCGCGTCGCCGGGATGGGTGCGCCAAGAGCGGCCGGCGAAGGTGACCTGGGTGGTCTGCTGGCCGGCGCCGAGACAGTCGAAGGCGACGCAGCCGGCGAAACCGCGTCCGGTCAGCTCGGTGTGGATACCGCAGCGATGCTCGCCGTCCAGATGCCGGCAGGCGACACCGGGGGGTTTGCTGATCGGGAAGTCCGCGGACGCGGTGAACCCGGGCACCACACAGCACAATCCCGCGCATCGGGCGCAGTCGGCGCGCAGGCCGGCCCGTACCCGCGCCACGTCCACCAGGGTGAGCGTGACCGCTGTGGCGCGGCCGGCGGCGGGGACG
>NZ_CADCWS010000283.1 GCF_902806475.1 Candidatus Frankia nodulisporulans
AGTAACGTAGCCCCGACATTGCTCCCACGTGGCACCGCGGATCGGGCGCCCGGGTGGTGGAACGGAGACCCATGGCGAGTTACTTCCGTTCGCTACACAGCCTGTGCATCGTGTTTCTCTGCGAACAGTTCCCGCCGGTGGTGTGGGACGGCGCGGGCAGCTACACGGCGACGCTCGCGATCGCCCTGGCGAAGCTCGGGCATGAGGTCCACGTGGTGTGCGCCCAGGGGCACCGCATCGTCGACACCGTGCAGGACGGCGTGCACGTCCACCGCCGGCCGCTGCTGCGCCTGCCGGTCAGCCGTGGTCTCGGCCCGATCGGCGACCGGCTGCGCGGGCCGCTCTACCCGCGGGATTCCATCAGCCTCCGGGCCAGCCTGCCGCTGTCCTACACGATGTGGATGCGCCAGCTCAGACTCCAGCCGGATGTCATCGAGACCCAGGACGGCGAAACCCGTGGTCTCATGCAGGCCATGGCCCGCAGCCGGCCACTGGCGATCCACCTGCACTGCCCGACGATGCTGACCGTCCAGCTCGCCGGCGCGCCGATCGATCCGAAGGGCCGCCTCGCCGACCGGCTCGACCGGATGTCCGCGGATCTGGCGGATGTGGTCACGTCTCCGTCCCAGCTGCTTGTCGACACGTTGCGTGACCGTGGCTGGCTGAGCGGCCGGTCGGTCGAAGTCATCCCGAACCCGTTCGACGCCGTGCTCTGGCTCGGCATCCCGGACGTCTCCCGGACCAGGCCGGTGATCGCGACCGTCGGCCGGCTCGAGGCGTACAAGGGGGTCGACGTGCTGCTCGACGCGTCGTCCCGGCTGCGGGCGGCCGGCGTCGACCATCGGCTGGTGCTCGCGGGCCGGCCCGCCGGCGAGATCCACGGCGTCCCCGCCGGTACCTGGTTGGAACGACAGGCCCGCGACCTCGGCCTGGACGTCGAGTTCACCGGTCATCTCGGCGGTGAGCAGGTCCGGGAGGTCTACCGACGGGCCCGGGTCGTGGCCGTGCCGAGCCGGTTCGAGAGCTTCTCCATCGCCGCCGCCGAGGCCATGGCCGCCGGCCGTCCGGTGGTCACCACCACACGCACCGGAATCGCACCGTTCGTCCAGCGTTGGGGTGGCGGGGCGGTCGTCCCCGTCGATGATCCGGCGGCCCTCGCCGACGCGCTCGCGCCCTACCTGCTTGATCCGGCACAAGCGGCCGCCGTCGGCGCCCAGGGCCGGGCCGGGGTCGCCGAGATCGACCCGATGATGATCGCCCACCGCAAGGAGGAGGCCTACCGGGACGCCATCACCGGTTTCGCCGCCCGGCCAGGAGCGTGGCGGCGCCGCCGGATCAACCCCGCGCTGCTGACCCTGCCCCCCGGCTCGGCACCCCCGACCGCATCGCCGATGACGCCCTCGACTCTGCCACTTCCGTCGGCACTGCCGACGGTGTCGGAGCATCCGCAGGACATCCACGACACCGCCTGATCGCCACCACGCGACCGTGGTGGCTCAGCCAGCCTCGGTGCCATCCGCCGCTATTTCGGCGTGGCGTCCCGCCAGGGCCGGGGGAAGTCGAGGTGGCGCAGCGCGCCGGCTTCGACGTAGACCTCGTGCCGGCTGCGCAGCGTCGCGAGCAGCGGACCGGTCACCGGCACGGCCGCCGGTTCGACCGCCCCGGCCGCCCCCGCCGCGAGGCCGGTGCCGGCCGGGGAGCCATCGCCGACCTGGGTGACGTGCTCGGCGAGCGCCCGCCGCTGCCGTGTCCGCAGGCCGCGCGCGTCGACGAGCAGTGGACGGCCCTCCCGCAGCCGGCGGGCGGGTTCCACCAGCAGCCGGTTCACCGAACGATCCCGCGTGCCGTAGCCACGCGTCCATGGCCAGTGGGTCCACAGCCACACCGTGTACTCCAGCACCTGGCCGGTGAAGCCCGCCGCGGCAACGGCCCGGGTGGCCGCCTCATGGGTCGCGTCGTGATCGGGATGCCCCTCGCAGGACGCCGGGATCAGCACCTGCGCGGGCTGGCGGGCCCGGATGATCTCGGCCAGCCGCAGCGCGATCGCGTCCAGCGCGCCACCGAGTTCCGAGTCGGGGAAACCCAGGAACAACACGTCGGTCTCGGGTACCCCGAGCACCGCGCAGGCCCGCCGGGTCTCCGTCTCCCGAACCGCGATGAGCTCCTCCGGTGGCAGTGTCACCGGCTCCGCCTTCGACCCATCACTGACGATCACGACGGTCACCGGTGTGCCCACGGCCCGCTTACGGATCACCGCGACGGCGCAGCCCAACGTCTCGTCATCCGGATGCGGCGCCACGACCAGGCAGGACGACCGGGCCATGCTGGCCGTGACATCGGTGCCACGGCGCAGCCACACCCATCGTGCCGCCGACCGAGCGAGCACCATCGCCTCCGCCCGCGCTGCCCGCGGGTCACACAGTGTCGACTGCCAGGCCATTCGCGCCACCGCCTTCCCTGCTTCTGTTCCCCGCGAGCCCCGGTTCGTCCCGCCGAACCGGAAGATCCTCCCGGAATCGGACGCGTCCACCCTGACCGGTTCCACCCGCACGGATGACGTCCCGACCATAATGTCAGCCGCGAACGCGGCCGCCACAGGCGGCGTCGGGTCCGACACCGGGCGTCAGACCGGTGCTCGCGATGCCACGGACCGTGCGGATCGAACCGGCCGGCCGGCACGCACGGGCGCCGTCTCCGAACCGGCCAGACGAGCGACCGGGATGCGCGCGACCGCCGAGCTCGACGGGTTCGCCCCGCCAGGACCGGTGGGGTCGGTATGGCCGGCGGGGTCGGTGAGGTGGAGCAGTTCGGCGTGGGTGGGCAGGGCCTCATAGCCACCTGGACGGCCGACCGTGCGGACCGCCGCCCGCTGCGCCGCGTGCACCGCGTCCAGCGGCGACCAGCCCGCCACCAGCTGCGCGGTGAACACCGCCGTGAACGCGTCGCTGGCCGCGGTCGTATCCACCACGATCCTCGCCGACGCGCGGTGGGGGGAGCTCTGTCCGTTGGAGCGCAGCACGCAGCCCCGCGCCCCCAGCGTGACACACACGATCGGCACGCCGAGGTGGTCGGCGAGCGCGTCGGCGAGCAGGCGCGCGGGGCCAGCCGCGCCGGGATGCCCGACCAGCAGCGCGCGTGCCTCCGCCTCGTTCGGCACCAGCACGTCCACCAGATCCCAGGGCACGCGGCCGAGTAGCGCGGTCCGGTCCCCCGCCACCGCCGCTCCCGCCGCTCCCGCCGGCGGCAGCGCGGGTGCCGGGTGGACGACCACCCAGCGCCCCACCGCGGCCGCCGCGGCGACAAGCTCCGCGGTGGCCGCGGGAAACTCGAAGGTCACCACCGTCGCACCGACCCGACCGCCGAGACCGCGGGCCGCCTCGTGGATGGTGCTCGCGGTCGGCGCCAGCTCGTCCGGTACCCGCCACACCACGGCCTTCTCCCCGTCCGGCCGGCTGTGCACGACGCACACCGGTGTCGGCGCACCCTGGTGGACGGCCATCGCGGACACGTCCACCCCGTCCGCGATCAGCACCGAGCGGATGGCCTCACCCACGGGATCGCGGCCGACCGAGCCGACCGCCGCGACCCGGCCGCCGAGCCGGGCGAAGGTGATCGCCTGGTTCAGCGCCTTGCCACCGGGCACCGTACGCATCGCGTCGGCCCGCAGGTCATCGCCCCAGACCGGCAACTCCGAGGTGCTGATCAGGCAGTCGAGCACGAACCCGCCGGCCACCAGAAAGCCCGCCGGCCCACCCGCGCCGTCACTGTCATCCTGGGCGCCGCGCTCCCGCGCCGCGCCGACTCCGTTGTCGGCGCAGAGCTCACACTCGCTGACGTCCTCCGCGCCGTCATGACCGGCGCCCGTGGTCCTCACACATCCCCCGTGCGGGCTCGTGTTCTGCGATGGTCTCGGACGAGCACTGACGATCGGTCCGGCGAAACTCCCGGACCGGCGTGCTCGGGGCCACCGTAGTTGACACCACAATCGACACCCCGAATCGGCCCGCGACCCATGACCGAGCCATCACCCAAGGGCATGATGAAATTCAAAATTCGCACGTTCCGTTGCCTGTAAATTTCACCGCGTCGATCTCATAGTGGACGGCACAACGGCTGGATCGCTCTGCGAAACCACACCTTCCGACTGGGTGGACCGGCACCGCGGCCCGGCACCACCGACCCTGGACGCGCCCATCCGGTTCACCGAGCCGAGGACCGCCCGATTCGCCCAC
Organism: Candidatus Frankia nodulisporulans; assembly: GCF_902806475.1. Taxonomy (GTDB): domain Bacteria; phylum Actinomycetota; class Actinomycetes; order Frankiales; family Frankiaceae; genus Frankia; species Frankia umida. The sequence continues at coordinate 4,233 of NZ_CADCWS010000283.1, forward strand.
CCACCCGGCTGGCCTCGGCGAAAGGCTAGCCGGTCACCACAACGAGAACCGACTGTCCACCCACGAAGCGCCCATTTCGGACCATGTCCATGACGGCGGCAAGCATTTTCGCGACGTAGACCCGCTCCACCGCGAGACCGTGCAGCCGCTCGAACTCGGCGGCGAAGGCCAGCAGCTCAGGAGACATCTTCGCGAATCCACCACCGTGATAGCCGAGCTCGATCGACCAGTTCTCGCTGACGCCGCCGAACGCCGCGTGCTGCAGGCGCCGGACCTCATCCCGCAGGAAGTCCGCCCCTTTCAGCGCGGCGATTCCCACCGCGCGCGTCCCAGCCACAGAGGCCAGCCCATGGCTGAGACCGGCCAGGGTGCCGCCAGTGCCGCACGGACAGACCACGACATCGTAGGACGTGCCGATCTCCGCCGCGATCTGGACGCAGCCCCGCACCCCCAGGTCGTTCGAGCCGCCCTCGGGTATCAGGTAGAAGCGACCGAACCGCGCGGGCAGGCTGCCAAGAAACTCCGCCGACGCCCGCTGCCGATAGACGCCGCGGTCCACATAGTGCAGTTCCATACCGTCCCGCCGGGCCGCCGCGAGTGACGGGTTGAGCGGCAGGTGCTCCTCGCCCCGGATCAGCCCGACCGTGGCGACACCAAGTGCCCGCCCGGCAGCCGCGACCGCCCGGATGTGATTCGAATACGCCCCGCCGAACGTCACGATCGTCTCGTGC
>NZ_CADCWS010000284.1 GCF_902806475.1 Candidatus Frankia nodulisporulans
CGCACGCGGGTGGGGTCGGGCCTGTTGATCACCGGCCGGCTGGTCCTGACCGCCGCGCATGTCGTGTTTCCCGAGGGGCCGGTGGCGTCGTCGCGGGTGGGGTTGACGGTCGGGGTGGGTGAGACTGGCCGGGCGGGCACGTCGGGTCGGGTGGTGTGGCCTGAGCGTTGGGACGGTCCCGGCGGCACCGCGCCCGACGCGGCGCTGATCCGCATTGATGATCCGGGGTGGATATCGCCGCAGGTGGACCGGTTGCGCTGGGGTGCGCTGACCGGCCGTGCCGGCGGGATCGCCGGTGAGGCGGCCGGTTTCCCCCCGGGTGCTGCGTGACGCGGGCGGGACGCGGGAGACGAACCATCTGACCGGGCAGGTGAACCCGCTGGGCGGGCTGGTCACCGGCCGTTACGACGTCAACGTCAAGGACCATCCGCCGTTGGCGCCGACCGCGGACGACGAACCGCTGCCCTGGTCGGGTATGTCCGGGGCGGTGCTCTACGCGTGCGCCGACCCGACCGGTCCCGCGCCGGTGTGGCTCGCAATCGCCGTGATCGTGGTGGACACCCCCGGGTTCGGTGAGGGCAGGCTGAGTGCGGTGCCGGTCCGCCGGCTGTTGGACGATCCGGGGTTGCGGGATCTGATCCGGGCCGAGGGTGGGCCGGTCGACTGGGAATCGGTGGAACTCGCCGGACTGATCAGCCCGCCGACGGTCACCGTGCCCCGCACACCGGCGCAGTTCCTGCGGGCCGACGCGGAAATCGTCGACCTCCACGGCCGGGAGGCGCTCCTGACCGAGTTCACCGACTGGTGCACCGGGGCGGCGGACAGTGCGGTGCGGCTGCTGGTCGGTCCGGGTGGGCAGGGCAAGACCCGTTTCGCCCGCGCCCTGAGCGCACGCCTGCGCGAGGCGGGCTGGCTGGCTGGACTCGTCCGCCCCGAGGGTGTGGGGCTGGTGGGCCGGCTGGCCGGGCAGACCCGGCCGGTGCTGCTGGTGGTGGACTACGCCGAAACCCACACCGATCTCACCAGCACCCTCCTGAGCATCCTGGAAGAACGATCCAGCCGCATCCGGGTGCGGCTGCTGCTGGTCGCCCGCGGGGGCGGGGACTGGTGGGACGATCTCACCGGCCGCCATCCCCTCGCCGCCGACGGACAGACCCTCCCCCTGGCGGCGGTGGAGACCAGCGGACCCGACCGGACACGCCTGTTCACCGACGCGGCCGGCACGTTCGCCCACCGCCTCACAGATCTTGACCCCACGGTGGACTGGACCGCACGGGCAGAGCACGTCCACCGCGGGATACCGGAGCTGTCCGATCCCGGGTTCGGGCTGGTCTTGGCGGTGCACATGGCCGCGTTGACCGCGCTCCTCGACCAGCCCGACGCCCACCCGAGTGGATCACCGGCCGAGGTCGCGGACCGGCTCCTGCGCCACGAGAAGACCTACTGGACCGCCACCGCCCGCACCGGGGGCATCACCCGGTCCGCGGACAGTCTGGAACAGGCCATCGCTACCGCGACCCTGTGCGGCGCCCAAAACCTGAGCGAGGCCACCGCGACCCTCGCTCGTCTTCCAAGTTTCGCGGGTGACGACGGCGAAGCCCACGATCTACGGGGGCGGGTGGTCCGGTGGCTGGCCGGGCTCTACCCGCCGCCACCCGAGCAGGCCGGGCAGGTGTGGGGTGGGATCAGCCCGGACCGGCTCGCGGAACACTTCCTCGCCCGCCACCTCGCCGACCCGACCGACACCGCCGGTGTTGCCTTCCGGGTTCTCACCGGTGCTTCCCGGGCGCAGATCTACCAGGCGTTGACCGTGCTCAACCGGGCCGCACCCGCACATCCCCGCCTGAGGGGCCTGCTGCCCGCGCTCCTCGCCGCCGATCCGCCCGCCCGCGCCCCGGTCGCACTCCAGGTCACGGTCGAAGCGGCCGACCACACCCCTACCGCCGACGCCCTGACCGCTCTGGCGCCGCGACTGGATCTACCGACCCTCACCACCATGACCGGCGGTCTCCCCCAGTACAGTCACCGGCTGCTGGAACTGGCGGCTGTCGTGCAGCAGGCCCACACCGCCCGTCTACGCGACCACACCCCGGGCCTACTTCCAGCCCGCCGATGGGCCTTACCCCGACGACGCACCGTTCCCCCCGACACCTACCTCCCCGACCTCGCCATGTCGCTGAACAGCCTGTCGGTGCGGTTGGGGAATGTGGGGCGTCCGGAACAGGCCCTGGCCACGATCGAGGAAGCCGCCGCGCTCCACCGCCAGCTGGCCACCGACCGGACCGACACCCATCTCACCGGTCTCACTCAGTCGCTGAACAACCAGTCGGATCTACTCCGCGCCATGGGCAGGCACGCCCAGGCACAGACGATCGACGACGAACGAGACCGCATCACCCACCCCGATCAATGATCAGAGGAGCGTTGGCGGAACACAGCGGCCAGCCACCAGACACGGACAGACCAGGCTGACCGACTCTGTTAGCAAAGATCAACGCGTTGCCCGCAACAGGCCGAGGCCATCCGGCGGGGGCGAATGCCCAGCTCAGCCCGTGGTGTATGAGCAACCCTTGACCGGGCTCGGCCCCCCGGCAATATGACGTAACGAAAAAGGCCTCCTCCCAAAGGGAGGAGGCAATAAAACCAAATTTACGTGGAGCTGAGGGGATTCGAACCCCTGACCCTCACACTGCCAGTGTGATGCGCTACCAGACTGCGCCACAGCCCCAACTGCTGTTCATTTATATCAGACCGGGAAGGTTCTGTGGGTTGCCGCCCTGCCTGCTTCAGCAGCCCGGCGGGGGTTCGTCGTGCGCCCCGCTGTGCTACCTCGGCAAGTGTACAGGCTCCGTGTCGGACCCGGTCGGGGCCCCCTGGCTTGGCAGGAGGGACTCGGACAGGCCTGATCCGGCGATGCCGAGCCTACCCGTCAGCAGGGGGCCGGCGTTGTGCTCGGAGAGCCGGAAGCCGCCTTCGGCCAGGCGCAGCAGGGACCAGCGGCAGTTCGCCAGCGGGCCGAAGTGCCACCACAGTTCGGGTGGCAGGCCCAGCACATGGCCGATCAGCGAGCGGGCGGTGCCGCCGTGCAGCACGAACACGATCAGACCGTCGGGCCGGGTGGGCAGGCCCTCGGCGCGGATCTCGTCGAGCAGGGTACCGGCGCGCTCGGCGACCTCCTGGTAGGTCTCGCCGCCGCCGCGACGGACGTCCTGCCCGGCCCGCCATGCCCGGTCCTCGTCGGGGAAGCGGCTGGCGGCCTCGGCTCCGGTGAGCCCGGACCAGCCGCCGAGGTCGATCTCCCGCAGCCGGGCGTCGGCGCGCACGGGTAGGTCGAGCGCGGCGGCGGTCGCCCGGCAGCGCCGCAGATCGGAGGAGACGACCAGCTCGGGGTTCATCGCCCGGATGAGCGGCGCGACCGCGGCGGCTTGGGCCTGGCCGGTCTGGTCGAGCGGCGGGTCGGCATGACCCTGGAAGCGGCCGGCCTCGTTCCAGGTGGTGCGGCCGTGCCGCCACAGCAGCAGCCTCACGCGGCGCCCACCGCGCCGTCACCCGTGCTTTCGCCCGACTCGGTCGCCGGCACCGAACCCGCCGGTACCGAGCCCGCTGACGCCGAAGCCGCCGGCATCGCGGCACCGGCGCCCACGCCCGCGCCGACAGTCGCGTCGGTGAACGGGATGGACGGGCAGTCCTTCCAGAGCCGATCCAGGGAGTAGAAGCCCCGCTCCTCGTCCCGCTGCACGTGCACGACGATGTCGACGAAGTCGAGCAGGACCCACTGGCCCTCCCGCTCCCCCTCCCGGCGCACGGGTTTGGCGCCGAGATGGCGCAGCTTCTCCTCGACCTCGTCGACGATGCCCTTGACCTGCCGTTCGTTGGCCGCGGCGGCCAGCACGAAGCAGTCGGTGATGGCGAGGCGCTCACTCACGTCGAGGATGAGCAGTTCGCGGCCGAGCTTGTCGGCCGCGGCCTGGGCGGCGGCGAGGGCGAGCTCGACGGCTCGAGGGGAAGCGGTCACGCTCGGGATCTCCAGAATGGTCACAGCCGCACCGCGGCCCAATACGGCCATGGCGCGACACCGTCCACGGTCGGGACGGCTGGGACCAGCGTGTCACATTCCGGCCTGGACAGGGCACTCAGCCTGTTCCCAGCGACCCCGGGGGCGTCGTGTCGTCGCGGTAGAGGCCCCGTTTGGCGATGTAGCGCACGACTCCGTCCGGCGTCAGATACCAGATGGGGGCGTCCCGTCCGACCCGGGAGCGAATGTCGGACGAGGAGATCGCCAGGGCCGGTACCGCGAGCAGGCTCACCCGGTCCGGTGGCAGGGCGGCGTCGAGGGAGAGCTGGTAGCCCGGCCGGCTGCAGCCGACGAACTGGGCGAGTTCGAACAGCTCGTCGTGGTCGCGCCAGGTGAGGATCTGTCCCAGGGCGTCCGCGCCGGTGATGAAGAACAGCTCGTCGTCCGGGCGCACCCGGTGCAGATCACGCAACGTGTCGATGGTGTAGGTGGGGCCGTCCCGGTCGATCTCGATCCGGCTGACGGTGAACTGCGGGTTCTCCGCGGTGGCGAGGAAGGTCATCAGATACCGGTCCTCGGCGGCGGAGACCTCCCGGTGGGCCTTCTGCCAGGGCCGACCGACCGGTACGAACGCGACCTCGTCCAGGTCGAACAGCGCCGCGGCCTCGCTGGCGGCCACGAGGTGCCCGTTGTGGACGGGATCGAAGGTCCCGCCCATCACGCCCAGTCGCACGTGGGGACCGTAACCCTGTGGCCAGCGCATGCGCACGATGCACGCCGCGTCGGGAGATGTCCCACAACGCCTCCCACCGACGACCACCTTCCGTCCCGCACAGGGCCGCGGTTCACCCGGTGGTCATCCACAGGCCGCCGACGGGGTCCGCCGCCCGGCAGGCGGGCCG
>NZ_CADCWS010000285.1 GCF_902806475.1 Candidatus Frankia nodulisporulans
TGGCTCGGGATCGGTGGAAGCGGCGGCCAGGCCGAAAGCGCCTTCTCCACGACCCCCTACGCGGTGTGTTTCACCAGTAACCTGATCAATCACACCCAGGTGGTCATGAACAAGACCAACGCACCCACCGCCGCGACGACGGTGGGGCGGGTCACCGCCACCTGCCCGGCGAACACGATCCTGCTCGGCGGCGGTGCGCGTACCACGCCGGCCAGCGTCGGCGACTTCAAGCCGATCGCGAGTTTTCCGACCTTCAACAACTCGGCGCACGACTTCGGTCTGAAGGCCGCGGCCGATGGCGAGATCAATCCCGACTCCTGGACCGCCGTCGGATGGGCCAACGGCACCAACAGCACCAATGAGACCTATGCCTACGCGATCTGCAGCGGAAGCGGCATCAACATCAGTGGTGTCACCGTGAAGGTGCGTTACAGCGAGGCGAGCGGCCCGACCACGGGGAGCACGGGCAAGAAGGTGACGGTCAACTGCCCCAGCGCGGACGGGAAGCTGATCAGCGGGGGCGCCGCCATCAGCGGTGGCAGCGTGACCACGACCGACTTCACCGGACCAGGCTCGGGCGGCGACCACCTCAACGGAAGCTTCCCCAGCGACGCGAGTGGTAATCCGGTCAGCGACGGGACCACCACGGCCGCGTACTGGACGGCCTTCACCCACACCGGGGGTATGAGCTCGCCGAGCACCTACTCGGAGGCCTGGGCGCTGTGTGCTGACGACGGCGTCTGAGAGCACCTGGAACACGCGGTTCGGGGGCGGCCCGGCACCGAGGCAGGGGCCGCCCGACACCTCGCCGCCCGACGACACACCGTTCGAACACCGGTTGGTTTCCCGACCGTGGCAGGGATCGTGCGCCGGCTGGCCTGCTACCGCCTCCTGACTCTGGGCGGCCGCCGGAGAAGCCGATCCGCGCCTGATGACGCGACCGCCTGCCTGCGATTGACACCGCACGGGACGGGACGCGGGCATTCACCCCGTACCGGTTACCGCGCCGACCAGAGCGATATCGCGCACCGAAGCGATCGCCCGGCGCATCCAGAGTTTCGGCACGTTCCTCGAAGAACCTGGCGAAAAACAGTTCAGGGCCCCTGGATCTCTGATTTCAGGGCGCATGGCCAAGAGAGTGCTCGGTGTTGACTACTTTGTCTGGATCGCCAATGCAACGTCGCTGGGGACCGCACGTCAGAAGAAGAAGCCATGTTCTCGCGTGGTCCGGTTCGGCGCTGGGTATGGTGCTGAGCCTGGGACTGGCCGGCTGCGGACCCACGTCACCGTCGCCGTGCGGGACGTCGGGCGTTCTCAGCGGGACGACGTGCACCTACAACACGGTCGGGTCGGACACCTTCACGATGCCCACGGGCGCACGGTGGGTGCAGATCACGGCGGTCGGCGCCCAGGGTGGCCGCTATTTCCTCGCCGGTGACGCCGCCCATGGCGGATCGCCGGTGGGAGACATCACCGGCCGTGCCGGTGGGGGCGGCGGCCAGGCGTCCGGCACGATCACGGGTCTGCCGGCGGGTCGGGTACTGCAGGTCGATGTCGCCGGTAAGGGCGCCGACGGCACCGCCGCCAGTCGCTCGGGCGGAAAGAACAACGGGCCGTCCGGCGGGCAGGGTGCCGTGGGCGGGTTCGGCGGCTCCAACGGTGGTGTGACCGGCGGTAAGGGCGATGCCGGTGGATCCGAGGGTGGGACCGCGAGTAACAACGGTGGCAACGGCTCCGGTGGCGGCGGTTCCTCGGATGTCCGGATCGCCACCGCCGGCTGCGCGGCGTTGACCTGCGGTCTGTCGGATCGCGTGCTGGTCGGCGCGGGCGGTGGCGGCGGTGGCGGCACCGGAGGCCAGGGCTACGCGCTGCCCGGCGCGGGCGGTGCTGGTGGCGGTGCCAGCGTGCCCTCATCGACGGCGGCCATCCGGGGGCTCCCGGGGGTGGCGGCAGCCAGACCGCGGGTGGGGCCGCGGGTCTCAATCCCGGACGGCACGCGACGCCGCCTCCTCCCGATCCCACCGATCCGCGTTTCGGCGGGGACGGCGCTGACGGTGCCGCGGGCAGGGGCGGCGTCGGCGGTGTGGGAAACCAGGCCTGTCTGGGTGAGCACAACCCGCCCTGCCGCAACCCCGATGACACGGAGTCCGGCGGTGGCGCCGGCGGCAGTTCCTTCTCCGCCGCGACGGTGACCTCCGCCGTGCTGACCAGCGGTATCAACACCGGGACCGTCAACACCGGAAACGGCCAGGTCATCATCTCCTGGGGTACCTCCGCGTCCCCCAGTCCCACGCCGTCGACGAGTCCCTCCGCGTCGCCGACGTCCCCGACTCCGACGTCGACGTCGGGGCCGACGCAGGGCCCGGGCACGAAGCCGGCCCCGGCCACCGCATATGTGATCAACAACTTCGGTAACACGGTGACGCCGATCGACGTGACCACCAACACCGCGGGCACTCCGATCCCGGTCGGCGCGAACCCCCGAGGGATCACGGTCACACCTGACGGCAGGACCGTCTATGTGACGAACCAGGCCGACAACACGGTGACGCCGATCGACGTGGCCACCAGCACGCCTGGTGCCCGCATCCCGGTGGGTGACGACGCGCACGGCATCGTGATCACGCCCAATGGTCGGACCGCCTACGTCGCCAACGCCGCGAGCAACACGGTGACACCGATCGACGTGGCCACCAACACCGCGGGCACGCCGATTCCCGCCGGGAACAACCCGCAGTGGGTCACGGTCACACCGGATGGAAAGACCGTGTACGTCACCGACAACGCCAACGCCGGCAGTGCCACGGTGACGCCGATCGACGTGGCCACCAACGCGCCCGGGAAAGCCATTCCGGTCAGCGACCGTCCGGTCGGCATCGCGATCACACCCGATGGGAAGACCCTCTACGTCACCAATGAGCGTGACAATGTGGTGACGCCGATCGATGTGGCCACCAACACCCCCGCAAGCCCCATCTCGGTCGGTGACCGACCGGTGGGAATCGCGATCGCCCCGGCGCGGACCGTACCGGCCGGGCCGGTGTGCGGGAACACCGGCGCGCAGTCCGGTACGACCTGCACGTATCACACGGTCGGCTCGGACACCTTCACGGTGCCCGCGGGTGTGGACTCGGTCGAGATCACCGTGACCGGCGCCCAGGGTGGGCACTACTTCGTCGCCGGTGACGAGGCGCATCCGTCCCCGGCGGGGGACATCACCGGACGTCCCGGTGGCAGTGGTGGCCAGGCATCCGGAACAGTGACGGGTCTGACGGGCGGCCAGGTGCTGCAGGTGGACGTGGCCGGTAAGGGCGCCGACGCGACCGCGGCGTCCCGCTCGGGCGGAATGAGCAACGGTCCGTCCGGCGGATCGGGCGCGCTCGGTGGGTTCGGCGGGGCCAATGCCGGCGTGCCAGGTGGGCCCGGTGACGGTTCCGGTGCCAACGGCGGAACCGCGTTCAACGGCGGTAACGGCTCCGGCGGCGGCGGTTCCTCCGACGTCCGCCTGGCCACGGCCGGATGCGCCACGCTCGCCTGCGACCTGTCCAGTCGGATGCTGGTCGCCGGTGGTGGCGGTGGTGGCGGTGGCGTCGGCGGCCAGGGCAACGCGCTCGGCGGGGCCGGTGGCGACGCCGGTGCCGATGGCGGGGCGCTCGTGGACGGTGGCAACGCCGGCGTCCCGGGCAGGGCCGGCACGCGGACCGTCGGCGGCAGCGGCGGGCTGAACGGATGCCGTCATGGCACGGGCAACCCGCCGGTGGGTGACCCGTTGATCGATCCGCGCTGCGGTGGCGACGGTACTGACGGCGCTTCCGGGGCCGGTGGGACCGGCGGCGCCGGGAACCGGCCCTGCAACGGGGTGTACACCCCGGCCTGTGCGGACCCGAACGCCACCACATCCGGTGGTGGCGGTGGTGGCGGTGGTGGCGGTGGTGCCGGCGGTGGTGGCGCGGGTGGCAGTTCGTTCGCCGCGTCGAGCATCGTGAACCCGGTGCTGATGACCGGGGTCAACTCCGGCACGGTCAACGGCGGCAACGGAGAGGTCACGATCACCTGGACCACCTCCGGGGCCCCGGCCCCGGCCCCAGCTCCGGCTCCGGCTCCGTCCCCCACGCCCGCGCTGGCCACGAAGCCTGACCAGACGTAGGGCGGATCCTCCGAAGTAACGCACCACAAGCAGGACAGGGCCCCGCGCTCGGCCGGTGACTGACCCAGGTCACCGGCCGAGCGCGACACCCGCAGCGAGGACCACGACCCGGTCGGCGATGCCCTCCAGTTCTCGCATCAGGTGTGAGGACAGCAGGAGGGTCCGGCCTTCGGCGCGAAGGCCGCGCACCAGGCCACGGAACCAGGCCATGCCCTCGGGGTCGAGTCCGTTCATCGGTTCGTCGAGCATCAGGACCGGAGGGTCACCGAGCAGGGCTGCCGCAAGACCGAGCCGCTGCTTCATCCCGAGCGACCAGCCGCCGACCCGACGCCGGGCGGCCGCACCCAGCCCGACCCGCTCGAGCAGCGCATCGGCGCGGGCCGCGGGAACGCCGCCCGCGGCGGCCAGCCAGCGCAGGTGAGTGCGGCCGGTCAGCCCGGGGTTCAGGGCGCAGGCGTCGAGCAGCGCGCCGATTCGGGTGAGCGGCTCGTCAAGATGCCGGTAGCGTCGGCCGGCGACCAGCGCCTGGCCCGAGGTGGGGGTGGCGAGTCCGAGTGCGACCCGCATCAGGGTCGTCTTGCCGGAGCCGTTCGGGCCGACGAGCGCGGTGACGGTGCCGGGTGGCGCGGCGAACGTGACGTCGTCAAGGGCGACAACGGCGCCGAACCGTTTGGTCAACGACGTGAACGCCAGGTCGGGTGCGGTGGGATCGGATCGCATGGGCCGTTCCG
>NZ_CADCWS010000286.1 GCF_902806475.1 Candidatus Frankia nodulisporulans
TGGTGAGGCGCACGACGATCGGGGTGGCCCGCTCCCGGGCGGCCTCGTCGCTCTCGGCGACCAGGCAGAACCGTTCGATCCGGATGTCGCTGGCCTGCCCACCGTGCGCGGTGTAGAGCGCGACGCAGGTGGCGATCGACGCGGTCGTCGTCACCGCGGGCAGGACCAGCCGGTGGCGGCGGGTGGCCGCCCAGATGATCGACTCCTCCGAGCGTGGGGAGATCTCGATCGGTGGGTGCGGCTGCTGCAGCGGGATCGGGCCGACCCGGTACTGCGTGCCGTCGGCGGCGCTGCGGGTCCGGCCGCGCCAGTAGCCGAGCAGCGTGTCGAGGGCCTCGGGCAGATCGGCGGCGGCCGGCTCCGTGCCGCCGCGGTAGGCGGCGGCGTAGGCGTCCACCGGCCAGCCGATGCCGAGGATGACCCGACCGCCGCTGAGGTGGTCCAGGGTGGCGAGGTCGGCGGCGAGCTGGATCGGGTCGTGCATCGACAGGTGCAGCGCGGTGAAGCCGAGGCTGATCCGGGTGGTGGCGGCGGCGACCGCCGCGGCCAGCGGAATCGGCGACGGCCGGGAGGTCACCGTGCGGGAGCCGACGGAGCTCAGGTGGCCGTCGGTGAACCAGAGACTGTCATAGCCGAGGGTCTCGGCGATCCGGGCGAGTTCCACCGTGGAGGTGGCACCGTTACCGCCGAGATCGCCGCGTCCGCCGGGCAGGCCGAATCGCATCATCATGGTTGTGTCACTGCGCCGGGGGCGCGGCCCTTCCCGTCCAGAGGTGATTACCGGGAGCCGACCTGGAGGATCTGGTCGAGGTCGGCATCGGTCACCTGGTAGTCGAAGAACTTCTGGTAGAAGGAACGCGTCTCGGCGCGGATGTCGACATCCTTGAACAGGTCAGGGTGCAGCATCTTCGCGATCCACTGGATCTGCAGCGCCTCCTCGGGACCGAACCTTTCCCACGGGTAGAGACCCTGCGGGTTGAGGTAGACGCGGTTCGTCTGGACGGCCTTCAGGCTCTTCCAGCCCGGGGCCTTCTCGAACTCGCTGATCACCGACCGGGCGGTGTTCGCCGCGAGCCCCTGGTCACCACCGGGGGTCTCGACCACGAGCACATCCGGGTTCCACTGCAGTAGCTGCTCCATGGTGACGGTGACGTGGGTGCCCTTGACGCCGCTGGCGGAGTCCGTGCCACCACCGAGTTTGATCCAGCCGTCGATGAGGGACTTGCCGCCGTCCACCACCAGGGGTGGGTAGCTCGCGACATGCACCACGGTCGGTTTCTCGGTGTCCGGCAGACTCGCCAGCCGCGACTTCACCATCGCGAGCTTCGCGTTGACGTATTCCCCGTATGCCTTGGCCCGCGTCGCGGCTTCGCCGCCATAGACCTTTCCGGCCAGTTCGATGGACGGCACGAGCTGGTCGAAGGTGTCGAAGTCCATGTTCAGTGCGGGCAGCCCGGCCTGTTGGAACGGGGTGAGGGTGGCGCCGCCGTCGATCGTGGAAACGACGTCCGGCCTGAGTTTGAGCAGCTCCTCCATGTTCACCTTGCCGCCGCTGCGGAACAGCTCCGGCAGGTCGTTCACACCGGGGAACACCTTGCGCAGGAACGGAATCGTCTTGACGTTCTGCGGGATCGCCACGAGCTTCGGACCCACCCCGAGCATGATGTCGGTCACGGTATGGGCGGGGAACTGCTCGGCGATTCGGTTGATCCTGAGTGGGACGGTGACCTTCTCCCCGCTCATGGACGTCGCGACCTGCGTCGTGGGTGCGGCACTCGCGGCCGCGGACGGACCCGATGAGCCGGACGAGCCGCAGCCGGCGGCCAGCGCCAGCACCGCGGCGGCGGCTCCCAGGGCCAGTGGGCGGGAGCGCGTCAGGAGCGCTCCGGGCGTTGTCGAGGCCGCTGGCGCGGCCTGGCCGCGGGATACCGGACCCGCGGCGTCTCGGTGCCTGGCCGCTCGCGCGACGGTGTACCGGGAAAACAAGGTGGAGCCGGATGCCACGTCTTCGTCCCCCGAACGGGTGGATGCCGATGAAAGCAGAAGGTGAGTAACGCGACACTGACGGTGTGTCGCCATGCTGGGTGGCTGCGGGTCGGCGGACGGTGCTCCGGTGCACCTGAACTCCGCGAACGCGGATGGGATGCACTATAGACCCCGCATCTGCGTCTGTCACGCAGCCAGAGATCCTGATCTGCGGATATGGACACCAGCGTGGCTCTGTGTGCCCGGGAGGGTCACCGGGCGGAGCGTTTTCCTCGTCCAGCTTGACGAGTCACCGAGAGTATCGGGGGGTGGAGTAAGAAACTCCTGCTACGAAGGGAATTCTTGCCTAGAAGTTCGGTGTATCAGTGCCGCGACCGAAAAATTTTGCGCCTGGTTGTCGCGGTGCGTATCTGGACCTGAGAGTCCCTCACGTCACGTACCGATGTCGCGTAACAGTGGAGTTCCCGCGTTGACCGGGCGACGTAACCTGCGCCGGTCGGAACACGCACGCGATGTGATCCGCGTCCTGCCCGCGCGGGACAGGGCGATCCCACGTCCGGCCAGGCCTGGGACGCGCGCCCGGCCGAACGTGGGACGGGTACTCAGCCGAACGCGGGGGAGATGCCCCAGGAGCCGCCGAAGGACTCCGCGGGGGCCAGCGTGCGCAGCCCCGCACCGCTGTTGAACGCGTTCGCCGGGCAGGTCAGCGGCTCCACCGCGATGCTGCGCCGCCGCTGCGCCGGCCCCAGGGTGTCCGCGGTGAAGACCTGCAGATACCCCCAGGCCTCGTCCATCCACACCGTGAGCGCGTCCCCGCCGGGGACCGCGAGCACCGCCCGCGCCCGTCCATCCGGATCGTGGGCGAGATCGGTGTAGCAGGTGTCCAGCACCAGTTCGCCGATCGGACGGGCGCGGCGGAAGTCGAACGAGCCCACGGTGGTGCCGGCCGGGCCGCCGTCGACCGGGTGGGCGTCGACGGGGGCCGTGCCGGTGGGGATCAGGCGGTCGTCGGTGAGCAGACGGGTGGCGGCGGGGACGGTGAGCGTCACCTCGTCCGCGACCTCGGCGCCGCCGCCCAGGCCCGCGACCGCGAAGTACGGGTGCACGCCCAGGCCCACCGGGGCGGGGTCGGCGCCCACGTTCGTCGCCGTGAAGGTCATCGTCAGCCCGTCGCCGGCGAGCCGGTAGTCGGCGGTGAAGGCGATGGTGAACGGATAGCCGCTCTGCGCCCGCAGCACGAACGACGCGCGCACCGCGTCCGGCGTGGACTGCTCGAGCTGCCAGGCCGACCAGCGGACCAGCCCATGGCTGGCGTTGCGCAGCGCCACCTCGTTCAGCGCGAGCTGATAGGTGGAGCCGGCGAACGCGTAGCGCCCGTCGGCGATCCGGTTGGGCCATGGCGCCAGCAACTGGCCGCGGCCGCGACTGGCCATCGCGTCAAGCGGATAGCCATCCAGGACGTGCCGATCACCCACCTGGTACTCCCGCAGCCCCGCGCCGACCTCGGTGACGACCACCCGGGCGTCGCCGTGCACGAGCTCCGCCTGCCGTCCGGACGGCGCTACTGGCTGCATCAGGTCCTCCTTGACCGTGACCGCGTGCCTGACCTTGCCGCTGTGTCTGGTCACCAGTATTCGGGGTGCCACCGGCATCTGGCCGATGGCACCCCGCTACCGGGCGCCCGGACCGGTGGGTCAGAGCCGGTGGGTCAGAGCTGGGCCCGCAGGTGCCGGACGGGATCGCCGAGGCGATGGGCGAGGTCCGGGAACAGGACGAGGGCGTTGCGGCGCTCGATGCGGCGCCGGGAGACGGCGTTCAACGCCGGGTCGGCGAGCAGGGCACTCTGCGCGGCGAGCACCGTGTCCGCGGGCACGGCGTTGTAGTCCGAGCCGTACAGGATGTGCTCGGCGCCGATCGCGGCCAGCAGGCTCGGCGTGCTGTACGGCGACATGGGAGCGGCCGTGTCCACGTGGAAGCGGTGCAGTGCCGCCCGCAGCACCCCCGGGTCGACCCCGTAGCCGAACGCCTGACCAAGGTTCAGCCGCGCCGCCTGGAACGGCAGATATCCGCCGCCATGGGCGAGAATCCACTGGATGCGCGGATAACGGTCCAGATCGCCGCGCACGACCAGCTGGACGGCCGCGCGGGTCGTGTCGGCGAGAAAGTCGGCGACGAACGGCGGGATCGCCACCGACCCGGTCGCCGGAAGGTTGTACGGGTGGACGAGAACCACCGCGTCGCGCGCGTTCAGTTCGGCCATCATCGGCGCCAACACCGGATCGCCCAGATAGGTCAACCCGTCGTGCGCCATGAGCAGCACGCCGTCCGCGTGGAGCACGTCGTACGCCCGGCGGATCTCCGCCACCGCGATCTCCGGCGTCGCCCGCGGAATGCTCGCCAGCAGACCGAACCGGTTCGGCTGGGCACGGACCAGGTCGGCGAGTGCGTCATTGGCGATGCGGGCGAGTTCGGCGGCGAGCTCCGGCGTCGAGGTGAACTCGGCGGGAATCGCCGCGGACAGCAACGCCAGCTCGATCCCGGCCCGGTCCATCGTGTCGAGCGCGGCGTCCAGCGACCAGTTCGCGAACGGCGGCCCGCCTACCGGCGGCAACTGCCCATGTTCCACCAGCCATGCCTGCACCTGCGGCGGCATCGCGTGATGGTGTACGTCGATCCGCCCGCCCGCGGCCCCGCCGCCCTGGCCCAGTGCGGCGTCGCCGTCCTCCGTGGTGACGCCGCGGTCTGACAGGAATTCGCTGACCATGATTCCCCCGAATCTCCGTCGTCACCGCGTGACCGTTCTGCCGCGGTGACCTGGTCTCGGTACATCGTAACTGGGTACATCGTAACTGGTCAGGTAGCGCTTTGATCGTGGGTTAG
>NZ_CADCWS010000287.1 GCF_902806475.1 Candidatus Frankia nodulisporulans
TTTCGTCGCCGTCGCGGAGACCCGGCATTTCACCCGGGCCGCGCAGCAGGCGGGTGCCGTCGGGGAGGTTGCCGGTGGTGGCGGCGTCGCGCAGGTACTCCCACAGGGCGCGTTGGAGTTCGACGGCGGCGCGGGTGGGTTCGACGTCGCGGCGGCGGGCCAGGCCGATGGTGCGTTGCAGGCCGGGTGGGGAGAACGGGGTGACCCGCATGCCCAGGCGCCGCGCGACCATGCTCGGGATGACGGCGCTGCCCAGGCCCGCGGCGACGAAGCCCAGCACGGCGTCCATCTCGCCGCCCTCGATGGCGAAGGTGGGGTCGAAGCCGGCCTCCCGGCAGGCGGTGACGGTGGCGTCACGCAGGTCGTAGCCGCGGCGGAACATCACGAGCGGATGGTCGCGCAGGTCGGCGACGTACAGCGGGCGGCCGGTGACCAGCGGTGGCTCGTCCCGGGACGTCACGAGGACCAGGCTCTCGCGGATCAGCGGCGAGGTGGCCAGGGCCGGGTCGGAGCTCTGCAACGGCAGGATGATCAGGGCGAGGTCGAGGTCGCCGCCGGCGAGGTCGCGGATCAGGTCGCGGGAGCCGCCCTCCTCGACGAGCAGGCGGATACCGGGGTAGCGCTGGTGGAACAGGCGTAGGACGTCCGGCAGGAAGCCGGTGCACAGGCTGGGGGTGGCACCGAGGCGGACCGTGCCGTGGCGTAGGTCCAACAGCTCGTGGACGCGCTGGCGAGCCGTCTCCGTGTCGGCGAGGATGCGGCGTGCGAGCGGCAGGAGTGTCTCGCCGGCGGCGGTGAGGCTGATGTTGCCGCGGGCGCGGTTAAACAGTGGTGCTCCCAGCTCCTGTTCGAGCGACCGGACCTGCTGGGAGAGTGAGGGTTGCGCCACATGCATGCGCTGCGCGGCCCGGGTGAAATGCCGGGTCTCCGCGACGGCGACGAAATAGGCGAGCTGGTGGAGCTGCACATCCGTCAGCGTAGCCCTCCATAGCGCCCGACTATGGACTCGAGCTTTATCATGTCTTGGACCTCTGCTGGCCACGGCTCTAGGGTGCGGGCGTGGCTGTAACAACCCCGACGCGACCGGCGCCCGCGGCACGCCCAGCGCGACCCGCTCGGTCCTCCTTCGCCCCGTTGAACTTCTGGCGTTCGACGATCGGCAAGAAGACCGTGATGGCCGTCACCGGCCTGCTGATGCTGGCGTTCCTGCTCGCACACATGCTCGGCAACCTGAAGATCTTCTATGGCCGTGATGATTTCGATCACTATGCCGACTGGCTCCGCACGATCGGGGAACCGGTCCTGCACGGAGCTTGGTATCTGTGGATCCAGCGGTTCGTCCTCACGCTGGCGGTCGTCCTGCACGCCGTCTCCGCCTACCAGCTCAGCCGACGCGATCTGAAGGCCCGTCCGGCCAAGTACGCCCACAAGCAAAGGGCGAAGGCCGGCTACGCCGTGCATGTCATGCGTTACGGTGGCATCACCCTGGCGTTGTTCATCATTTACCACATCCTTGACTTCACCTCGCTCACGTTGAACCGGCACGGGGTCGAGGGCGCCGCCTACGACAACGTCGTCTCGAGTTTCAGTGTGTGGTGGGTCACCGCCATCTACATCCTCGCGATGATCTTCCTGGGGCTGCACATCCAGCATGGTTTCTGGAGCGCGGCGCAGACGCTGGGGCTGAACCGGCCGAGCCGTGACCGGGCGGTGCACGGCATCGCCACGGGGCTCGCCGTGCTGCTCACCGTCGGATTCCTGATCGTTCCGGTGGCAGTCCTCGCCGGCCTGGTGGGCTGAGAAGAAGGCTGATATGACGTTCTTCAAGCTCGGCGACGACATCGCCGACACGCGCGCGCCGGACGTCCCGATCGAGCAGCGCTGGGACAAGCGCCGCTTCGACGCCAAGCTCGTCAACCCGGCCAACCGCCGCCGCCACTCCGTGATCATCGTGGGGACGGGCCTGGCCGGCGGGGCGGCGGGGGCGACCCTGGCCGAGCAGGGCTACCACGTCATCCAGTTCTGCTACCAGGACTCACCGCGGCGCGCCCACTCGATCGCCGCGCAGGGTGGCATCAACGCGGCGAAGAACTACCGCAACGACGGCGACTCCGTCTACCGGCTGTTCTACGACACGGTCAAGGGCGGTGACTTCCGCGCCCGGGAGTCCAACGTCTACCGGCTGGCCCAGACGTCCACGCAGATCATCGACCAGTGCGTCGCGCAGGGCGTCCCGTTCGCCCGCGAGTACTCCGGTCTGCTCGACACCCGTTCGTTCGGTGGTGTGCAGGTCGCCCGGACGTTCTACGCCCGTGGCCAGACGGGTCAGCAGCTGCTGATCGGCGCCTACCAGGCGCTGTCGCGTCAGATCGACGCGGGCAACGTCGAGATGCACGAGCGCACCGAGATGCTCGACCTGATCGTCGTCGACGGCCGCGCCCGCGGCATCGTCGCCCGCGACCTGGTCACCGGGCAGATCTCCACCTACCTCGCGGACGCGGTCGTGCTCGCCACCGGCGGCTACGGCAACGTGTTCTACCTGTCGACGAACGCCAAGAACTCGAACGCGAGTGCGATCTGGCGGGCGCACCGGCGCGGCGCGTACTTCGCCAACCCGTGCTACACGCAGATCCACCCGACCTGCATCCCGCGGTCCGGCGAGTACCAGTCGAAGCTCACCCTGATGAGCGAGTCGCTGCGTAACGACGGCCGGATCTGGGTGCCCAAGAAGGCCGGCGACACCCGCTCCCCCGACCAGATCCCCGAGGAGGAGCGCGACTACTACCTCGAGCGCATCTACCCGGGCTTCGGCAACCTGGTCCCCCGCGACATCGCCTCGCGTGCCGCGAAGAACCAGTGCGACCTCGGTCGCGGTGTCGGCCCCGGCGGCCTGGGTGTCTACCTCGACTTCGCGGACGCCATCCGCCGCCTCGGCGAGGACAAGGTCCGCGAGAAGTACGGCAACCTGTTCGAGATGTACGACCGGATCACCGGCGAGGACCCGTACAAGGTCCCGATGCGGATCTACCCCGCCGTCCACTACACGATGGGCGGCCTGTGGGTGGACTACGACCTGCAGAGCACCATCCCGGGCTGTTTCGTCGTCGGTGAGGCGAACTTCTCCGACCACGGCGCCAACCGCCTGGGCGCCAGCGCGCTGATGCAGGGCCTCGCGGACGGCTACTTCGTGCTGCCGCCGATGCTCGGCAACTACATCGCCTCGAGCAAGTTCGACAAGGTCACCGAGGCCCACCCCGACGTCGTCGAGACCGTCAACGAGGCGACCGGCCGGCTCACCAAGCTGCTGTCGATCAACGGCGAGCGCACGGTGGACTCGTTCCACCGCGAGCTCGGCGAGATCATGTGGGACGAGTGCGGCATGGCCCGCAGCGAGGACGGCCTGCGCAAGGCGCTGGGCCGGCTGCCCGAGCTGCGCGAGGAGTTCTGGCGCTCGGTGAAGGTGCCCGGCACCGGGTCCCAGGTGAACCAGAGCCTCGAGCGGGCGAACCGGGTCTCGGACTTCCTCGAGCTCGGCGAGCTCATGTGCGTCGACGCGCTGCACCGCGAGGAGTCCTGCGGCGGCCACTTCCGGGTGGAGAGCCAGACTCCCGACGGTGAGGCCCGCCGCGACGACGAGCGCTTCGCCTACGCCGGCGCGTGGGAGTTCGGCGGCACCGGCGAGCAGCCCATCCTGCACAAGGAACCGCTGAACTTCGACTACGTCCACCTCGCCCAGCGCAACTACGCGTGACGGCGGGCGTGCACGACGTGGCAGCACCAGACTCCCCCTTCCTACCCGACCACGACAGCGAGAGCGCGAGGAGCGGAACGTGAAGCTCACCCTGCGGATCTGGCGCCAGGCCGGCCCGGCCGACTCCGGCCGCATGGTGGCCTACGAGGTCCCCGACGCCAACCCGGACATGTCCTTCCTGGAACTGCTCGACGTGCTCAACGAGCGGCTCACCCTCGAGGGCGACGACCCGGTGACCTTCGACCACGACTGCCGCGAGGGCATCTGCGGTGCCTGCGGTGTGGTCATCAACGGACAGGCGCACGGGCCGCGTGAGCGGACCACCACCTGTCAGCTGCACATGCGTGAGTTCTCCGACGGCGACGTGATCGACGTCGAGCCGTGGCGCTCGGTGGCGTTCGGCGTGGTCAAGGACCTCATGGTCGACCGGTCCGGCCTCGACCGGATCATCCGGGCCGGCGGCTACGTCAGCGTCAACACCGGCAGCGCCCCCGAGGCGCACGCCACCCCCGTGCCGAAGCCGATCGCGGACACCGCGTTCGACAACGCCACCTGCATCGGCTGCGGCGCCTGCGTCGCGGCCTGCCCGAACGGCTCGGCGATGCTGTTCACCTCGGCGAAGGTGACGCATCTCAACAGCCTGCCGCAGGGCGCCCCCGAGCGGTCCGAGCGTGTCCTCAACCTCGTCGAGGCCATGGACGCCGAGGGCTTCGGTGGCTGCACCAACACCGGCGAGTGCACCAACGCCTGTCCGAAGGGCATCCCCCTGGACAGCATCGCCACCCTCAACCGCGAGTACCTGCGCGCCTCCCTCGGCCGCAAGTAGGCCCCGCACGACCGCACCACCCGCACCACCCGCGCGGCTGACCGCCCCGGGGCCCGACCACCACACGGTCGGGCCCCGGGGCGGTCCCGTTTCCACCCGGGTGGGGGTGCGGGGAACTGTCGAGATGCGGGCACGACGGGAACGGGCGGACAATAGGCAGGTGCAGGGGCGTAACGGGAAGGTGCCGGACCGGGTCGCCATCGTGGGCGGGGGGATGGTCGGGCTGTGTGTCGCGTGGTTCCTGCAGG
>NZ_CADCWS010000288.1 GCF_902806475.1 Candidatus Frankia nodulisporulans
CATACGCACCGTCGTGGGGGGACCGTACGCGTCAGATGTCCTAGGGTCGGCGGTGGGGTCGGCGTATGCGCTCGCGGGCCGTGCGCTGGGCCTGAGCTTCGCGCGGGCGGTTAGGTGCCGGTCGCGGGGCTGGTCGGTCGGGTCGATGGCGACGGAACATCGGGAGAACGGGCGCATGAGCGAGCAGGAATACCGCATCGAGCACGACAGCATGGGGGATGTCCGGGTGCCGGCGTCGGCCCGGTGGCGGGCGCAGACGCAGCGGGCGGTGGAGAACTTCCCCGTTTCGGGCCAGCGGATCTCCCGCGCGCACATCCAGGCGCTGGCACGGATCAAGGCGGCCGCGGCGACGGTGAACGCCAAGCTCGGGGTGCTCGACGGCGACATCGCCGAGGCGATCCGGGACTCGGCCGCCGAGGTGGCGCGCGGCGACTGGGACGAGCACTTCCCGCTGGACGTGTTCCAGACCGGCAGCGGCACCTCGTCGAACATGAACACCAACGAGGTGCTGGCGTCGCTGGCGTCCGAGCGCCTGGGCCGTCCGGTGCATCCGAACGACCATGTCAACGCGTCGCAGTCGTCCAACGACGTGTTCCCGTCGTCCATCCACGTGGCGGCGACGCAGGGGATCGTGCAGGAGCTGATCCCGGCGCTGGAGCATCTGGCGGCGTCGCTGGGTCGTAAGGAGACCGAGTTCGCCGAGGTGGTGAAGTCGGGGCGGACCCACCTGATGGACGCGACCCCGGTCACCCTCGGTCAGGAGTTCGGCGGGTACGCGGCGGCGGTGCGCCTGGGAGTGGAACGCCTGAACGTGGCGCTGCCGCGGATCGGGGAGCTGCCGCTTGGTGGTACCGCGGTGGGCACCGGGATCAACACGCCGCCCGGGTTCTCCGCCGCCGTCATCGAGGAACTGGCCGCGAACACCGGGCTGCCGCTGACCGAGGCCCGTAACCACTTCGAGGCGCAGGCCTCACGGGACGGGCTGGTCGAGGCGTCCGGGGTGCTGCGGGTCATCGCGGTCTCGCTCTACAAGATCTCCAACGACCTGCGGTGGGCGTCGTCGGGGCCGCGGGCGGGGCTCGGCGAGATCAGCCTGCCGGACCTGCAGCCGGGCTCGTCGATCATGCCGGGCAAGGTCAACCCGGTCATCCCGGAGGCGGTCTGCCAGGTGGTGGCGCAGGTCATCGGGAACGACGCGGCGGTCGCCTTCGGCGGGTCGGCCGGCAACTTCGAGCTCAACGTGATGCTGCCGGTGATCGCGCGCAACCTGCTCGAGTCGATCCACATCCTGTCGACGATCAGCGTCCTGCTGGCGGACAAGTGCGTGGACGGGATCAAGGCGAACGTCGAGAAGTGCCGGCGGTTCGCGGAGTCGTCGCCGTCCATCGTGACGCCGCTGAACAAGTACATCGGTTACGAGGAGGCGGCGAAGGTCGCCAAGCTCTCCCTCGCCGAGGAGAAGACGATCCGCGAGGTCGTGCTCGAACGCGGCTACATCGAGGCCGGCAAGCTCACCGAGGCCCAGCTGGACGCGGCCCTCGACGTCCTGTCCATGACCCACCCGTAACCACAGCCCCACCCGCTTCACCCGCAACCACAGCGCCACCCGCAATCACCGTGGCGTGGCAGCGGGACTCAGGCTGGGCCGGCTCCGGAGTTCTTACGCTCCGGAGCCGGCGGCCGGCCGTCGCGTCCCCTGGCCCGCCATCCCTCCCGTACGCCGGCCGGTGTGGCCCGGCGCCCGTCCCGACAGTGATGGCCGGCCTCGACGGCGGCGGGAGTCGTGGAAGACCCCCCAGACAGCCTCCGCGACCCCCGCGACCCCCGCGACCTGTCTAACGAGACCGCCGGCCATCCGTTACGGGTCGCCGGCAGGAATTTTTGCGCGGTCGCGCACGGCGGCATCGCCCGAAGGGGCAGCTCGACTTCGCGAAGCAGGCGTCGAAAACCACCCATCCCGGGTATAACGGAGAGATCCGGATTGCCTACTTTATGTGATATCGCGTGGCTGAAACGCCCCCGGGAAAGCATCCAGAAGAAATAAACGTAACAAGCCGGTGCAACATCGCTTCGAGCGGCGCCGCGACAGATAGCCTCAGGTTCACCGGGAGCCGGAAAGAATGCGGGGAGGTGTCGGTGTTCGACTATGACGTCCTCGTCATCGGGTCCGGGCCCGGCGGGCAGAAGGCTGCGATCGCGGCAGCCAAGCTTGGCCGGCGCGTCGCGATCGTGGACAAGCGGGAGATGATCGGCGGGGTCAGTATCAACACTGGCACGATCCCGTCGAAGACCCTGCGTGAAGCTGTTATCTACCTCACGGGCATGTCGCAACGTGAGCTCTACGGTTCGAGCTATCGAGTCAAGGACGACATCACTGTCGGTGACCTGTCGGCACGTACTCGACATGTCATCAGCCGTGAGATCGACGTCATCCGCAACCAGCTCAGCCGCAACCACGTCACCCTGCTGACGGGCCTGGCGAGCTTCATCGACCCGCACACGGTCAGCGTGCGGGCCGCGGGTGACATCGAGGACCGCCGCGTACACGCCGAGCGGATCATCATCGCCACCGGCACCAGGCCCGCGCGGCCGGACACGGTCGACTTCGACGGCCGCACGGTCGTCGACAGCGACCAGATCCTCGCGCTGGAGAAACTGCCACGGTCGATGGTCGTCGTCGGCGCGGGGGTGATCGGCATCGAGTACGCCTCGATGTTCGCCGCCCTCGGCTCGAAGGTCACGGTCGTCGAGCGGCGCGACCGCATGCTCGACTTCTGCGACGTCGAGATCGTCGAGGCGCTGAAATACCAGCTGCGGGATCTCGCGGTGACGTTCCGGTTCCGCGAGTCGGTCGTCTCGGTGGAACGGCACAACGGCGGCACGCTCACCCTGCTCGAAAGCGGCAAGAAGCTTCCGGCGGACACGGTGATGTACTCCGCCGGGCGGCAGGGTCTCACCGACATTCTCAACCTGCCGGCGGCGGGCCTGTCCGCGGACAGCCGCGGGCGGATCAAGGTCGGCTCGGACTTCCGCACGGAAGTCGACCACATCTACGCGGTCGGTGACGTCATCGGCTTCCCGGCGCTGGCCGCGACGTCGATGGAACAGGGCCGCCTGGCCGCCTACGCCGCGTGCGGCGAGGATGTCAACGCCCTGCGTGCCGAGCTGATGCCGATCGGGATCTACACCATCCCGGAGATCTCCTACGTCGGGCGCACCGAGGACGAGCTGACCGAACAGGCCATCCCGTTCGAGGTCGGTATCGCCCGCTACCGGGAACTCGCCCGCGGCGCGATCCTCGGCGACTCCTACGGCATGCTGAAGCTGCTGGTCAGCCCGGATGACCGGCGCCTGCTCGGCGTGCACGTGTTCGGTACGGGCGCCACCGAGCTGGTCCACATCGGGCAGACCGTGATGGGCTGCGGCGGCACGATCGACTACCTCGTCGACAGCGTCTTCAACTACCCGACGCTGGCCGAGTCGTACAAGGTCGCCGCCCTCGACGCCATGAACAAGATGCGTGCCGTCGCCCGCTTCAGCGGCTGACGAACGCCTGGTCCGAGGTGGCGCGGTCAACAACCACGTCACCTCGGACGAGCGCGTCCCGCGGGACGCGGCCTCAGCCCGGCGTCGGTGAGACAGCCGCGGCGTTCCAGGCCAGAGGGCGGACAGTCCCCGCACGGTCGCGATGCCAGCGGCTCTGCTCGGGCCGTCCTTGGTGTAGACCGCCATCACGTAGTCCCGGCCGGCGCCGTGGACGTGCGCCAGGCTGGTGATCACCCAGCCGCCGTCGCCGCGTTGCAGCCAGCCGTTCTTCAGCTCCACCGCCACACCGGACGGCACCCCGCCGGTCAGACCCCAGCGCTGGCTGAGGATCACCGTGCGCAACAGGCCGGCGATCACCTCACGTTGCCCGGCGAGCAGCACCCCCGGGTAGGCGACCGCCCGCAACACCGCGAGCTGGTCGGCCGCGGTCGTCCGGGTCAGCCCCCAGTGCCCCCCGGTATCGGCCTGGGTCGCGACCATGCCCAGCTGGGCGAAGAAGACACTCATCCCGGCGGCGGCACCGGCGTCGCGCCACAGGGCGTTGGCGGCGTCGTTGTCACTCACCGAGATCATCTTGCGGGCCAGGGTCCGCTGCCGGGCCGTGAGCGTGCCCGTCGGCCCGGCGTCGCGCACCAGCGCGGTCAGAATGTCGAGCTTCACCGAACTCGCCATCTCGTACCCGACCACCGCAGGATCGGTCACCGCGACCGTCGTCCCCGCGACCGCGTCGAACACGGCCACGCTGACATGCCCTGGCCGCCCCGCCAGATACAACCGCACCAGCCCCTCAAGCCCCACCGAGCCCGGCGCTGGAACCGTCGGCCCTGGAAGCGCGGGGGCCGAACTCGTCGGTGTGGGAGTCGGCGGCTGCGCGGTCACCGGCACCGATCTGACGGACCTGGCCTCGGCGACAGGCATGATCCGCGGTGCCGCCCCGGCCCGCAGGATGGCCGGCGCCACGGCCAGCGTCGGCGCGACACCCGCCGTCCCCACCACATCGCCGGACGGCGATCCCGCCGTCGCCGCCGACGTCCGCGTCGGGACGGTGGCCATCGCGGCGCCCATCCGGTCGGTGCCCGCGGTGCCGCCTGATCCGCCCTCGGCACTCGGACGGGGCGTCAGGCCGCCACACAGTCCGGCGGCCACCAAGGCCATTCCCGCGCTCCACCGGAGCGTCGACCGCTGCCACACAGAATCTGTGTAGCTATTTTGAACATCAATAAGAAGAGTACGGATCACTTTGGTTTCCAGCTTTTACCACGTCGAC
>NZ_CADCWS010000289.1 GCF_902806475.1 Candidatus Frankia nodulisporulans
AGAACCGCGCCAGGCGAGTGCAGCACAGAGTCCGACGCAGTGATCAGACCACCGCCGCCTGCGACCTCACGACACCATGGAGCGTGCCCGACGGCCTCGTATCGGAGGCAACCATCATCAGCCGCGCCCACGGGATCATCGCCGGCCTACAGCTGGTGGACCTCGTCATGCACCACATCGACCCCAGCGTCAGTATTAAGCCTCACCTCGCCGACGGCGACACCGCGAAACCGGGAGACATACCGGTTCAGTGCACGGTCCGGCCCGAAGCCTCATCACCAGCGAACGGACCGCACTGAACTTCTGCAGCGCATGTCCGGCATCGCCACGCTCACCAGCCAATTCGCCGTCGCCGCCGACTTCGGCGTCCACGTCCTCGACACCCGCAAAACCACGCCCGGGCTCAGAGCGCTGGACGGCGTTTACGGAGAGTCTCAGCGGAAAAAGGTCGTTGGTCTGTGCGGAGGCGGTGCGGCCGGTATGACCGGACCGGACCCGGAGGCCATCCTACAGGTCGAAGACAGGTCCGTTGGCGGTGGGTGGTGCAGTGGGACCGCCCGAGCTGTCCGGTTCCGTCGGGCCGGGTGGGTATCGGCGGGGAACGATGTCGACGGCGGCTTTTCGGACACCCTGCTACTCCACCTTGTTTCACCGGCTTTGTCGCCCTGCTTCACCTACTTCGCGGCCTCCGCGGCGCGCGCTGAGAGCGCTGAGACCGCAGCCGCCGCGCGTCGGTCACGGCCGGTGAGTTTCCAGGCGGCGAGCCGCGCGGCCATGGCGGGGGTCGGCGGGAAGATGCCGAGTTGGCCAAGCATGGTCATGTCGTCGCGGAGGGCCTCGTGGCCGACTACCTTTCCGTCGCGTGTGGGGCAGGGGCCGTTGCCTTTCAACTCGGGCGCATCCCGTTTTGTTTTGAAATGAAATCAGACTTCTGCATAAGCCTCAGGGCATCGAGGTGTCCCTGATCGGACGTGGGGACGCGCTGATGGGCTCGGCGATCGGGGCGAAGGTCGGCGCCCTGATGACCCGGGTGCACGAACGCAACCACGTCGACCTGCTGCTCGGACGTAACCCGGTGCGCTGGACCACCGCCGACTCCCCGGCCACCGAACGCACTCCGTCCGGTGTCGGGGTGCGGATCTGGCTGGACGACGGCGGCCGGATCGACGCCGACGCGGCAGTCGTCGCCGTCGGCGCCCTGCCGGCGGTGCGCTGGCTGCTGGGCTCCGGCCTCGACATCAGCGACGGGGTGCTCACCACCGCGTCCTGCCATGGCGTCGTCAACGAGGGCGGCGGGTTGTCCGTGGTGCCGTCGGTGGTCGCCGCCGGGGATGTCGCCCGATGGCCGAACCTGCTGATCGACTCCACGCCCCGGCGGGTCGAGCACTGGATCACCGCGTCCGAACATGGGCAGTCCGCGGCCGACTCGCTGCTGCTCGGCCCGGGGCAGGCGCCCCCCTTCACCCCCCTGCCCCGGTTCTGGACCGAGCAGTTCGGGGTGCGGCTGCAGGGCGTGGTCAGGGCTGGCCGGGCTGGCCGGCCTTGGCGGCGATGGCGGCGGCCCACCGCAGGTCGGGTTTGCCGGCGGGCGAGCGCCTGACCTCGTCGACGCGGATGTAGGCCTTGGGCAGCTTGAACCGGGCGATGTGCGCGGCCGCCGCGGTGGCGAGGTCGTCGTCGGTCACCACCACACCGTCATGGGGCTGGATGAGCGCGACGACCTCCTGCCCCCACCGCGGCGAGGGACGGCCCGTCACCACCACGTCGCGGATGCCGGGGTGGCTGGCGACCGCCTGCTCCACCTCCTCGGCGAAGATCTTCTCGCCGCCGGAGTTGATCGTCGCCGAGTCCCGGCCGAGCAGCGCGATGGTGCCGTCCGCGAGCAGGCGGGCGCGGTCGCCGGGAATGGTCATCCGCTGGCCGGCGATCGTCGGGAAGGTGCGGGCGGTCCTGTCCGCGTCACCGAGGTAGCCCAGCGGCAGCGCGCCGGTCTTACCCAGCCAACCCGTGCCGTCATGGCCGGGGGGTAGCAGGCCGGACCGATCCTCCGCGACCACCACGCTGCCTTCCGTCGGGCTGAACACGCCGGCCGGCGGCGGCTGCTGCTGCTGGCGGGAGGTCAGTTGCAGGCCCTGGCTGCCGCCCTCGGACGAGCCGATCGCGTCCATGATGGTGACCTCGGGCATCAGGTCGAGCAGCCGCTGCTTCGTCGCCGTCGTCAGCACCGACCCGCCGGACAGGATCGTGCGCACCGACGAGACGTCGTAGCGCCCGGTCCCGATCGCCTCGACGATCGGCCGGGCGAACGCCTCGCCAACGATCTGCAGCAACCGCACCCGTTCCCGTTCGAGCAGCGTGGCGATGTCGTGGCCGTCCAGCCGGTCGGTGCGGCTCTGGATGACGACGATGCCACCCTTGTTCATCGTCATGAACGCCGTCCAGTGCCCGGCGCCGTGCATGAACGGCGGTGCCGGCAACGCGACCGTGGGGTCGGTCTCCACAGCCGCGCGGGCGATCTCCGCCAGGGACGAGAACGGGGTGCGGTCGGGTCGGCGCCCGCCCATCGCGGTGAGGTGGATGTCCCCCTGCCGCCACAGGACACCCTTGGGCAGCCCGGTCGTGCCGCCGGTGTAGAGGACGTAGAGATCGTCGGGTGACCATTCGTCCGACCAGGCCGGCAGCTGCGCGGACGCCCCGGCGAGGGCATCGGCGTACCAGGTGGCGCCGGGCAGCAGCGGCTGGCCCGAGTCGTCCTCGATCTGGATGAGCAGGTGCAGGTCGGGCAGGTCCGCGAGGACCTCGGCGAGCCGCGGCGCGAACTCCGACTGGTACACGATCGCCCGACTGCGGCTGTCCCACAGGACGTGCCGCAGCTCCTCGGCGACATACCGGTAGTTGACGTTCACCGGGGCGACCCGGGCCTTGAAGGCGCCGAGCATCGCCTCGAGGTACTCGTTGCCGTTGTGGGCGTACACCGCGAGATGATCGTGCTGGGACTCGTGCGAGCCGAGACCCGCCCGACCGTTGGGCCTGGCCCCGAGCCCCCCGTCGCGCAACACGTGGGCGAACCGACGGGAACGCTCAGCGATATCGGCGTAGGTCAGCCGGCGATCCCGAAAGACAATGCAGTCACGATCCGGCACCGCGGCGGCGACGGCTTCGTGAACCGCAGCGATATTGTATCCAGACCCCACCCCATGATCGCCCATTCGGGTGAGGCTATCTCAGCCCCATCCGCACAGTCGACCGTTTAACAACGTTTAGAAAACCACCGTGTCCCCTGGTCAGGCCGAGCCGTTGAGGGTTTTCCAGTGGTCCGCGATCTCGGCGTGGACGTCGGCGTGCGCCTGCGGCCAGGCGAGCCCCGCCTCCAACGTGTTGACCGCGATATGGCTGGCGCCGAGCTCCAACCAGCGTCCGAGCCGCCCCGCGGCCTGCGCCGGCGTTCCTCCCCGCAGCACCACGTGGCCCTGTAGACCGACCGTCTCCGGATCCCGTCCGGCGTCCCTGGCCGCCGAACGCACCAGCGCCCAGGCCGCCGCCAACCGTTCCCCGTCACCGAGCGCCGGATGCGGAATCCACCCGTCGGCCAGCCGCCCCACCCGCTCGAGCGCGGCGGGCGCGTCACCGCAGCCCACCCAGATCGGGATCGCCCCCGACGGCGGACGCGGCTCGATACCGGCCCGGTCGATCGTGTCGAACGCCCCCGCGTGCGCCACCACCGGCTGCGTCCACAGCGCCCGCAGCAGCGGGATCTGCTCCTCCAACCGGCGGGCCCGGCTGCGAAACGCCACCCCGAGCGCGTCGTACTCGACCTCGTTCCAGCCGATCCCCACCCCCAGCCGCAACCGTCCACCACCAGTGCCAGCGCTGCCACCACCAGCCCCGGTTCCGGCACCGGCACCGGCACCGAGCAGGACGTCAAGGGTGGCCGTCTGCTTGGCGACCAGCGCGGTCTGACGCTGCGGCAGGACGAGCACGTCGGTCATGAACGACAGCGACGTGAGCGCCCCCAGATGCGCGAACAGCACCAGCGGTTCGAGGAAGGGCACGGTGTGGTCGTAGTAGCCGGTCCAGCCCGGTCGACTGGCCGAATCCGCGCCGAGCACGTGCTCGAACACCAGCAGATCGACATAGCCGGCGGCCTCGAGGCCCTGGGTGAACGCGACGACAGCACCGGGATCACTCGGCCGGATCTCCGCCTGCGGCAGCACCGCCCCCAACCGCACCGGCTGCCCCGTCACCGCGCCTCCCGCTCGTCCGCCGCGCTCACGGTCCCGGTCTCCGCGGTCCCGGCGGGTCCGGTCCCGGCGGGCTCGGTCCCGGCCACGGGTGTCGCCGCGGCTCCGGTGATCCCCGTTTCGGTCGTGACGTTACGCCAGGTCGGGTGGAACTCGCGCCGCTGAATCACCCAGCGACCGGCCAGGTGGACGAACTGGTCGCGGTAGCGACCGAACACCGTCTGGCAGGACGCCAGATCCGCGCTGACCAACACCGCGTGCAGATAACAGGACGCCTCAGCCAGCGCCAGCGCACCCCCGCCGACCACCGCAGCGGCCTGATCATCACCGGCATCCGGTCGCACGTGGTGGGTGCTCACCTGGTGCAGGGTGGGGCCGAGCGCGGCGTGAAACGGCGGCGCCCAGGCCAGGAACTCCTCGAGGGGCGCGAGGCGCGCGGGCCGTCCGAAACCGACCCGCGCGTGCGGTGCGAAGCAGGCCCGCAGCGCCGGCCAGTCCCGCTGGTCGATGGCCACGGCATAGGCGTTCTGCACGCCGATGATGGCCTGCACGTCAGCCGCCGTGAGTGCC
>NZ_CADCWS010000290.1 GCF_902806475.1 Candidatus Frankia nodulisporulans
ACCTTTTAAGGTTCGCTATGTCGCCCGCATCTCCAGATCGTGCACATATATCGGCCGTTGCGGCGGGCGGTTGACGCACCGTCCGTGGTGCGAGCATCGGGCGCAATCCCGGCTCGGCCGGTCGAGCTAGGACGAACCGGCCCGGCCGGCGGTGGTGGTGTCCGCGGCCTTCGACGGGAAAGCCGTGGACAGCCCGTCCAGTGCCTGACGCAGATCGTCGGCGAGGTCGTCGGCGTTTTCGATGCCAACGGACAGCCGGACCAGGTTCGCCGGCACCGCGAGGGGCGAATCGGCCACGGACGCATGGGTCATGCTGGCCGGATGCTCGATGAGGGATTCGACCCCGCCAAGCGACTCCGCGAGGGTGAAAAGCCTGGTCCGCGTGCACAGCTCGAGGGCGGCGGCATGGCCACCCGACAGGGTGAAAGACACCATTCCACCGAAATCCCGCATTTGTTTCACGGCCACCGGGTAGCCGGGATGGCCGGGCATACCCGGATAACGTACCGTCTCGACCGCCGGATGCGCGGCGAGGTGGGTCGCGACATGCCGGGCGTTCGCGCAGTGCCGGTCCATCCGTACCGGGAGGGTTCGGATGCCGCGCAGCAGCAGCCAGCAGTCAAAGGGCCCCGGTACCGCCCCGGCCGCGTTCTGCAGGAACCGTAGTCGCTCGGCCAGGTCCGGATCGGCGGTGATGATCGCACCCCCGACGATGTCGCTGTGCCCACCGAGGTACTTCGTGGTGGAGTGCACCACCACGTCCGCGCCGAGGGACAGCGGCTGTTGCAGGTACGGGGAGGCGAACGTGTTGTCCACGGCGAGCAGCGCGCCGGCGTCATGGGCGAGGGTCGCGAGCGCGCCGATGTCGGCGATCGTCAGCATCGGGTTGGTCGGCGTCTCGCACCACACCAGCCGGGTGACGCCCGGACGGATCGCGGCCCGGGTCGCCTCGGCATCGGCGAGATCGACGGCGGTGTGCTCGACGTTCCACTGCGAGAGCACCCGGGCGACCAGCCGGTAGGTCCCCCCGTAGGCATCCGCCGGAATGACGATGTGATCACCGGGACGGCAGACCGCGCGCAGCACCGTGTCGGTGGCAGCCATACCGGACGACATCGCCAGGGCCGCCCGGCCGCCTTCGAGCGCGGTGAGGCAGGTCTCCAGGACGGCCCGGGTCGGGTTCGACGACCGGCTGTACTCGAATCCGCCACGCAGCCCACCGACCCCGTCCTGGGCGTACGTCGAGGCCAGATGCAGCGGTGGGACCACGGCGCCGGTCGTCGGATCAGGCTCCTGACCAGCATGGATCGCGATCGTCTCAAAGCCGGCGGCGTTCTGGGCCCGACCGGACGACCGCGGCTCGGGGCCGGCACCCACGTCCGCATGGACGGCCGGGTCGCGACCGACGCTCAGATCGGGGCCGGAGTTCGGGTCGGGGCTGGCGGCCGAGGCGGCAGTGGCGTCCATGTCGTCACGCTACGGCGTCGCGGCCAGGAAACTCAGCAGGTCGGATCGGGTCAGGATGCCGACCGGGCTGCCATTGTCGTGGACGAGCACGGCCAGATCGTCCCCGAGGACCGTCACGACCCGCGACAGCGGCTCACCGGTACCGACCATCGGCAACGGGGGAGAAAGGTGCTCGGTGACCGGGGCGTCGATCGCGGCCCGGTCCGCGAAGACCGCCGCCAGCAACTGCCGTTCGAGCACCGCGCCGGCGACCTCGGCCGCCCGCAGCGGCGGCTCGTGCGCCACCACCGGCATCTGCGACACGTTGTACTCTCGCAGGTAGCCGATCGCCGCGCCCACCGTCTCCTGCGGATGCACGTGGACCAGGTCCGGTGGCGCGGCGGTCCGGTGCTGGGCGGCCTTGTGGGCCAGCGCGTCGGCGACGGTCGGTCCGGTCTGCGGCGGCTCCAGGAAGCCGTACTCGTACATCCAGTCATCGTTGAAGATCTTCGACAGGTAGCCGCGGCCCGAATCCGGCAGCAGGACGACGACCAGGCCGTCCGGTCCCAGTTCCCGGGCCACCCGCAGGCCCGCCACCACCGCCAGCCCGCCGGAGCCACCGAGGAGCAGCCCGCAGCGGCGGGCGAGTTCGCGGGTCATCAGGAACGACTCGCGATCGCTGACCGCCTCCACCCGGTCGACCACCGTGCGGTCATAGGTCGCCGGCCAGATGTCCTCCCCGACCCCTTCGACCAGGTAGGGACGACCGGTGCCGCCGGAGTAGACCGAACCCTGCGGATCGGCGCCGACGATCTGGACGGCTCCGTCCGACACACCCTTGAGGTAACGCCCGACGCCGCTGATGGTGCCGCCGGTGCCGATGCCGGCGACGAAATGGGTGATTCCGCCGTCGGTGTCGCGCCAGATCTCCGGGCCGGTGGTCGCCTCGTGCGCCGCCGGGTTGTGCGGATTGGAGTACTGGTCCGGGCTCCAGCTGCCCGGGGTCTCGCGGACCAGCCGCCGGGCCACCTGGTAGTATGACCGGGGATCGTCCGGCGCCACCGCCGTCGGGCAGATCACCACCTGCGCGCCGTAGGCACGCAGCACCGACCGCTTCTCCTCGCTGATCTTGTCGGGCATCGTGAACACGCACGAGTAGCCGCGCCGCGCCGCGACGAGCGCCAGCCCCACCCCGGTGTTGCCACTGGTCGGCTCGATGATCGTGCCACCGGGGCGCAGCGCCCCCGACTCCTCGGCGGCGGCCACCATCGCCAGCGCCACCCGGTCCTTCACCGACCCGCCCGGGCTGAGATATTCCACCTTGCCCAGCAGCGGTGCGCGCGTCTGCTCGAGCGTCGGCGTCAGCGCCACCAGCGGTGTGTCACCGACCAGATCGACCACATGATCGAACACTCGCATACCGGTCATCCACCTATCCCGTACGGTCAGGCAGCGCTGTCGGGCTGTCGGGCTGACACTGACCAACCGGGCCAGTGGGTCGGTTTGGTTGGCAGACTGTCATGGATTTGTCGCGTTTGGCGCGGGTCTGCTGGCGAACCGCGATTGTTCCAACCCAGAAGGTAACCAGTTTCGGCTGTGGATGCCCAGGGTTGGCGACCATGACCTCGGACGGTGACCGATGGGCGCTGGACTCGTGAAGACGTTCCGGACGGGGTAGGTCACTGTGGGAGTTTCCCCGCCGGGAGCCGTCCTGGTGGGATCGTCGGGTGGCTGGTCCGGTGGGCCGGTCCGATCATGTGAGAGGGAGCGGTCCACGGTGCGCGTCGTGCTCAACGTCATCTGGTTGGTCTTCTGTGGCCTGTGGCTGGCCCTCGGGTATCTGCTGGCAGCGGTGGTGTGCTTCATCCTGATCATCACGATCCCGTTCGGGATCGCGTCGCTGCGGATGGCCAACTTCGCCCTCTGGCCGTTCGGCCGGCGACTGGTCGACCGGCCCGGCGCCGGGGACGCGTCGCTGATCGGCAACGTCCTGTGGATCCTCTTCGCCGGCTGGTGGCTGGCCCTCGGCCATCTCACGACGGGCATCGCGCTGTGCCTGACCATCATCGGAATCCCGCTGGGCCTAGCGAACTTCAAGCTCATCCCGGTCTCGCTGATGCCACTCGGCAAGGAGATCGTCGACTCCGACAGCCGCGTCTTCATCTGACCCCACCCGCACCCGCCGACCCACCCGCACGCGCTGACCCGCCCGCACGCGGATCGCCATGGTCGGCACATCGGAGACGAACACGACCACGGCGATCCGGGTGGCGAGGACGCCCGTCCGAACGTCAGGACACCCGCCGCGGAAAACGGCTACCGAAGGTCACGAGCTACCGGAGGTCACGACCAGGCCTGGGGTCCGCGCGCGCGACGGGTGGCCCGTGCGGCTAGCGTCCCAGGGCGCTCTGGAGATCACGCACGTGCTCCTGGGTCTGCTCGAGCAGGGGGCGCAACGCCTCGGCCACGTCCGCGAGTCCAAGATCGTTCGCCTGGCCGACCCGCGCGCGATAGCGGTCAAGCTGCTCGGACTCCAGCAGCAGGTCGGTACGCAGCGCGTCCTCGGGGTCGGTGGCGGAACTGACAGCCGAGACCTCGGCGGTCGGTGTGCCGCCGAGGAAGGAGATCTGTTCCGCCAGGATCGTCGCGTGGTTCAGCTCCTGCGGCAGGTGGCGCTTGATCTCCTCGCCGACGGCGAGGAACTGCGGGCCGGTGATGGTCGCACCGTGCTGGATGTACTGGACGATCGACTGGTATTCCGAGCTGAGATCGTCGTTGAGCAGCTTGACAAACATCTCCCGGTCCATGGGGCACGCTCTCCCGTCTGCGGTGACGCCCGGCTGGATGGCCGGGGCGGCTGTGGGCGGGATGCCCGGAATCAGCGCCGTCAAGCATCCGCCGACCCGTGGGTGACACCGGATCATCCGGCGGCGGTGTCGTCAGCGGTCAGGGCCGTCAGCGGCCGCGGCGTCGACGGGTTGGGCCGGCGGCGAGGATGTCCGGCTCGCTGTCCGCGCCCCGGTTCCCGGAGACGCGGTTCCCCGTCGCCGGGATGCCCACCGACTGGATGCCCACCGACTGGATGCCCGGGGCCGAAAGCCCGTCCGGCTGGACGCCGGCGCCGCGGCCGGACGTCGTGCGGGCGGAGGCCGACGGTCCGGCCGGGGACGCATTCCCCGATCCGCGGGCAGCCGCGGTCGATCGGCCCGCCGCGGTCGAGAACGCGCCGGCGACGGAGGTACTCGACGTGGCGTTGGTGGCGGCGGACGTGGACCTGGCGGCGGCGGCAGCGGCGGCGACCGCGGCGGCCAGGGTCGGGGCGGCGCTCGGGTAGAGACGCCCCGAGACCGAGACCG
>NZ_CADCWS010000291.1 GCF_902806475.1 Candidatus Frankia nodulisporulans
GACCATCGCCATGGCCAATGAGACCCCGCTGACCGTCGTCGGGAACCTCACCGGCGACCCGGAACTGAAGTT
This sequence comes from Candidatus Frankia nodulisporulans, assembly GCF_902806475.1. Taxonomy (GTDB): domain Bacteria; phylum Actinomycetota; class Actinomycetes; order Frankiales; family Frankiaceae; genus Frankia; species Frankia umida. Next base: position 73 of record NZ_CADCWS010000291.1, read on the forward strand.
CACTCCGAACGGGGTGGCGATGTGCCGGTTCACCGTCGCCTCCACCCCACGCCGGTTCGACAAGACCACCAACCAGTGGGTGGACGGGGACGCGATGTTCCTGACCTGCACCGTCTGGCGGGGCGCCGCCGAGCACGCCTCCGACTCCCTCGCCAAGGGCATCCGGGTCATCGTCACCGGCCGTCTGCGTCAGCACCACTGGACGACCGACGCCGGGGAGCACCGGTCGATGTTCGGTCTCGACGTCGACGAGGTCGGCCCGTCGCTGCTGTTCGCCACCGCCACCGTCACCCGGACCGCCCGCGGCGCCACCCCCACCGACGACGCCTGGTCCACCGCCACCCCGGGCCGCACCGACGGCACCGCCGGCCAGCCGGAGCAGGGCTACAGCGACGAACCGCCGTTCTAGACGCCGCCCCGCCCACGGCGACGAGGAGGGGCAGACCGGACCAACCACGGGCCGCCTGCCCCACCCGGCGCCCCACCACCGAAAGGAGCCACGCCCATGCCCGTGACCGCGTCCGGCGCGCTGGCTGCCGCGCTCAACGCCGCGTTCCGCGGCTGGTACGTCCTGCCCCTGCGCCCCGGCCGCAAGATCCCCCTGGCCCACGACGTCGACCACTGCCCCCGCACCGGCCCGTGCGCCGAGGTACACCGCACCTGGGAGCAGCGCGCGACCCGCGACCTCGCCCAGGTCGAAGCCCACTGGCATGCCCACCGCCACCACGGCGTCGGCATCGCGACCGGCCCGTCCGGCCTGGTCGTCGTCGACCTCGACACCCCCAAGCCCACCGACCCCCCGCTACCCGAGGAATGGCAGGCCGAAGACGTCCGCAACGGCGCCGATGTCCTCGCCGCCCTGGCCCACCGCGCCGAGATCGAGCTTCCCCGCACCTACACGGTGCGCACCGGCCGGGGCGGTTGGCACCTGTACTACGCCGCCCCGGACGGCATCCGCCTGGGCAACACCAGCCGGACCCTCGGCCCATGGATCGACACCCGCGCGTGGGGCGGCCAGGTCGTCGCCGCGGGAACGACCGTGGCCGGACGCCCGTACAAGACCGTCCGGGACCTTCCCGTCGCCCCGCTACCCACCGCACTGTTTCAGCGCCTTCACACCCCGCCCCGACCAGCACCCCGACCCGTCCTGTTGAACCTGCCCGCCGGACGCCGCGCCGCCTACCTGGGCGCCGCGATCAGCCGCCAACTCACCTACATCACCGACGCCACCACCGGCGAACGCAACACCGCCCTCTACCGCTCCGCCGTCGCACTCGGCCAACTCGCCGCCGGTGGCGCCCTCACCGAAACCGACGTCAACGACATGCTGAAACAGGCTGCCGCAATCCACATCGGTACCGACGGCTTCACCTGGACCGCCGCCGAAGCAACCATCCGCTCCGGCCTGCGCGCTGGCGCCGCCCGACCACGGCAGATCCCCGCATGACCCCCCGCCCGGCCGACGGCGCCGCCATCCTCGACGCCCTACGCGCCGCGCTGGTGCGCTACGTCGTCCTGCCCTCCCCGCAGGCCACCGACGCCGTCGTCCTGTGGATCGCCGCGAGCCACGCCCAACCCGCATGGGCCCACGCACCCCGCATGGTCATCCGCGCCCCGGAAAAGCGCTGCGGGAAATCCCGTCTCCTCGACGTCATCGAAGCCACCTGCCACAACCCCCTCATCACCGTCAACGCATCCACCGCCGCTATCTACCGGTCCATCGACGACGACCCGCCGACCCTGCTCGTCGACGAAGCCGACACCGTGTTCGGCGGGAAATCCGCCGACAACAACGAAGACCTCCGGGGCCTGCTCAACGCCGGACACCAGCGCAACCGGCCCGCGCTTCGCTGGGACAACGTCGGCCGCCAGCTCGAACGCTGCCCAACATTCGCCATGGCCGCACTCGCCGGAATCGGCACCATGCCCGACACCATCGAAGACCGCGCCGTCGTCATCCGCATGCGCCGCCGCATGCCCGGAGAAACCGTCTCCCCCTACCGCCACCGCCGCGACCGGCCCGGCCTACGCACCATCGCCGAAAAGCTCGCCGCCTGGCTACGCCCCGACCTCCCCGCCCTCGAACGCGCCGAACCCGCCATGCCCGTCGAAGACCGCGCCGCCGACACCTGGGAACCCCTGTTCACCATCGCCGAGCACGCCCGCGGCACCTGGCCCGACCGCGCCCGACGCGCCGTCGACGTCCTCACCGCCGAAGCCGACGACGGCGAGGAAACCTCCCAACGGGTCCGGCTCCTGCTCGACTGCCGCCGCGCGTTCGGCACCGACAACGCCCTCCCCACCCTCCGGCTCCTGCAACGCCTCAACGGCGACCCCGAAGCCCCCTGGACCGAAACCGGACCCGCCGGACTCACCGGCCGCCGCCTGGCCGTCATGCTCCGCGACTACGGCATCCGCTCCACCAACATCCGCTTCCCCGACGGCACCCAAGCCAAGGGATACGACCGCGCCGCCTTCACCGACGCATGGGCCCGCTACTGCCCACCCGAGGACCCCGAAGACCCCTCGACGGAGGTCACGTCCCACCCGTCCCACCCGTCGCCGCCCAGCTCAACGCGGGACGGATACCCGCCCTGGGACGGATCCATCCGTCCCACCACCCCAACCCGTCCCACCCTGACCAGCCAAAACGACCATGTGACGGATGGGACGGATACCCCGCCGATACCCGTCACCACCCCCGCATGACCCGACGTTCGACGCGGCCCCGGCGCCCGCCTGCCAGCAAGCCACCGGGACCGCACTCCATCCCACCGAAAGCGAAAGGAGCACCTTCATCGTGACCCGCCCGCCCGCGTCCGAACACCTCCACGGTGTGGTCCCCGATAAGGCTCACCGGGCCCCGCGCCAAGAGCACGCCGCCCCCATCAGCCCCGCCACGATCCTGCTCACCGTCGAGCAGGCCGCGGAACAGCTCACGATCGGCCGTACCACCCTCTACGCGCTCATCCGCACCGGTGACATCCCCTCCGTCCGCATCGGCAAGCTCCGCCGCCTGCGCCCCGCCGACCTCACCGCCTACGCCACCCAACTCAGCGCCTGATCACCCGGGGCGCGGCGACCGTCTCGCCAACGCCACCCGCCGCGCCTCGGGCCCTCACCCAAGGAGCCACCAACCATGCCCAGGAAACGCAAGGAAGGAACCCGCGCACCGAACGGGACATCGACCATCTACCTCGGCTCCGATGGGTCCTGGCACGGTCGGGTGACCGTCGGAATTCGCGACGACGGACGGCCTGACCGGCGGCACGTCCGAGGGAAGGACGAATCCGAGGTAACCGGGAAGGTTCGGAAGCTCGAACAACAGCGAGATGCGGGCACTGTTCGGAAGTCGGGTAAGCCATGGACGGTAAAGCAGTGGCTGACTCATTGGATTGAGAACATCGTCCCGGGAAGCGTGGCCGACAACACCCTGTCCGGTTATCAGGTCGCTGTTCGCGTTCACCTAATCCCCGGCCTCGGCGCGCACCGCCTCGACAAGCTCGAACCCGAACACCTCGAACGTCTTTACATGAAGATGCAGCGGAACGGGAGTAAGCCCGCCACCGCCCACCAGGCCCACCGCACCATGAAGACCGCGATCAATGTGGCGATACGCCGGGGTCACTTGTCCCGTAACGTCGCGTCCCTGGCGAAGCCGCCACGCCTCAGTGAAGTTGAGATCGAGCCCTACACGGTCGCCGACGTCCAACGTCTGCTCGACACGGCCAGCCGACGGCGCAACGGCGCGCGATGGGCCCTCGCTCTCGCCCTCGGACTTCGGCAGGGCGAAACGCTCGGACTCCGCTGGTCGGACGTCAATCTTGACAACGGGGAGCTGCGTATCCGCCGCAACCGCTTGCGGCCCAAATACAAGCACGGCTGTGGCGGGACGTGTCCGCCCGAGCGAAAGGCCGGCTACTGCCCCGAGCGGATCGCTACCAGGCCGGCAACCGGGGATACGAAGTCGCGGGCCGGGCGGCGCGGCATCGGCCTGCCCGACCAACTCACCGCACTTCTCAAGCAGCACCGGGACGCACAGGCCATCGAGCGGGAGAATGCCGCCGATCTATGGCAGGAAGGGGGCTGGATCTTCGCGACGCCGACAGGCGGCCCGACGAACCCGCGGACCGACACAACGGAGTGGAAGCGGCTACTGCACGCCGCCGGCATCCGGGATGCTCGGCTCCACGACGCCCGGCACACGGCGGCAACCGTCCTGCTGCTTCTCGGTGTCCCTGATCGCGCCGTCATGCAGATCATGGGATGGTCCAACGCGGCGATGGCGGCGCGCTACCAGCACCTCACCGCGCCGATCCGGCGCGGCATCGCCAATCAGGTCGGTGCCCTGATCTGGGGGGCTACTGAGACCAGAACTGAGACCGGCGGCCCGGCGGAACGATCGTAACGATGTTCCCGCCGGGGCCGGACAGCCCGTCTACCTGCGGTGGAGGTGGGATTTGAACCCACGGAGGGGTTGCCCCCTCACACGCTTTCGAGGCGTGCGCCCTCGGCCACTAGGCGACTCCACCGTAGGTGAGCCTACCGGACGCGCCGGGCATGTGGTTCGCCGGGTCCGGACCGGACGCCGCCAGCCCTCCACGGCCAGGCCGCGATCCGGGCCCGCATCCGCCACCGTGCTCGTGGCTCGGCCCCGGTTCGGAGGCTGCCGGGTACCCGCTTAGCGGTGATGGCAACGGTATGTAACGAAAAACGG
>NZ_CADCWS010000292.1 GCF_902806475.1 Candidatus Frankia nodulisporulans
CGGCGCACAGCCCGACGGCGCGTGGTTCGACGGCATCTGGTCCGACGGCATCTGGTCCGACGGCATCTGGTCCGACGGCATCTGGTCCGGCGACGCACGGTGGCGCTGGCGCGGGTTCGGCGAGTCAGACCGGTGGGGGGCGGTCGGGTTCGGCGATCCCGGTGGGTGTGGCTCCGCTGGAGCCGGGTGATCTGACCGGGCTGGACCGGGTGGAGCTGCTGGGGCGGCTCGGCGAGGGCGGGATGGGCACGGTCTACCTCGGCCGGGGGCGTGAGCACGCCACCGGGTACGCCGGCAGGCTGGTCGCGGTGAAGGTCATCCGGCCGGATCTGGCCCGGGTGCCCGAGTTCCGGGCCCGGTTCCGCCGGGAGGCCGACATCGCCCGTCGCGTCGCCAGGTTCTGCACCGCCGAAGTGCTCGACGTCGTCGATCCGCCGGGTGGGCTGCCCTACCTCGTCACCGAGTACATCGACGGGTTCACCCTGGCGCAGACCGTCGCCGCCGAGGGTCCGCTGCGCTCAGCGGATCTCGAACGGCTCGCGGTCAGCGTGGCGGCGGCGCTCACGTCCATTCACGGCGCCGGGATGGTGCACCGGGATCTCAAACCATCGAACGTGCTGCTGTCCTCCCTCGGACCGCGGGTGATCGACTTCGGGATCGCGCGGGCGATGGACGCCCCGACGATGCTCAGCCAGGAGATCCAGCGGATCGGCACGCCGGCGTTCATGGCGCCCGAGCAGGCCAACGGTGAACCGGTCTCGGCGGCCGCCGACGTCTTCGCCTGGGGTGGGCTGGTCACCTACGCGGGGACCGGATCGTTCCCGTTCGGCGACGGGCCGACGCCGGTGCAGCTCTACCGGGTCGTGCACCGCGAGCCACTGCTCGACGGGCTGGACCCGAACCTGCGTCCCATCGTCGAGGAGGCGATGCGCAAGGACCCGGCGGCCCGTCCGACCGCCCGCGATCTGTTCCTCCGCCTGGTGGCCATGGGCCCGCCGACACATCCCGACCCGGACGTGACCAGGGTCATCCACTCGGCCGCGCCGCTGGCCGCGCCGCCGCAACGGTCCGCGCGGACCGGCGAGGCCTTCCCCGCCTCGACCGGCGGCGTCACCGGCGGCGCGACCGCCGGTGGGACCGACGGCAGCATCCCGGACGGCGGTGGTGGGGACGGGCCGCCGGCAGCGCCCGGCACCGGGGCGGGCGCTGTCACCAGGCCAGGCCGTACGGGCGTGGGTGGTGTGGGGGCCGAGGTCGGTGCCGGCGACGGGGGTCCGGCGACCCGGCCGCGGCGCAGGTGGGGCCGGCGGCGGATCGCGTTGCTCGCCGCACCACTGCTGGCGGTCGCACTGATCACCGCTCTGGTTCCGCTGGCGCTGACCTCCGGCGGTGGGGACCGGCCGAGCCACGAGGAGGTCGCCGAACGGGTGGCGCTGGCCGCCGAGGCGGTCCGTACCTCGGACACGGACCTCGCCGCCCGACTGTCGCTGGCCGCCTACCGGATCGACCCGGACGCCGAGGCCCGCGCGGCCCTGCGGACCTCGTTCGCCGCCGCGACGGCGACGGTGCTGCGCGGGCACACCGCGTCCGCCCTGGGCGTCAGCATCAGCCCGAACGGACAGCTGCTCGCCTCGACCGGTGCCGACAACCTCGTCCAGCTGTGGGACATCGCCGACCGGGCCCATCCGGTGCGCCTGGCCACCCTCAACCGGCACCGTTCCTGGACGTTGGACGCCGCGTTCAGTCCGGACGGCACCACGCTCGCCACCGTCAGTTACGACCGTAGCGCGATCCTGTGGGACATCAGCGACCCGCGTCATCCCGTCGAGGTCGCCGACATCCTCGGGCATGACGGCTGGGTACTCGATGCCGCCTTCAGCCCCAACGGCAAGATCCTCGCCACCAGTGGCTACGACAACACCGCCCGGCTGTGGGACGTCAGCGATCGGCGCCATCCGCGGGAACTGTCCGTCCTCGACCGGCACACCAGCTGGGTGAACGAGGTGGCCTTCAGTCCCAACGGCCGCCTGCTGGCCACCGCGAGCGCCGACCGGACCGCCCGCATCTGGGACATCTCCGACCCGAGCCATCCCCGTCCGCTGGCCGCGATCACCGCGCACACCGACTACGTCTGGGCCGTGGCCTTCAGCCCCGACGGACGGCGCCTGGCCACCGGCAGCTACGACGGCACCGCCCGCATCTGGGACGTCACCGACCCCTCCCGCCCGGAGGCCGTCGCCTCCTTCCCCGCGGACGAGAAATGGGTCTTCGACGTCGCCTTCAGCCCCGACGGCCGAACCCTCGCGACCGCCGGCTGGGACACCACCGTCCACCTGTGGGACGTCACCGGCTCCGGACGTCCCCCCGCCGCCGGCACGATCAGCGGCCACGGGGACTGGATCCAGGCCCTCGCCTGGACGCCGGACGGCCGCGGCATCGCCACCGCCAGCGACGACTACACCATCCGCGTCAGCAGCATCGACGACGCCAGCCTGATCGCCGCCGCCTGCGCGGACCCGTCCCGCCAGATCACCGAGACCGAGTGGCAGCGCTACATAGCCGACGTCCCCTACCAGCCGGTCTGCTGACCCCCCGCCGATCATCCGTATCGGGGTGCGGGGGGTGGTCGCAGGACCTCGAGCCCGTCAAGCCGACGCTCTGGTGACGCCGGGTCAGCGGGCTGGTGGGCTCGGACGACGGCGCAGGGCGGGCAGGGTGGTGCGGGTCGGACCGGCGACGTCGACGACGCGGGCCTGGACCCGGGCGAGGCGATCCTGGCCGGCGGGACCGAGCCGGGCGCGCAGGGCGGTGCCGGCGACCCGTGCGACCTGGGCCAGTCGGGACTCGTCCCCCGCCGGCCCGCCGCCCGGCGAGCCGGCGCTACCGTCCGTGCCGTCGACATCGAGCAGTCCGGATTCGGCTGCTCGCCGACGCAGCTCACCGAGTTCGCGTTCGAGTTCGGCGATGCGGGCGAGCTGGTCCAGGTCGGTCGCGGCGAGCCGGCTGCGTTCCTCGTCCAGCCGGGACCACTCGCGCTGGCGGACGCGGGCGGCGGCGGCCGCGGCGTCCTGTAGTCGTAGGACGTGCAGGTAGAGGTCGATGCGGTTGCGCTCCAGGCGGGACAGCAGCGGGTTGGAGACCCACGGTGTGAGCAGGTCGGCGACGCGGCGCGCCCAGGGCGCGCGCCGGTCGACCACGACACCGAGGCCGAAGACCGGCGCGACGGTGAAGAACCGCAGGTCGGGTTGTTCGGCGATGAAATCCTCGATCGCGGTGCGGACCCCGTTACGCGCCCCGCCCTCGGCCAGCGCCCAAGCGAACGCGCCCATACCGCGGAAACCGCCCCGCACCGTGCCGGGATTGTCGATCTCGACGCCGACGTCCCACGAGTGGGGTTGACGGTCGTTGCCGGCGATCCGATCCGGCGCGTAGTACTGGTCGCGCCGCCCGGCCGGCCAGCCGACGTCATGCAGGATCACCAGCGGGAACGACGATCGGCCGAACCGTTCGACGGCCCCGGCGATCGCCTCCAGTTCACCGCGCACCGTGGCGTAGTTGTGATCGCCGTCGAGGAGGTAGGCGTCGGTCGGGGCGTGGTCGTCCAGGGCCTGCGGGCTGTGACCGCGGATAACCTGCACGTCCAGCCCGCCGCCGGAGGTCGGCTCCACACCGGGATTCGGGTCGACGACGACGAGCCGGCCGCCCCCGCCGCGTCGGAGCAGGTCGACCAGCAGCGAGGTGGTGACGCCGCTCTCCGAGCCGATCTCGGCGACGCTGCGCGCTCCGGATGCCTCGACCAGCGGCACCCAGATCTCCCGCAGATCGGCCAGCGAGTGCAGCAGGAGTGGCGCCCGGGTTCGCGGGGCCGCCTCGGTCACCTCGCGGGTGTGCTCGTCGCCGCGCGCGGGCACTACCCGCGCCCCCTGCGACCGAGCCACACCCCGCTCCTCCGTGACCCGCTCTCCCGCGGCCAGTTCCCCCGCGGCCAGTTCCCCCGCGGCCAGTTCCCCCGCGGCCAGTTCCCCCGCGGCCAGTTCCCCCGCGGCCATGGCCGCGAGCTCGGCGAAGCTGTCTCGCACCGCGCCACTGTCCGCCTCCGTCGGGTCCCCCGCGCTGGACGGCACAGCGTCCCTGGACGGCACGGCATCCCTGGACGGCACAGCCCCGGTGGAGGCCACCACGATGACGGAGGGCGTGACCTCGGACGGCGACGCGACGGCGGTGGGCACCACGTCCACGGTCGGAAGCGACGTCTCGACGGACGGTTCGTCCGCCACCAGGGCTTCGTCCGCCACCACTAGGGCTTCGTCCGCCGCTGGGGCTTCGCCTGCCACATCAGCCATCACCGGCGGTTCGGTCCCTACCGGCGGTTCAGCCGCCTCCGAGGATTCGTCCCGCACCGGGGGTTCGGCTGCCAGCGACGGTTCGGCCTGCGCTGACGGTGCCGTGGCGATGAACGGCGCTGTTTCGATGGACGGGCTGGTTTCAGCGGACGAGGTGGCCTCGGTGGACGAGGTGGCCTCGGTGGAGGGGGGCGGGGCAGGGGTGGTGCGTGGCTGGTCGTCGGCCGGCGGCGCGGCGGGATACTGGAAGGCGGTGGCGAGGGCGAACGGGCGGGCCCCGGCCGCGGCGGCCCAGCGGGCCGGTGAGCGGGTCGGTGAGGGGATCCCAGGCCTGGCCATCCGGGCGGGTCCACGCCGGGAGTCGCCCGGACGCGGACGGGCCGGTGGACGCGGACGGGCCGGTGGACGCGGACGGG